>CAYTMM010000108.1:0-8054 GCA_964438875.1 uncultured Sphingosinicella sp. | reverse complement strand
TGATCGGTGACGCGCACCTGCGTGGTCGGCGAAATGCCGTTGTTGCGGATCAGGATGGCATATTCGATCGGCTGGTTGATGCTCGCCGGAGAAGGCGTGATCGTGGTCTTGGACACCACTTCGAGATCCGCCGAAGGCAGGACGGTCGTCGTCTGCACCGCGCGGTTGTTGGCAAGTTGGGAATCCGCCTGACTGGTGGTGATATTGTCCTGCTCGAGCGCGGTGACCCGCACTTCGTTGGTGAAGGTAAGCGGCCCGGTCGGCGCATCGCCGGCCGGCGTGAAACGCAGGCGGAAGATCGTCTGCCGCAGCGGATCGAGATAATTGGCCGAGGGCAGCGTGTTGTGCAGCCGGCATTCGATATTCGCACCGGCGGCGACGCAGTCCGGCGACGGCGGGTTATAGAGTGTCAGCCCACTGTTCGCGGCAACCGGATTGATCTCGAAACCGTCGAACGTCATCGTGTAACCGGCCGGCGGCTGCGGGATGTCGGTGATGACCACGTTGCTGGCGCGCGACGGTCCGAAATTGGAAACCCGCACGTCATAGACGAGATCGTCGCCGAACCGCCTCGGATCGAATTCCGGGCTCGGCTCCTGCTTGGTCACGGCCAGATCGAATTCCGGCGCGGTCACGTTGTGGTTCAGGTCGAAGCTGTCGTTAGCGGGGTTGCTGTCCACCGTCGTGGTGGTCACCTCGGCTGTGTTCACATGCGGGATCGGGAAGCCGCTGACCGCACCGCCGAACGGATAGCGCGGACGCACCTGCTGCAGCACCTGGAACGCCTGGCCGCGGGTGAACTGATCCATGTTGCAGGTGACGGTGCCCGTCACCGGATCATTGCTGCACGCGCTGCCGGGCTTCGTCGACGTGGGATTCCCGACCAGCTCGAACCGGGCCGGATCGATGACATCGGTGACGACGACGGTCGCGGCCGGGTTCGCACCGTTGTTGCGCACGCTGATCGTGTAGGTGGAGATCACGCCTACCTGCGCCGGATTGGGGGAGATGCTCTTAGCTGTCACCGCCATGTCGGCCAGCGCTTCGACCGTATAGAGCGCGGACGAGCTATTGTTGGCGTTATTGGTGTCGATCGTGTCGGGCGAAGTGATCGTCGCCGTATTGGTGAACGATCCACTGTTGAACGGCCGATTGATCCGCACAATTGCCGTTTCGCTTGCGCCTGCGGCGAGATCGCTGAACGTCCAGGTGATGCGGCCGTTGGACGCATTGTACGCCGTGCTGCCATCGGTCGCGCTAACACCGGCAAAGCCAGTGGTGAAGCCGCCCGTGTTGAGCGCGTTGGGCAGCGTGTCGGTGACGACCACCGTGCCGGCCGCCTCCGTACCGAGATTGGTCGCACGCAAACGGATATAGAAGCTGGTCGTGTTCGCCGGGATGGTGATCGCAGGCGTCTGGCTCCACGGCCCGGCCGGATCGAGCGCAACTTCCTTCACGACCGTGAGATCGGTGGAGGTGGTCGTCGCGCGCACGCCCGCGCCAGTGCAGTCGTTCGCGGCATTGGTATCCGCCGGGGTCGCGCCCGAACCGCCGCTCGCGCCGGTGCAGGCGGTGTTGACCAGATTGGCGTTTGCGGTCTCGCTCGCGCGGGTGACGAGCGACAGGGTGATCGTGCCGTTGACGGCCAACGTGCCCGTACCGGTGGTCTCGCAGGTGATGACGTTGCCGGCCTGCGCGCAGCTCCAGGCCGGATTGTTCGACACATAAGTCTCGTCGGCGGAAACCGTGTCCGTCACGCGCAGTGGCGAGGCCGGACTGTAGTTCAGGATGGCCGGGCCATTGTTGCGCACGACGATGGTGCTGGTCATGTTCTCGCCCGCCGCGACGGGATTGGGCGTCTTGGTTTTGGTGAGACTGAGATCGGCTGTGGGCACGACGACACGATAGGTCGCGGTCGCGGTATTGTTCGCCGGATTCGGATCGACCAGCGTGCCGGGAATCGTGACGGTCGCGCTGTTGACCACATTGCCGGGCGTGGGCGCGGTCGCCGTCACCGGAATCTGGAAGACACGATTCTGGCCATCCGTCAGCGTGCCTGCGTCGCAGGTGACCGTCTGCCCCACGGCGGTGCAACCGACCGGCAACGTACCAATGGTCAGATTGTCGGCAAAGGTATCGGTGATCACCGCCCCAGTCACGGTCAGCGGCCCGTCGTTGAACACGGTTAGCGTGACCGTCTCGGTCGTCCCCTGCACGATTGTTGCTGGCATCGACTTCGCGGCGCGCAGGTCACTACCTTCGACGATCGTGGTGACAACCGGGGTGGCGGCGTTGTTGTCCGCGTCCGGATCGAGCACCAGCGGGCTGGTCAGAGACGCGAAGGCGTTGTTGGTGATGGTTCCACTCGATTGCCGGATGACCCGGCCGGTGATCGTCACGGGAGGCAACGGGCCCGTAACAGCCGCGCCGCCATAATCGCACGTCACCGTCGTGCCGGACCGCGAACAGGACCAGCCCGTCCCAGTCGCGGACTGATAGTCGAAATCGGTCGCCGGCGGGAGGTTGTCGGTCAGCCGGATCGCTCCTGTGGCGTCGGGGCCGGCATTGGTGACGACGAGTTGATAGGAAATCACCGCGCCCGCGCCGACGGGCTCGCCGCCCAACCCGTCATCCTTCGTAACGGAGAGATCGGCGCCGTTCTGCACCGCAGGGGCGACTGTGAGGCTGTTATTGGCCGGATTGGGATCCGCCACTGTGGCGCTGGAAATAGTGGCGGTGGTGTTGCTCGAGCCGACGGCAATGGCCGTGGCGGAATAAGTGAGATTGCGGTCGCCGGGGGCGAAGGAGGACAGGTTGCAGGTCAGCGTCTGCGCACCGATCGCTCCCGAAACGGAGCAGAAAGCCGGGATGTCGCCGGGATTGACGCTGAACCGGTTGGAAATGGCGATCGTGACGACGGCGTCGTCGACGGTGGACGGACCGTTATTCGCCAGGCGGATCGTGAATTCGGTGTTCGCCCCGTTGGGCACGGGGTCCGGCGTCAGCGTATAGTCCGAGACCTGAAGATCCGCCGCCATGGCCGGGGCGGCAGCCAGTGCGACACCCCCCAGCACCAAAACATGCGATGCGCGCGCCACATACGTACGCAGCTTCGAAAACAGATTCAGCACTTCCCCGGCCCCGCAACAATCGATCGAGGCGCGGGCCGATACGCGGCAAACCCCGATTGCGCACGGTCATCACGGTCCGATTTCAACCTGTTTTACATTGCATTGCCAATTTTTGACCTGATATTATTATTTAACACATTGATATATAATAATTATTTTTCAGATAAGGCAAGATTGTAAAGGATTGTCAACCTGTGACTTCCCCGCGATGGCGCGCTTCGACGACCCTGCTATGGCGATCGCCGGGAAATATTCTCATGGAACATGGACAGGAGGGAGAGAGAGGAATGCGGGTCGGTATACTGGAAGACGACACCGCATTGGCGCAGCAGCTCGAAAGCATTCTGTCGAGCGATGGCAAACGCTGCTTCCTCTTTCAAAGTGGCCAACGACTGATCCGGTTCCTGACGCATGAGACGGCGGATCTCCTCGTGCTCGACTGGAACGTGCCGGACATGACCGGGTTCGACGTGATCCGATGGGTGCGCGAAGAGCATGGCGGCAGCGTGCCGATCATCATGATGACGGCGCGCGCGGCAGAGGAGGACATCGTCGCGGCGCTGAAAGCCGGCGCGGACGAATATGTGATAAAGCCCGTCCAGCCCGCGGTGCTGCTGGCGCGAATCGAGGCGCTGTGCCGGCGCGCCTATCCCGAACCATCGCGCGAGCGCAGACAGACCTATGGAGAGTTTGCGTTCGACATGATTGCAGAAACCGTCACAGTGGACGGCAATAGCATTCATTTGACCGCCAAGGAGTTCGCGTTGGCGTTGCTGCTCTTCCGGAACCGGAACCGGACATTGTCGCGCTCTTACATCTTTGAAGCCGTTTGGGGCAGTGGCGCAAACTTGCAGACCCGCACGCTCGACGCGCATATTTCCAAGCTCCGCAACAAACTTCACCTGCGGGCTGCGAACGGCTTTCGTCTCGTTCCCGTCTATGCCTATGGTTATCGGCTGGAGGGTGTCGACGGGGAAGAGCAATGAACAGGTTGCCGGCCTTCGTGCAGGTGCTGGTACTGGCGATCGCGCTCCTGGCCGCTCCGGCAGCCGCGGAGCACGAGGCGCAGGAAATCACCTACACCGTCAGAGCCGGAGACAATCTCTATGCCTTGGCCGAGCGTTATTTCGTGCGCACTTCCGATTATGCGGTTGTCCAGCGGCTGAACCGGATCGCGGACCCCTATCGCCTGCCGATCGGTCGATCGCTGCGCGTCCCGCGGCGCCTGCTGCGACATGAGCCCCTCACCGCGATCGTCGCGGCGGCGCGCGGTGATATCCGAATCGTCTCGCAAGGACAGGCGCGGCAGGCGCAAGTCGGTGCGACGATCAACGAAGCGGACATTATCGCAACGGGCGCCAACGCGTTCGTGACGTTACGGCTGCCGGACGGAGCACGGGTGTCGCTGCCGTCGCAAAGCCAGATCGCAGTCAATCGGCTGCGCCGCACGATCATGACGGGCATATCGGAACGCAGGTTTGAACTCGTGCAGGGGCGTGCACGCGCGGTGGTGCCCCCGGCTTCCGGAGAAAACCGGGATTTCAGCATTACCAGCCCGGTCGCAGTCTCGGCTGTTAGAGGAACCGAATTCCGTGCCCGTTACGACCCGGAGACATCACGCGGCGCCACCGAAGTTCTGGAGGGCGTCGTCGTCTTTTCCGCTTCAGGCGGCGACGATGCCGTCGATCTGGCCGCGGGATATGGCGCGATGGCCATGCCGAACGCGATCGGGACACCGGCGGCCCTCTTGCCCGCGCCGGCATTCGAACAGCCAGGAGCCGTACAGAGCGAACCACAGCTCCTGTTCAACATCGTCCCGCAGGAAGCGGCCGTACGCTATCGGCTGCAGATTGCGTCCGACGCAGGCTTCGTGGACGTGGTCGACGAGACTCTGTCCGATGGGCCGAACATCAATGTTCTGTCCGTACCGGACGGCACCTGGTTCGCCCGCGCCTCGGCGATCAGCGCCGACGACCTTGAAGGCATGCCTGCGACCTATAGCTTCCGCCGCCGTCTCCAGAGCATCTCCGGAAACACAGCAGCGAGCCGGACCGATCTCGGCCTGGAATATCTGTTCCGCTGGGTCGCGGAAGGAGAAGGCCGTCCGCGCTTCCGATTTCAGCTCATGCAGGAGGACACTCCGGAGCTGCCTGTTGTCGATCTGATCGACTTGGCTGAGGACCATGTCACGATCACCGATCTGGCGCCGGGCCGCTATGTGTGGCGGGTTATGAGCATCATATATGAGAATGGCGACATCCATGCTCACTGGTCGCCGACGGAGCAACTGATCGTCAGCCCGACCGAATGAACCGTTTCGGGGCGCGCCGTATCACCATGGAATGGTGGCTGGTCGCCATTCTTTCGAGTGTGATGGTGCTCGGCCTGATCCAAGGCCGCATCGGCGAGCGCCTCGACGGGCTGGTTTATGATCAATTGCTGCAACTGGCCCAGCATGAACCCGACCCGGCGATCCTGCTGGTGACGATCGACAGCCAGAGCCTTCAAGAGGCGGGGCGCTGGCCCTGGCCACGCGACCGCCATGCCACACTGATCGAAAGGCTGGCCGATGCCGGCGCCCGCGCCGTCGCCTATGACGTGCTGTTTGTGGAGCCCTCGCCTCAGGACGAAGTGCTTGCAGGCGCGATGCGGCGGTCCGGCGCGGTCTATCTGCCGCATTTGCTGGATTCGCCCGGTTGGGACGGGACGCGTTTTCAGCTCCTTCCCCCGGTCCCGCCGCTGCGCGCGGCTGCGGCCGGGCTTGGTCATGTCAATCTTCGCGCCGACGCGGACGGTCGCATCCGGCGTATCGATCTGGTCGAACGGGACGGCGTCAGGAGATGGCCGCACCTGATGTCCGTGCTGAGCCGAAATCTGGGCGACCCAAGCGGGGCAGATGATCGACCGACCGAACAGGTCATGATCCCCTTCGCCGGTCCAGCGGGAAGCTATCCCGCCTTGTCCGCCGCGTCCGTGCTGCGCGGCGAGATTCCGACGGAGCTGGTGCGGAATCGCATCGTGCTGGTCGGCGCGTCCGCGCAGGGCCTGGGCGATCGCCATCCCGTGCCGGGCGCCGGAATCGAAGGCGTCATGCCGGGGATCGAAATCCAGGCAAACCTGCTCGACGCACTGATGCATGACAGGCTCATCGTCGAGGCCAGCCTCGCCGTCCGGATTGCAGCCGGCCTGCTCCCGCTCTGGCTGCTGCTCCTGTCGCTCAGGCGCCTGCGGCCGTTCGCCAACATCCTGCTGGCGATCGCACTCGCAAGCCTGGTCCTCGCCGCCAGCGCCGCCGCGCTCCTTCTGCTGCGCATTTGGATTGCTCCCACGCCTGCCCTGATCGCTCTCTTGCTGATCTATCCGTTCTGGGGATGGCGACGGCTGAGCTCGGTCAGCGCCTATATGGTGGATGAGCTGGAGCGTCTGCGCGACGAGCCGGAAGGCCTCGCATCGCTGCGTCAGATGCCGACGCCAACCGATCCCGTCATGCGCGAAACCATGCTGCTCGGCGAAACCGTCACCCAGCTCAGGATGACCCGCCGGTTTCTGCGGGACAGCATGGACCGCCTGCCCGACGCCTTCTTCGTGCTGGAGCCGGACGGAGACATCGCGCTGGCGAACCGAGGCGCGCAAAACCTCCTGGGCTCAGCGAATGCACCGCCCGGCTTTCGTGCCCTCCTCTCCGGTCTCCGCGGCGCAGGCGACGGCGACCTGAGCCATTGGCCCCCACCCGATACGGGCGCCCGCTTCGAAGCGGTAATGCCCGACACTCGCACATTCGACGTGCTGATCGCGCCGTTCAGGGACGAAGACGGGAAAACCGGCGGTTGGATCGCGCGGCTCAGCGACGTCACGGAGTTCAAGACAGCCCAGCGACAGCGCGACGACATGCTGCGTTTCCTGACACACGACATCCGCTCGCCGCAGGCTTCAATTTTGGCGCTGACATCGACGGCATCGCCGGACCAGATGGAACCCGCGCTGGGTGTACGCATCGATCATTATGCGCGGCGCACGCTGGAGCTGGCCGATGGCGTGGTTCACCTGGCCCGGGCCGAACTGCTCGTCTTCGAACCTGCGCCGCTCGATCTGGTCGACCTGCTGAAAAACGCCATCGACGAAGTCTGGCCGCAGATCGCCCAGAGAAAGATGGACGTCGCCATCAAGGGCGACGAGCGGGAATTGCCGATCAAGGGCGAAGCGTCGCTCCTCACCCGCACGTTCATCAACCTCCTCGACAACGCGATCAAATACAGCCCGGAAGGCAGCCGCTTGGAATGCAACCTCGACCGGGAAGACGCCGACGTAGGGCCGATGGCGTCGTGCAGCATCCGCGACAAGGGCAAGGGAATTGAGCCGGAGATCGCCGCGACCTTGTTCGAGCGCTTCAGACGCCATGCAGCCGCCGACGGGCAAGGCGGCGCCGGGCTCGGCCTGAGCTTCGTTTACAAGGTTGTCGCCCGGCATGGCGGCACGATCGCGATCGAAAGCACGGTCGGGGCCGGCAGCACCTTCACATTGCGCCTGCCCTTAGAGCAGCCCCTGGATTAATCGGATTGTACGAACGGTTCAGTCTTGCGGCCCACCTGTCTCGGGGTTGAGCGGCAGCAAGGCATCGATCAGCTCGGCCCATGTCTTATTCTCGCTCTGACGCCGGACCATCATGTGTGCGGAACCACGGAAATGCTCCGCGCCCGTGCGGCGATCGACGATCGTGATGCTCAGTGTCAGCCAATCACAGCTCCGACGGCAGCCCGACGGTCGGGGCACCGGCGCGCCAGTGGGAAGAATGATGCCGGATAATGCGGCGCGGCGCGACCGGGCGGCCTGGACGACATGGATCGGCGCGGCGCCATCGGCTGTGATGCCATATGCGTGCAGCCTTTCCGCCAGTCGATCGGCAAAATCATCCGGATGCTGGCC
>CAYTMM010000107.1:0-8246 GCA_964438875.1 uncultured Sphingosinicella sp. | reverse complement strand
CAACCTCGCCACCTATCGCGGCGAACAGGGCTTCTCCACCTCCGCCGTCGCCCGCGTCACCGACCGCGTCTGGATCTCAGGCGGCATCGCTGGATCCACAGTTCGTGGATCAACAGGCGGCAGAGCAGGTGTCACCTTCGGATGGTGAGAGAAGAGCGAGAGCCAGGATGGGGCCGACCTGACACACATGCGCCCGCCATGCTAGAAGGAGGCCATGCGCACCGTCCTTCTCCTGAGTCTCGCCCTCACCCTATCCGGCTGCGTCGCGCGCACGGCGGTGAATGTCGTCACCCTGCCGGTGCGCGCTGTGGGGGCCGGCGTGGACGCGGTGACCACCAGCCAGTCCGAGGCGGACGAACGGCGCGGGCGCGAATTGCGGCGCGAGGAGGAGCGGCTCGGCCGCCTCGCCCGGCGCTGCGAGCGGCGGCCGGAGCGCGCGGAATGCGCCGAGCTGGACCAGCGGTACAATCCGCCGCGCTAGAGCTGCCTGAGCGCGGTCGCTGGCCGGATCGAGAGCAAGGGCAGCGAGCCGAGCAGGCCGATGCCGAGCGTCAGCACCGCGCCACCCGCGAGCGTGCCGAGCACCACCGCCCAGTCCGGGCTCCAGCCGAAATCGAAAATGCCGACGATCACATACCAGGCCCCGGTTAGCCCAAGCGCCAGCGACACTGCGGCGAGGATCGCGGCGAGCAGGACATATTCCAGCGCCTGCGCGCCCAATATCTGCCAGCGCGTCGCACCCAGGGTTTTCAGGATCACGCTGTCATAGCTGCGCGCCTGCCGCGCTGCGGCGATCGCGCCGATCAGCACCGCGATACCGGCCAGGATCGCGACCGATGCGGAGAGCAGGATCGCCACCGACATTTGCGACATGATCGTGCCGACCTGCTCGATGATCTCACCCACCGCGATGATCGAGACGGAGGGAAAGGCGCCGAGCAGCGCGCGCGAGACGGCGCTTTCGCGTGCCGCGTCCATGCCGATCGTGGCGGCCAGGCTGTGCGGCGCGCTTTGCAGAACAGAGGGCGGGAAGACCATCAGATAGTTGAAGCCCATCGTGTCCCAGTGGATTTCGCGCAATGAGGCGATCCGCGCCTCGATCTCACGCCCCAGCACGCTGACAATGAGCGTGTCGCCGACGCCGACGCCCATCACGCCCGCCGCCTCGCGGTCCAGCGACAGGACCGGCGGGCCGGCATAATCGGCGGGCCACCATTGACCGGCGACCAGGTCGCTGCCCTGCGGCAGTTCGGCGCTGTAGGTGACGCCGCGTTCGCCGCGCAGGAACCAGGCGCCATCGGGCAGCTCGGTCAGATCGGCGACGCGCTGGCCGCCGAAGGCTACGATCGTGCCGCGCAAGGTAGGCACGACATTGACCTCAGCGCCTGGCGCGGCCTGCTGCACGAGGCTTTCGAAACGGCCCCTTTCGGCCGACGGGATATCGAGCACGAACTGGTTCGGCGCGCGCTCCGGTACGCTGCGCGCGATCTCCGCCGAAAGGCTGGTCTGGATGCCGGCCAGAGCGACGAACAAGGTGAGCGCGAGGCCGAGCGCGATGACCAGCGCCACGGTCTGCGCGCCGGGCCGGTGCAGTCCGGCAATGGCAAGGCGCAACAGCGGCCGGCGCGATTGCGGCACGCGCTTTGCCGCCCATCGCACGGCATGACCGATGCCATAGAGGATGAGGAAGACCACCGCGACGGCGCCCAGCACCCCGGCGGCGAAGAGCGGATCGCGCGCCGTCCCGACCGCCAGCGCCACCACGGCGAGCCCGGCCAGACCGGCGAGGAGCAGGCTCCTGCGGTCCATCCGCGCGCCTTCCTCCAGCCCGTCGCGGAACAGGGTCGCGACCGGGAACATCCGCGCGCGCGCCAGCGGCGGCAGAACGAACATATAGGCGACGAGGAGGCCGTAGGCGGCGCTGGTCGCCAGCGGCAGCCAGTGTATGGCGAAGCCCGGCCGCACCGGCAGCACATCGCCCGCCAGCGCGATCAGCAAAGGCGGCAGCAGCGCCCCGACCAGCAGCCCCGTCACCACTGCGACTGAGGCGACCATGAAGATCTGCGCCAGATAGATGCGCGACACGTCCTTGGAGGTCGCGCCCAACGCCTTCAGCGTAGCAATGCCGCCGCGCTTGAGCCGCAGATAGGAGGAGACGCCGTTGCTGACCCCGATCCCAGCGATGATGAGCGCGGCCAGCCCGATCAGGCCGAGGAACTGGCCCATCCGCGTGAAGAAGCGGTTGGCGCCCGGCGCGGCGCGATCGCGCGTGCGGATCTGCCAGCTGGCCGAGGGATTTTCGTCGCGCAATCGATCGGCGACGGTTTCCGGCGAGACATTGCCGGGCAGGCGGATGCGGTATTTGCTGGTGAAGAGGCTCCCCGGCTGGACCAGCCCGGTGCGCGCCAGCCCGTCCATCGAGACGAGCGCGACCGGCCCCAGCGTGAAACCCTCGCCCAGCCGGTCCGGCTCCTCGGCGATGATCGCCGCGATGCGGAACGGCGCGGTGCCGTAACGCAGGCTGTCGCCCACGCGCAGGTTCATCCGCTCGGCCAAGGCCGGGGTGATCAGGATGTCTTCTGCCCCCAACCCCGGCGCGGGCGTGCCGTCGTCGACCGTCAGGGTGCCGTAAAGCGGATAGAGGCCGTCCACCGCCTTCAGCTCGGTGAGGATCGCCCCCTCCCCGTCCGCCGTATCGGCCCGCTGCGCCATGGCGCGCATCCGGATCGTCTCGCTCATCTCGCCTGTGGCGCGAAAGGCGGCCTTCTCCTCGTCCGTCGCCTCGCGCTGGGTCATCTGCACTTCGACATCGCCGCCCAGGATGGATTGGCCGCGCGTGGAAAGCTCCGTGGTGATCGCCGCAGTCAGGCTGCCGATCGCCGCCAAAGTCGCGACGCCGAGGAACAGGCAGACGAAGAGCAGCCGCAGCCCTTGCAGGCCCGCGTTGAGATCGCGCCGCGCCAGGGTAAGCGCGAGGCGCCAGCCGCCGGCGCTCACGCGGCGCGGTCCAGCGCGACCAGCCCGTCCTGCATCTCGACCACCCGGCCACAGCGCGCGGCCAGCTCCCGGTCATGCGTGATGATGATCATCGTCGCCCCGGCCGCCTCCTTGCGGGCGAAGAGCAGATCGATGATCGCCGCCCCGGTCTTGCCGTCCAGATTGCCGGTCGGCTCGTCGGCGAAGATAATGTCGGGGCCGGGCGCGACGGCGCGGGCGATGGCGACGCGCTGCTGCTCGCCGCCGGACAGCTGCGCGGGATAATGAGTGAGGCGATGGCCGAGACCGACCGCCTCCAACTCGCGCGCCGCCTTACCGAACGGATCGTCGATCCCTGCCAGCTCCATCGGCACCGCGACATTCTCCAGCGCGGTCATGGTCGGCAGCAGATGGAAACTCTGCAGCACGATGCCGATCCGCCCGCGCCGCGCCAGCGCCAGCGCGTCCTCGCCCAGCGGCCCGTAATCCACGCCGGCCACCTCGACCGCGCCGCCGCTGGCGCGCTCCAGCCCGGTCAAGATCGCCATCAGCGAGGATTTGCCGGAACCGGAGGGGCCGAGGATCGCCACGCTCTCGCCGCGCGCGATATCGAGGTCGATCCCCTTCAGCACGTCCGTCCTGGCTTCCCGGGAACCGAGAGTGAGGGTGACATTGCGCGCGCGGATGACGATATCGGAACCGGCTTTGCCGCGCATAGAATGGGAATCCCTCGAATGATCGTGATGCTGCGATATGTGATGCTGGTGCTGGCGGTTCAACTGGCCGTTGCATGTTCACCCGGCGCGCCGGGCGGCGAAGGGCCCGGCAACCGGGCCGCGGCAAGCGCCCAGCCCGCCCGTCCGGCCGAGGACGCCCGGCTCGTCCTCGCCTTCGGCGACAGTCTCTATGCCGGCTATCAGCTCGACCAGAATCAGGGTTTCGCGCCGGCCTTGCAGCGCGCGCTGGCCGCGCAGGGCGTGGCCGCGCGTGTGGTCAATGGCGGCGTCTCGGGCGATACCACCGCCGCCGCGCTGCAGCGCCTCGCCTTCACGCTGGACGGGCTGGAGCGGCGCCCGGATCTCGTGCTGGTCGGGCTTGGCGGCAATGACGCGCTGCGCGGCCTCGGCCCCGACGAAACGCGCCGCAACCTTTCCGCCATCCTCGCCGAGCTGCGGCAGCGTGACATCCCGGTCCTCGTCACCGGCATGATGGCGCCGCGTAATATGGGCCCGGATTATGCCGCTCGCTTCGACCCGATCTTCCCGGAGCTGGCCCGCCAACATGGTGCGGCCCTCTACCCCTTCTTCCTCGACGGGGTGATCACCGAACCGGCTCTGCTCCTCCCCGACGGCATCCACCCCAATGCGCAGGGGGTCGACGCCATCGTCGCGCGCGTCACGCCCGAAGTGTCGCGTCTCCTTGCCACGTTATGAGATACGCACTCTTTTCTCTTCGCCCGAGAGAATGATCAGCTCGTTCTCTTAAAATCGCCGGTGCATCTCGGCCCGCAAAAGCGCGGACGACAGAATCAAGGCAGCGGTTCCAGGCATCTGCTTGAAAAGGCGGAATTGCCGGCGTCACCGTCATGCACGCACGCGATTCATCAATCCCACAGCCCGTTGCTTTCACCTTTAATGCTGCGGCGCACCTGAAAATGTGCGAATGATTTCTCATTTATTATCAATATGATGATTACGTTAATGTGAAATCATCGCACAGCGTTGACGCGCCGCAACAATGTACGCGATCCAGTATGCTGGCCTTCGCGCGGGCATTCAGCCCGATGCCGGAAGGCCATTTCAGGCCGGCATTCCCGCCGGCCGAAACGAAGGGGGCGGCATGAAACTGATCATCGCCATCATCAAACCCTACAAGCTCGAGGAGGTTCGTGACGCACTGGCCGCCATTGGCGTTCAGGGCATGACGATCGCCGAGGTGCGTGGGTTTGGTCGGCAACGGGGACAAACCGAAATCTATCGCGGCGCGGAATATACCACGAGCTTCGTGCCCAAGGTGCGGCTGGACATCGCGGTCACGAGCGATCTGGTACCGAAGGTGCTGGAAACGATCCAGCAGACCGCGTCCACCGGCTCGATCGGCGACGGCAAGCTGTTCGTGCTCGACATCGCGCAGGCGGTACGGATCCGCACCGGCGAACAGAATGACGATGCGATCTGACATGGGGGCTGCAATGACAAGACTGACCTGTTTCCGCGCCTCCCTTGTGGGGCTCGCTACACTTGCGCCGTCGCTACTCTTCCCGGCGGCTGCGCAAGCTGCGGCACCGGCAGAGGTTCCGGTGCTGAGCGGGGGCGACACCGCCTGGATGCTGACCTCGACCGTGCTGGTCCTGGCGATGATCCTGCCGGGCCTTGCGCTGTTCTACGGCGGCCTGGTCCGCGCGAAGAATCTGCTTTCCGTTCTGACCCAGGTGCTGGGCGTCGCCTGCGTCGCCCTGCTTGTCTGGTTCATCTGGGGCTACAGCCTCGCTTTCTCCGACGGCAATGCGTTCGTCGGCGGCGGCGGCAAGCTGTTCCTGTCGGGGATCGACGGCGACACGCTATCGGGCACCATTCCGGAACTGCTCTTCATCTCCTTCCAGTCCACCTTCGCGGCGATCACCGCGGCGCTCGTGGTGGGCGCGCTGGTGGAGCGGGTGAAGTTCACCGCGATCATCCTGTTCACGCCGCTGTGGCTCACTCTCGTCTATGCACCGATCGCGCATCAGGTGTGGGGCGGCGGCATCATCGCCGAATGGGGCGCGATCGACTTTGCCGGCGGCACGGTGGTCCACATCAATGCCGGTGTCGCGGGCGTGGTCGGCGTGCTCTTCGCGGGCAAGCGGATCGGCTTCCTCAAGGAGATGATCCCGCCGCACTCGCTCGGCCTGACGCTGATCGGCGCCAGCCTGCTGTGGGTCGGCTGGTTCGGCTTCAACGGCGGCTCCGCCTTGGCGGCGGACGGCGCGGCGGCCTTTGCGATGATCAACACCCTCGCCTGCCCGGCGGCCGCGGTGCTGACCTGGCTGCTGGCGGAGCGGATCGTCTCGGGCAAGCCCTCTCTGCTGGGCGGTGCGTCCGGTGCGATCGCGGGTCTTGTCGGCATCACGCCGGCGGCCGGATCAGTCGGTGTGATGGGCGCGATCCTGCTTGGCTTCGTCTCCGCACTGGGCGCCTACTGGTTCGTCGCCAGCCTGAAGAACAAGTTGAAGCTGGATGACAGCCTCGACGTGTTCGGCATCCACGGCGTCGCCGGCATCATCGGTTCGGTCGGCACCGGCATCCTAGCCGCGCCATTCTTCGGCGGGCTCGGCGGCGACGATTATGCGATGGGCGCACAGACCTGGATCCAGATCAAGGCCGTGCTCTTCGCCATCGCCTGGTCGGCGATCGGCTCGGCGATCGTCTGGGCTATCGTCAAGTACACCGTGGGCCTCCGGGTCACCGAGGATGGCGAGCGCGAAGGCCTCGACATCACCGACCACGGCGAACGCGCCTACAACCTCTGATCCACTGAAGGATCGGGAACGACAACCACGCCGCCGGAGGACAATCCTCCGGCGGCGAACGGGAGAGGACCGTCCGGAACAAGGCAAATTTGCCGACGGGCGGCCGGGAAAGGTAACCCGCAACACAAAGGGGGGAGTCATCCCATGTCCAACAAGCTTCTGCTTCGTCTATCCGCCTGCCTGCTGCCATTTGCAGCCGCAGCGCCCGCCACCGCCGCCGATCTGGGTGGCGGTTTCAGCCTGACCGGCGACGCCACGATCGTCTCCGATTATCGCTTCCGCGGCATCTCGCTCTCCGATGAGGATCCTGCCGTTCAGGCCGGGCTGACGCTGGAACATGAAAGCGGCTTCTATTTCGGCATCTGGGGTTCGTCTCTGGACGACACGCCCACATATGGCGAGATCGAAACCAACTTCTTCGTAGGCTGGAGCGGCGATATCGCCGCCAACACATCGGTCGATGTCGGCCTGCTTTATTATTACTATCCGGACGGCAACAGCGCGTTCGGCAACAGCGACTTCTTCGAGCCCTATGCGTCGATTACCCACAATTTCGGTCCGGTCGAAGGGACGGTGGGCGTCAATTATGCCTGGAGTCAGAGCGCGACCGGCAATGGCGACAACATCTACATCTACACTGACTGGACGGCACCGATCCCGAACACCCCGATCAGCCTGAATGCCAAGCTGGGCTATTCGGACGGCAGCCTGTCGCCGACGGGCAGCTATGTGGATTGGTCGCTTGGCGCGTCGGTGGAGGTCGGGCCGGCCACGCTCGGTCTTGCTTATGTGGATACCGATCTGGGTGGAGGCCCGGGCGTCGATTCAGCCGTCGTGCTGTCGCTCAGCCTCGGCTTCTGATCAGGCGCTGGTCGGCGAGGCGGGATCACCGGCCAGCGCATGACCCCGCCGCGCGGCGCCGTCAGGCTCGCGCGGCGGCGGGTATGCCCCAGCGCAGGGGCGCATGACCCGCTTCATAATCCGCGATCGATGTCTCGCGCGCCAATGTCAGGCCGATCTCGTCCAGTCCCTGCATCAGACAGTCGCGCCGGAATGGATCCAGTTCGAACGTAAAGCGGTCCTGCAGTGGCGTGGTGACGCTCATCGTCTCCAGATCCACCGTCACCGGATGCTCTCGCGCCACCTCCATCAGCCGGTCGATCGCCGCCTGCGGCAGCACGACGGTCGCGATGCCGTTCTTGAAGGCATTGCCGGAAAAGATGTCGGAAAAGCCCGGCGCGATCACGGCCCGCACGCCCATGTCATGGAGTGCCCAGGCGGCATGCTCGCGGCTGGAACCGCAGCCGAAATTTGCGCCGGCGATCAGGATCGGCACGCCGGCATAGTCGGGATCGTCGAACACATTGCCCGGCTCGGCCCGCACCGTTTCGAACGCATGTTGGCCAAGGCCGGCGCGCGTGATCGTCTTCAGATGCGCGGCCGGGATGATCACGTCCGTATCGACATTCTGCCGGCCGAAGGGATAAGCGCGGCCCTCGATCCGCTCGACAGTGCTCATGGCGTCACCAGTTCACGTACGTCGGCGAGCCGGCCGCTGACCGCTGCGGCCGCCGCCATCGCCGGCGACATCAGATGCGTGCGCGCGCCCGGTCCCTGCCGGCCGACGAAATTGCGGTTGGAGGTGGAAGCGCAGCGTTCGCCGGGCGGCACCTTGTCCGGGTTCATCGCCAGGCACATCGAGCAGCCCGGCTCGCGCCATTCGAAGCCCGCCTCGACGAAGATCCGGTCCAGCCCTTCCGCC
>CAYTMM010000106.1:0-8410 GCA_964438875.1 uncultured Sphingosinicella sp. | reverse complement strand
ATGCCGGCCGGCGCGCGAACAAGCAGAACGTGTTCGACGATTTCATCGGCGCGGCGGAATATATGATCGCCGAAGGACTCACCACCAACCGGCAGCTCGCCATCGAAGGCCGTTCGAACGGCGGCTTGCTGGTCGGCGCGGTCATCAACCAGCGCCCGGACCTGTTCGCCGCCGCGCTCCCTGGCGTCGGCGTGATGGACATGCTGCGCTTCGATCGCTGGACGGCGGGCCGCTACTGGGTGGACGATTACGGCTATCCGGACCGCGAGGCGGATTTCCGCGTGCTGCGCGCCTATTCGCCGCTGCACAACATCCGTTCGGGCGAGAATTATCCTGCCGTGCTGGTGACGACCGCTGACACCGACGACCGCGTCGTGCCGGGGCACAGCTTCAAATATATCGCCGCGCTGCAGGCCGCCGAGGCGGGACCGCAGCCGCACCTGATCCGGATCGAGACGCGCGCCGGCCACGGCTCCGGCAAGCCGACCGACAAGCAGATCGAGGAATATGGCGACATGTATGCCTTCATCGCCCGCTTCACCGGGCTGGAGGTGCCGGCGGTGCAGGGCGGCGGCAAATGAACAGCGCACCAGCCCCGATCATCCTCGGGCCCCGCGAGGGCCGGCATTATGCCCTCGGCGCTATGCGGGCCATCTTCAAGGCGGATGAGGACGAAACGCAGTCCGACTATTCGATCTCCGAATGGTGGCTGGAGCCGCACACGCCCGGTCCCGGCGCGCACAGCCACGAAGCCAATGACGATATGTTCTACGTCATCGAAGGCACGGCGCGCTTCCTGATCGGCGAGGAATGGATCGACGCGCCGAAGGGCAGCTTCGTGCGCGCGCCCGCCGGCACGATGCACGATTTCGCCAACGAGACCGACGAACCTGTCGGCCTGCTCAACATCTACATCCCCGGCGGGTTCGAGCGTGACATGCCCGCCATCGTCGACTGGTTCGCGAAGCAGGGATGACGTTGAGCGGGCCGTTCATCGGCCGCTCATCCATTATGGCGACATTGCGGCACGGGACGGCGTATCGCGTCCCTGCTGAAGGGAGCCCGTATATGCTCAGGACATTGTTGCTCGGCGCCGCAGCGTCGCTCACCGCTCTTGTCGCCCTGCCCGCCTCGGCCGAGGCGCAGGGCCATTATCGCGACGGCTATTACGAACGCGGTTATGATCGCGGCTATCGCGACGGCCCGCGACGCTACCGGCCCGGCGATTATTACCGGGGCGATCGTCGGCGGGGCTACAACAACCGCCGCAATTATGATCGCGGCTATTATGGCCGCGGATATTCGAATCGCGGCTATTATCGTGACGACCGTTATAATCGCGGCGGCCGCTATCGTTGCGGCAGCGGGACGACGGGCGCGATCGTCGGCGGAGTCGCCGGCGCATTGATCGGGCGCGAGGTCGATCGCGGCGGGCGCCGTTATGGACGCGGCCGCGACAATGGCACGACGGGTGCGATCATAGGCGGCGCAATCGGCGCGCTTGCCGGCCGCGAGATCGACCGGAGCTGCTGATCGGGCAAGGGGCCGGGCGACCGGCCCCTTCCTCATTGTGGACAGCTGCTCGCCGGTCCTGCATCCAGATCGAGGCAGCGTCCGTCCACCGAGCCCGGCGCCACCGGCAGTCCGATCAGCGCCGACAGGGTCGGCATGATATCCACGGTCTCGACCGCTTGCGGCTGCTCGAACGGTGCCATGCCCTGCCGCCAGAACAGGATCGGCACCCGCCGGTCATTCTCCGCGCCGACACTGTGGGTCGTGACGGAATCCACTCCCGGCGTCGGAATGGGCATGACCCGGGACCGCAGCAGCACGAAGAAGTCCCCCGACCGATCCGGATGGAAAGACGCGCGCACGCGCTGGACCGGGCTCCAACTGTCCGGCGGCCCGGCCGGCTCCGGCCCGGCCATGATCTCGGCACGGGTGAAAACCTCCGCGACCTGTGGATGAGCCCGATAGGCCGCCACCGCCGCCGCCAGGACACGCGCCCGGTCATCGTCTGACAAGGCCCGGTCGATATAGCGGTCTCCCGCCACGCCGGGGGCGAACAGCAGCGGGCCTGACAGGCCGAGCTGCGCGCCGATGGCGCGTCCCATTTCGGCCGCGCGCAGTGCTGCGTCCGCACGTTCGGCAGTGTTCGCCTGGATGTTGCTGCGCTCGGGTAGATCCTGACCGCCATGATCCGCCGACAGCACGACGACATAGTCGACACCCGCCGCATCAAGCCGGTCGAAGAAGCCGCCCAGCATAGCGTCGAGCGCAAGAAGCTGGCCGCACATTTCCTGACCCTGCGTGCCCATCCTGTGACCGACATAATCGGTGGCCGACAGGCTGATCGCCAGCAGATCGGTGGCCTCGCCTTCACCCAAAGCCATGTCCGCGCGCAGCCGTTCGGCAAGGCGCAGCGTGAAATGATCCAGCTCCGGCGATGCGCGGAAACGCGAACGGTCATTGCCCTCGCGCTCGAACCGCCCCTCGCCCACTGGCCCGGCCGGCATCGGTATTTCGCGCGCAAGGCGCGTGCACACCGGAGAAAGCCTCTGGGGCCCGCGCGACGCGGCGAAAGCGGCGGCGACCTCTTCATTGGTCCGTGCGACCGCCGGAGGAATAGCGACACCCGCTTCGCCGACGAAGGTCGATGCGCGCCACCACCATCGCTCACTGGGCTGATGCCCGCCCATCATCATCGCGGAACGATCCTTGCCCGCCACTGCGACAACGCGCGCGCGCGGATCGCGCTGGCGCATCATGTCGCCCAACGTCGGCACGAGAAGGTGGCGCGGCGAGGCAGTATAGGCGCTCGACGTGCTACCCGGCACGCGCGTGTCCTCCGCGCAATAGACCTGCTTGTCCGCACGCGACATGCCGAGATCGAACCAGTCGTTGGCGATGATGCCGCTGCGGCTCGGCCGTGCCCCGGTCAGCAGCGTGGCATGGCCGGCGCAAGTCGTCGTTCCCGCATGGGATTGGTATCCGGAAGGAAAGACCGCGCCATTGCTCAGCCGAAGCAGCCCGCCAGCGAAATGCTGTCGATACTGCGCGAACAGGTCGGCGGAAAACTGGTCCACCGAAATGGCTATGACGAGGCGGGGTGGATCGACGGGAGTCTGGGCGGAAACGGACGTGGCGCTGACGGATGCCAGGGCCAATATGGCGGCTGCAATACGGATTTTCACATTCCCCCTTTCGGTCTGGTCATTCGACCATGCCACGCCTTCGTTACGATTCCAAAACCCCTCGCTTTACAAAGCTTGCGGCGACTGCCTATCGCCCGACCATGACGATCCAGCCCAGCGACTCCATCCTCATCGTCGATTTCGGCAGCCAGGTGACGCAACTCATCGCGCGGCGAGTGCGCGAGGCAGGCGTTTATAGCGAAATCGCTCCCTTCACCCAGGCCGAAACCGCCTTCGCACGGATCAAGCCGAAGGGCATCATTCTGTCCGGCTCGCCCGCCAGTGTGCCGGGAGAAGGCAGCCCTCGCGCGCCCCAGGCGCTGTTCGAGGCGGGTATCCCGATCCTCGGCATCTGCTACGGCCAGCAGGTGATGACCCACCAGCTCGGCGGCGAGGTTCTACCGGGGCACGAGACCGGTGAAGGCGGCGAGTTCGGCCGGGCTTTCCTCACCGTCACCGACGATTGCGTGCTGTTCGACGGGCTCTGGAAGATCGGCGAGCGCCATCAGGTGTGGATGAGCCACGGCGACAAGGTCACCCGCTTCGCGCCCGGCTTCCGCATCGTCGCGACATCGGACGGCGCGCCCTTCGCGTTGATCGCCGACGATGAACGCCGCTTCTATGGCACGCAATTCCACCCCGAAGTCGTCCACACGCCGGATGGGGCGAAGCTGATCGCCAATTTCGTCCGCCATGTCTGCGGGCTGGCGGGCGACTGGACGATGGCCGAGTTTCGCGCCACCAAGATCGCCGACATCCGCGCGCAGGTAGGCGACAAGCGTGTCATCTGCGGCCTCTCCGGCGGTGTCGATTCCGCCGTCGCCGCCGTGCTGATCCACGAGGCGATCGGCAACCAGCTTACCTGCGTCTTCGTAGATCACGGCCTGATGCGCGCGCATGAAGCGGAGCAGGTCGTGAGCTTGTTCCGCAATTCCTACAACATCCCGCTCGTCCATGTGGAGGCGGAGCAGCTTTTCCTCGGCGGTCTCGCCGGCGTTTCCGATCCCGAGGCCAAGCGTAAGTTCATCGGCAAGACCTTCATCGACGTGTTCGAAGAGGAAGCGAAGAAAATCGGCGGTGCCGATTTCCTCGCGCAGGGCACCCTTTATCCGGACGTGATTGAAAGCGTCAGCTTCACCGGCGGCCCGTCCGTGACGATCAAGAGCCACCACAATGTCGGCGGCTTGCCCGAGCGGATGAACATGCAATTGGTCGAGCCCCTGCGCGAGCTGTTCAAGGACGAGGTGCGCGCGCTGGGCCGCGAGCTCGGCCTGCCCAACGCATTCGTCGGCCGCCACCCCTTCCCCGGCCCCGGCCTCGCCATCCGCATTCCCGGCGAGGTGACGCGCGAGAAGTGCGACATCCTGCGCAAGGCGGACACCATCTATCTGGAGGAAATCCGCAATGCGGGCCTCTACGATGCGATCTGGCAGGCCTTCGCGGTGCTGCTTCCGGTCCGCACCGTCGGCGTGATGGGCGACGGGCGCACCTATGACTATGTCTGCGCGCTGCGCGCCGTCACCTCCACCGACGGAATGACTGCGGACATCTATCCCTTCGACGCCGCCTTCCTATCCCGCGTCGCAACCCGCATCGTCAACGAAGTGAAGGGCATCAACCGGGTGGTCTACGATTACACTTCGAAACCGCCGGGCACGATCGAGTGGGAGTGAAATGTTGAGGTTTCTCGCGTTTTTCTGCCGCTAGCCCCTGCATCGTTGTCAGAACTCAGACCTGCTGCCGGCCGTGACAGGCCCATCGACGAATCATATCCGTCGACCAAGCGATTGATCTGGCTTGGACATTCGGCGCACCTGACCATGGCCGAGGAACCGGGGTGAATGCTTGCAGCATTGATCAGCATGCTCGCGCGATCGCCGCGGCGACGGAAGAATAAACCCGACAGACGATCGACACTACCGCATTGGGGGACGTCATCGCCTTGACAGGATGGCCTGCAGCCGCCTCAATGGCCGCTCGCAAAAAAGGGGCTCGCATGCGCATTCGCAACAAGGAAGATTCACGTCCGCACTCCAATGCCGGCCGACTCTGGCGCACACTGGTCAGCGCCGCTGCTCTCGCGATGCTGCCGGCGCTCGCCGCGACGCCCACTTATGCACAACAGCCACTGGAGATCACGCCCGTCCCCGCCGGCTCGATGCCGGACGGCTTCACCTTCGCCGCGGTGGGTGACATCATCTATCTGCGCACAATGCTGCCGACCCTGGAGCACAATGCGCCGGACATGCTGCGGCTGATTCGCGAGGCGGACGTCGCTTATGGCAATTTCGAGACGATGGCCTTCGACCTCACCACGTTCGAGGGATATCCGGCGGCCCAATCCGGCGGCACCTGGATGCTGGCCGATCCGGGAACGGTCGCCGAAGTGGCGGCGATGGGCTTCGATATCGTCAGCACGGCCAACAATCACAGTACCGATTGGGGCCATGAGGGCCTGTTCGCGACCGAGGCGCTGCTGCGCGAAGCCGGCCTGATCTTCTCCGGCACGGGCCGCAACCTGCAGGCCGCACGCGCCGCGCGCTATCATGACATGGCGCTGGGCCGGGTCGCGCTTGTCTCCGCCGCCTCGTCCTTCACACCCATGTCGCGTGCCGCCGATCCGCTGGGCGAAGTGCCGGGACGGCCGGGGCTCAATCCGATCCGGGTCGAGCGCATTGCCCAGGTCACGCCGGAACGGCTCGCCGTTCTGTCCGAGATCGCCGCCACCGTTCCCTTCGTCACGCCGCCCGCCCCGGCGGCGGACGGCAGCGTGCGGCTGCTCGGCACCCGCTATCGCGCCGGCCCGCAGGACGAGGGCCGCATGACCTATGCCTATGAGATGAACCAGCGCGATCTGGCGGGCAATCTCCTCGCCATTCGCCAGGGACGCCAGAACAGCAATTTCGCCGTCTTCTCGATGCACAATCACGAGCCGAGCAACAGCAGCGAGATCCCGCCCGATTTTGCCCGCGAACTGGCGCGACAGGCGATCGACGCGGGCGCCGACGCCTATGTCGGCCATGGTCCCCACATCCTGCGCGGCATCGAAATCTATCGCGGCAAGCCGATCTTCTATTCGCTCGCCAACTTCGCGATGATGAACAATTCGCTCGATGCCGTTCCCGCCGACATGATGGAGCAATATGGCGTCGAACCCGGCACGGCGACGGTCCCTGAGCTGCTCCAGGCGCGGGGCCAGCGGGTCTTTTCCGATCCGCGCCTCTATGAATCCGTGATCGCGATCAGCCGTTATGTTGGTGGCCGGGTGACGGAGATCCGGCTCTATCCGATCGACCTCGGCGTCGACATCCAGGGCGCGAGTCGCGGCGTTCCCCGGATGGCGAGTCCGGCCGTCGGGCGGCGCATCCTGGAGCGGATGCAGCGCCTGTCCGAACCGTTCGGCACCCGCATCGAAATCGAGCGCGGCGTCGGCGTGATCCGTATCCCTTCCGCCTGACGCACCACGTCATGGAGGCGCTGGCGGCGCCCGCCCGGCGGCGATAGGATCGGTCATGGCCGAACCGACACGCTGCGCCTGGGTGGGCGCCGATCCACTCTACCGCACCTATCACGATACCGAATGGGGCGTTCCCGTCCGCGATTCCCGGATGCTGTGGGAGACGCTGATGCTGGAGGGCTTCCAGGCCGGGCTCGCCTGGATTGTCATCCTGCGCAAGCGCGAAGACTTCCGCGCGGCTTTCGCCGGTTTCGATCCGGACAAGATCGCCGTATTCGACGAGATCGACGTCGCGCGGCTGATGGCCGATCCCGGCATCGTGCGCGCCCGCGCCAAGATCGAGGCGACGATCGCGGGGGCGCGCATCTGGCGCACGATGCGCGACAGGGGCGAGGATTTTGCCGATTATTGCTGGTCCTTCACCGGCGGCAAGACGATCCGCGGCGACGGCGTCACCTTTCCGGGGAAAACCGCCCTGTCCGAGACGATTTCCAAGGACCTCAAGCAGCGCGGCTTCAAATTTGTCGGGCCGACCATCGTCTATGCCTGGATACAGGCGGTCGGCATCGTCGACGATCATGCCGCCGGCTGCTTCCGCCGGAGCGCGACGCGATGATCGCCCGCGCCGCCAGATGGCTCCCCATCGGCTATGGCGTCGTGATCGCCCTTTTACTGACCTTCGGCATCGGCCGGGACGTCATTATCGAAGAACGACTGTTCTTCATCGCCTTCGCCCTCACTCCCGCACTGCTCGCCTGGCTGATCACGGCCGGATTGGGCCCGCGGCTCGCGCCCTTCTCCCTCGCCTGCCAGATCATCGCCTTCGGTGCCGGCATCCTGCTCTATGAACCCGAATTGTTCGCCGAGGGCAGCCCGTCCGCCGGCTTTGCCTATGTCGTGACGCCCGTGCTGCAACTGGCCTTCCTCGGCGCGACCGGGCTCGCCGGCTTGGTGCTGCGCCTTATCCTGAACCGCCGTGAGCCGCGAACGCCAGGCTGACTTCCAGCTTTTGAGGTGGAACGGCTGCGCCCCTCTGTGCGAGGAAAAGGGATGATCGAGGCAGGATTGGCGGATTCGGATGAGGTGATCGCGCTGTGGCGCGCCTGCGATCTCACGCGGCCGTGGAACGACCCCGCAACCGATTTCGCCCGCGCCGTCGGGGGTGCGACTTCCGCCGTGCTGCTCCGGCGGGAAGGCGCCGCGCTCGCCGCCAGCGTGATGGTCGGCCATGACGGACATCGCGGCTGGGTCTATTATCTGGCTGTGGCGCCTGACCAACGACGCGCGGGGCTGGGCCGAGCGATGATGGCGGCAGCGGAGACCTGGCTGCGGACTCGCGATGTGCCCAAGATCCAGCTTATGGTCCGCGACACGAATATGGAGGCGCAGGCTTTCTACGAAGCGCTCGGCCTAGAGCGCCAGCCGGTCACAACCTGGGGACGTTTCCTGACATGATTACGATGTACGGCATCAAGAATTGCGACACGATCAAGAAGGCGCGGACCTGGCTGGAGGATCGCGGCATCGCCTATGACTTCCATGACTACAAGGCGAGCGGCGCCCCGCGAGAAATGCTGGAAGCCTGGTGCGCGGAGCATGGCTGGGAGACGATTCTGAATCGCGCCGGTACGACGTTTCGGAAGCTTCCCGATTCCCAGCGCGAGAACCTGACCGGGAAAAAGGCCGTGGCGCTGATGCTGGCCCAGCCGTCGATGATCAAGCGGCCGGTGCTGGACCTCGGCGGGATGCGGCTGGTGGG
>CAYTMM010000105.1:374-8433 GCA_964438875.1 uncultured Sphingosinicella sp. | reverse complement strand
CGTCGGTATCGTCAGCCGCTCGGGAACCCTGACCTATGAAGCGGTGTTCCAGACCACCAATGCCGGCCTCGGCCAGACCACGGCGGTCGGCATTGGCGGTGATCCGGTGAACGGCACGAACTTCATCGACGTGCTGGAGTTGTTCCTCGCCGACGACGCGACCGAGTCGATCATCATGATCGGTGAGATCGGCGGCGATGCCGAGGAGCAGGCAGCCCAGTTCCTCGCCGACGAGGCGAAGCGGGGCCGGTCGAAGCCTACGGTCGGCTTCATTGCCGGGCGTACCGCGCCGCCGGGCCGCCGCATGGGTCATGCGGGGGCGATCGTCTCGGGCGGTAAGGGCGGTGCCGAGGACAAGATCGCCGCGATGGAAGCGGCTGGCATTCGCGTCTCCCCGAGCCCATCTGAACTTGGTGAGACATTGGCCGCCCTTTTGAAGGGCGAAGAGTTGGTCTAGAGGCGCGCGAGTGCTGCGCGGGCTCTTGGAAGGCGGAAGAACGTGGAGAATTTCGGCGACGTCGAGCAGGAGCGCGGGCCAAGCTGGTCCCGCGCCGGCTGGCCCTTGGTCGAGCTGGATGCGGTGAATGCCGGCCTCGATCCCACTTTGATGGAGATCGCAAAGGTCGCCGAAAAGGCGCGGGGCGCGGCGGCGGTCGCCGGTGCGTCGGAAGCCGAGATCGAGCAGGCGGCGCAGGATTCGATCCGCGCCATGATGCTGATCCGGCTCTATCGGGTGCGTGGCCATCTTGCCGCCGATCTCGATCCGCTCGGTCTCTTGCAGCGCCAATTGCCGGCGGAGCTGACACCGGAGTTCCACGGTTTTATCGGTGCCGCGCTCGACCGGCCGATCTTTCTGGACGGCGCGCTCGGTTTCGAAAAGGCGACGGTGCGCGAAATCGTCGCCGTACTGCGCCGCAATTATTGCGGCAAGGTCGGCCTCGAATATATGCACATCAACGATCTTGAGGAGCGCCGCTTTCTCCAGGATCGGATGGAAGGCGCCGAGGCAGAGATCCGCTTTACGCCCGAGGGCAAGAAGGCGATCCTGACCAAGGTCGTCCAGGCCGAGCAATGGGAAATCTTCCTCGCCCGCAAATATGTCGGGACGAAGCGTTTCGGGCTCGACGGCGGCGAAGCGATGGTCCCCGCGCTCGAGGCCGTGATCAAATATGGCGGCGGCTACGGCGTTCAGGACATCATCATCGGCATGGCCCATCGCGGCCGGCTCAATGTCCTGTCCAACGTGATGGCCAAGCCCTATCGTGCGATCTTCTCCGAATTCGCCGGCGGTTCGGCCAATCCGGAGGATGTGGGCGGCTCGGGCGATGTCAAATACCATCTTGGCACCTCGTCCGATCGCGAGTTCGACGGCGTGCGCGTCCATCTCTCGCTGGTTCCCAATCCCAGCCATCTCGAAGCGGTCGATCCGGTCGTGCTGGGCAAATCGCGGGCGCAGCAGGTTGCGCGCGGCGACAATGATGGATCGACGGTGCTGCCCGTGCTGCTGCACGGCGATGCGGCCTTTGCCGGCCAGGGCATCGTCGCGGAATGTTTCGGCTTCTCAGACCTGCCCGGCTACGACACGGGCGGTTGTCTGCATTTCGTGATCAACAATCAGGTCGGTTTCACCACCTCGCCGCAATTCGCGCGGTCGTCGCCCTATCCGTCCGACATCGCCAAAATGGTCCAGGCGCCGATCCTGCACGTCAACGGCGACGACCCGGAGGCCGTGACCTTCGCCTGCAAGCTGGCGATGGAATATCGCCACACCTTCCACCGCGACGTCGTCATCGACATGTGGTGTTATCGCCGCTTCGGCCATAACGAGGGAGATGAGCCGAGCTTCACCCAGCCGCTCATGTATGCCGAGATTCGCCGGCATCCGCTGGTGTCGCAGCTCTACGGCGCACGGCTGCGTGAAGAGGGGATCATCCCGGACGGCTGGGTCGAAGGCGAAGTCGCGGCATTCACCGCGCTGCTTGAGGGCGAGTTCGAAGCGGCGAAGACCTACCTGCCGAACAAGGCTGACTGGTTCGAGGGGCGCTGGTCCGGTCTCAGCAAGCCGAAGGGTGACGAAGGCGCACCCCGCAACGCACCGACCGGTGTTGATCCGGATCTGGTCGCCAATCTTGGCCGGACGCTCACCACTGTTCCGGACGATGTCCATGTCCACAAGACGTTGCGCCGCATCATCGGCGCGCGCGCCGAGATGTTCGCCAGCGGTGAGGGCTTCGACTGGGCGACGGGCGAGGCGCTCGCCTTCGGCACCCTGTTGCGCGAAGGCTCGCAGGTCCGCCTCTCCGGGCAGGACAGCGGGCGTGGTACGTTCAGCCAGCGCCATTCGGTCTGGGTCGATCAGGAAAACGGGTCGAAATATATTCCGCTCACCAAGGTTGGCCCCGGTCGCTTCGAGGTGCGCGACAGCCCGCTTTCCGAATATGGTGTGCTGGGCTTCGAATATGGCTATGCACTTGCCGATCCGAAGACGCTGGTGCTGTGGGAGGCGCAGTTCGGCGATTTCGCCAACGGTGCACAAATCATGATCGACCAGTTCATTGCGTCGGGCGAGGCGAAGTGGCTGCGCGCCAACGGGCTCGTGATGCTGCTGCCGCACGGCTATGAAGGGCAGGGGCCGGAGCACAGTTCCGCCCGGCCGGAACGCTTCCTGCAATTGTGTGCCGAGGACAATCTCCAGGTCGCGAACTGCACGACGCCGGCCAACTACTTCCATATTCTGCGCCGACAAATGCATCGCAGCTTCCGCAAGCCGCTGATCATCATGACGCCCAAGTCGTTGTTGCGGCACAAGCTGGCCGTTTCCAGCATCGCGGATTTCACCGGGGACAGTCATTTCCGGCGCATCCTTTCCGATCTCAATCCGCCGGCGGACAAGGATGTGAAGCGGCTCGTGCTGTGCACCGGCAAGGTCGCCTACGAGCTGATGGAGGCGCGCGACGCGGCGGGTGACAAGAACACGTCGATCGTCCGGATCGAACAGCTCTATCCCTTCCCGGCCGAGCCGCTCGTCCAGCGGCTGAAGCGCATGACCAATCTCCAGGAGGTGGTCTGGGCACAGGAAGAGCCGATGAACCAGGGTTATTGGGACTTTGTCGATCCGCGCATCGAACGCTGCCTCGACGAGGCCGGCGTCAAGCCGCGCCGTCCTGTTTTCGCTGGCCGTGCCGCTTCGGCTTCGCCGGCGACCGGCCTCGCCAAGCGCCATGCGGCGGAGCAGGCCGCCCTGATCGCCTCGGCGCTGGGCCATGACATGAAAGCGGCGCCGCGCCGCAAAGCGAGCTGAAGGATAGGCAATGTCGACTGAAGTCACGGTTCCGACGCTGGGCGAATCGATCACCGAGGCAACGCTCGGCGCGTGGTTGAAGCAGCCGGGCGATGCAGTGGCGGCCGACGAGCCGATCGCGAGCCTCGAGACGGACAAGGTGGCCGTCGAAGTCAATGCGTCCGCAGCGGGTGTGCTGGCGGAACATGTTGTGAAGGAAGGCGACACTGTCGAGGTCGGCGCGGTTATTGCGCGGATCGAAGCCGGTGCGAGCGCTGCATCGGCGAAAGCCGAACTGCCTGCCTCCTCGCCGGTCAACCCGAGTGGCGCCGGCGAGAATATCGAGGTGAAGGACGATGAAGACGGCGAGGATGACGGCACCGGTCTGACCCTGTCGCCGGCCGTGCGCCGCGCCGTGCTGGAGCATCAACTCGACCCCTCCAAGATCAAGGGGAGCGGCAAGGACGGTCGTCTGACAAAGGACGACGTACTCGCCGCCGCCAAGGCGCAGAAGGCGGACGGGCCCGCACCTGTTTCGGCGCCCGCCGCATCCGAGGCGCCCCGTGCCGCCGCCACGGGCGATCGCCGCGAGGAGCGTGTGCGCATGACGCGCCTGCGCCAGACGATCGCGCGCCGGCTCAAGGAGGCGCAGAACACCGCCGCAATGCTGACCACGTTCAATGATGTGGACATGTCGGCGGTGATCGAGGCGCGCGGGCGCTACAAGGATCTGTTCGAGAAGAAGCACGGCATCCGTCTGGGTTTCATGGGCTTCTTCGTGAAGGCGGCCGCATTGGCCGCGCGCGATGTTCCGTCTGTCAATGCCTCGATCGAGGGCGACGAGATCGTCTATCGCGACTATCTTGATGTGTCGGTCGCGGTCTCCGCGCCCAACGGTCTCGTCGTGCCTGTCATTCGTGACGCGCATGCGATGAGCTTCGCCGAGATCGAGAAGACGATCGCCGATTTCGGCAAGCGCGCCAAGGACGGCACGCTGAAGATGGAAGAGATGCAGGGCGGCACCTTCACCATCTCCAACGGCGGCGTGTTCGGCTCGCTGCTCTCTACCCCGATCATCAATCCGCCGCAGAGCGCCGTGCTTGGCATGCACCGGATCGAAGACCGTCCGATCGCGAAGGACGGGCAGGTCGTCATCCGACCGATGATGTATCTTGCGCTCAGCTACGATCACCGCCTGGTCGATGGCCGGGAAGCTGTCACTTTCCTGGTCCGTATGAAGGAAGCGATCGAGGATCCGACCCGGCTGCTGATCGATCTGTGAGGCGATGCTGACACCGGAGATTGTGGCCCGCGAGGCGGCGAAGACGCTCGATCTGCTGCGTTTCGCGCTGGAGCAGGAGGTCGTCGACGCCGGCAGTTACGCGATCGCCGCCGATCCCGCCTGGCTTGGTCCGGTCGAGGACCAGCTTTGCCTGACTGGCGGCGACGGCTGGCAGCTTTTCTATGTCGAGCGGGGTGTCCGGCGCGACATCGCGAGGTTTGCCGAAGCGGGCGATGCCGCTCGCTATCTTTTCATGGACCTGACCGACTCCATGTCCTTCTATCGCCATCGGACGGCCTGGGAACGGAAGACGGGTCAGCAATTTTCGATGATCGTATGAGGCGCACGAGGCTGCGCAGGGAGAGCTAGAGTGGCAGAGACTGACTTCGACGTGATCGTGATCGGCGCCGGCCCCGGCGGCTATGTGGCCGCGATCCGGGCCGCGCAGCTGGGTCTCAAGACCGCCTGCGTCGAGAGCCGGGAGACTTTGGGCGGCACCTGCCTCAATGTCGGCTGCATCCCGTCCAAGGCGCTGCTCCACGCCTCCGAACTTTATGAGGAGGCTGCCCACGGCACGCTCGCCAAATGGGGGGTGAAGACCGGCAAGGTCGAACTGGACCTTGACGTGATGCATGGCGCGCGGCTGGACGCGATCAAGGGACTTACCCAGGGCATCGCTTTCCTGTTCAAGAAGAACAAGGTGGAATGGCTGAAGGGCCATGCCAAGTTCACGTCGAAGACTGCGATCGATGTCGCAGGCACGTCCTACACCGCGAAGAACTTCATCATCGCCACCGGCTCGTCGGTCACGCCGCTGCCGGGCGTCGAGGTGGATCAGAAGCAGATCGTGGATTCCACCGGCGCGCTGGAACTGGCCGAGGTGCCGGAGCATCTCGTCGTCATCGGCGGCGGCGTAATCGGGCTGGAACTGGGCAGCGTCTGGCGCCGGCTCGGTGCGAAGGTGACGGTCGTCGAGTTTCTCGACCAGATCCTCCCCGGCATGGACGGCGATGTGCGCAAGGACGCGGCCAAGATCTTCAAGAAGCAGGGCTTCGAGATCAAAACCTCGACCAAGGTGACGGGCGCCAAGAGTGGCAAGAAAGGCGTGACGCTCACCGTCGAGCCCGCCGCCGGCGGGGCGGCGGAGACGATCGAGGCCGATGCCGTGCTCGTCTCGATCGGGCGCAGGCCCAATACGGACGGACTCGATCTCGCCAAGGCGGGGATCGAGGTGAACAAGCGCGGGCAGGTCGAGGTCGACCATGATTTCCGCACGGGTGTCCCTGGCATCTACGCGATCGGCGATGTGACGCCTGGCCCGATGCTCGCCCACAAGGCGGAGGATGAGGGCATCGCCGCGGCCGAGATCATCGCCGGCCAGATCGGCATCGTGAACCACGATGTGATCCCGAGCGTCGTCTACACCATGCCCGAAATCGCCGGCGTCGGCCTCACCGAGGAGGATGCCAAGGCGAGGGGTTATGAGGTGAAGACGGGCAAGTTCCCGATGATGGCGAACAGCCGCGCCAAGACCAACAAGGAACCGGACGGCTTCGTGAAGGTGATCGCGGATGCCAAGTCCGATCGCGTCCTTGGCGTCCACATCATCGCCTCGGTCGCCGGCACGATGATCGCCCAGGCCGCGCAGGCGATGGAATTCGGCGCGACGTCGGAAGACATCGCCTATACCTGTCACGCCCATCCGACGCACAGCGAGGCGGTCAAGGAAGCGGCGATGGCGGTGACCGGCCTGCCGATCCACATCTGAGCGCGGCCAGTTCGGCCGCGTCGAACACCCGGCCGCGGATCAGGAACCGGCGCTCGCGGCCATTGTCGAGGCTGAACATCCCGCCGCGTCCCGGCACGACGTCGAGGATGAGCTGGGTGTGCGCCCACGCCTTGCCTTGCGCCCGGCCGATATAGACGGGGACGCCGTCGACTGCGCCGAGCAGGGTGTCGCTGTCTCCGATGCGGAATTCGCCCTGAGGATAGCACATGGGCGACGAGCCGTCGCAGCAGCCGCCGGACTGGTGGAAAAGGATCGGGCCGTGCTCTGCGCGGATCTCGGCGATCAGCGCGAGCGCGGCGGGTGTGGCGATGACCCGGTCCACCTCCGGAGCGTCACTCGCCATCTCCGCCTCCGTCAACTTGTCATGTCGAGGACGATGCGGCCTTCGATCTGGCCCTTGTGCATACGGTCGAACACTGCGTTGACGTCCTCGAGTCTGGCCGTCTCGATCGTCGCCTTCACCTTGCCGTCCGCCGCGAAATCGAGACTTTCCTGGAGGTCGAGACGGGTGCCGACGATCGATCCGCGCACTGTGATGCCGTTCAGCACCATGCCGAAGATGTTGAGTGGGAAATCGCCCGGTGGCAGGCCATTCAGCGATACGGTGCCGCCGCGCGCCACCATGCCCACCGCCTGTTCGAAGGCCTTCTCGCTGACCGCCGTCACCAGCACGCCGTTCACGCCGCCGCCCGTCTCCCGCTTGATATAGGCGGCCGGGTCTTCGTTGCGGGCATTGACTGTCAGCGTCGCGCCCAGCCGGCGGGCAAGAGCCAGCTTGGCATCGTCGATATCCACCGCCGCGACGTTTAGGCCCATCGCCACCGCATATTGTACGGCCATGTGACCCAATCCGCCAATGCCGCTGATCGCGACATAATCGCCCGGCTTGGTATCGGTCATCTTCAGGCCCTTGTAGACCGTGACACCTGCACACAGCACCGGCGCGATCTCGTTGAAGGAGATGTTGTCAGGCAGATGGCCGACATAGTCGGGATCAGCGATCACATAATCGGCAAATCCGCCATTGATGGAATAGCCCGTGTTGAGTTGCTGCTCGCACAGAGTCTCCCAGCCGCCCAGGCAATGCACGCAATGGCCGCAGGCGGTGTAGAGCCAGGGCACGCCGACCCGGTCGCCCTCCTTGATATGGGAAACGCCCGCGCCCACCGCCGAAACGAAGCCGACGCCCTCATGCCCCGGAATGAAGGGCGGGTTGGGCTTGACCGGCCAGTCGCCCTCGGCGGCGTGGAGATCGGTGTGGCACACACCCGATGCCTGGATCGCGACCTGGATCTGGCCGGGCCCGACTTCGGGGACCGGCACTTCGTCGATGGTCAGCAGCTTGCCGAATTCGCGGACGACGGCGGCTTTCATGGTCTTGGCCATGGGCAGGTTCCTTTCAATCTGGATGGTCCGGAAATGAGGCCCGCGCGCCGGTTCGGGAGGCGGGTGGCGCGCGGGCCGGAGCCTCAGAAGAAACCGAGTTTCTTCGGGCTGTAACTGACCAGCATGTTCTTGGTCTGTTGATAATGATCGAGCATCATCTTGTGATTTTCGCGCCCGATGCCGGACTGCTTGTATCCGCCGAACGCCGCATGTGCCGGATAGGCATGGTAGCAGTTCGTCCACACCCGCCCGGCCTGGATCGCGCGGCCGAAACGGTAGCAGGTGTTCGCATCGCGGCTCCACACACCGGCGCCGAGTCCGT
>CAYTMM010000105.1:0-364 GCA_964438875.1 uncultured Sphingosinicella sp. | reverse complement strand
AACGTCGTTACCGAAACGACGGGTCCGAAGATCTCCTCCTGGAAGATGCGCATCCGGTTGTGGCCCTTGAACACGGTTGGCTGCACATAATAGCCGCCGGCCAGTTCGCCCTCGAGCGTCGCGGCCGCGCCGCCGATCAGCACTTCCGCACCCTCCTGCCGGCCGATGTCGAAATAGGACAGGATCTTCTCGCGCTGTTCAGACGACGCCTGCGCGCCGATCATCGTCGCCGGATCGAGCGGGTTGCCCTGCACGATCGCTGCCACGCGCTTAAGCGCCTTCTCCATGAAACGGTCGTAGATCTTCTCGTGGATCAGCGCGCGGCTCGGGCAGGTGCAGACCTCGCCCTGGTTCAGCGCGAACA
>CAYTMM010000104.1:0-8664 GCA_964438875.1 uncultured Sphingosinicella sp. | reverse complement strand
GGTGCGGGCCGGTGCCGCCTCTGGTTCAGCCTTGCTGAAACAGACCCTAAGTACCGCAGGCGCGTATATGAAGGGGATAGCGACGTCTCCTGAACGCCGCCAACCCTCACTCCTCCGCCGGCTTGCTCTGGAGCTGGATATAGTTTTGCAGGCCCATCCGCTCGATCATGCCGAGCTGGGTTTCGAGGAAGTCGATATGCTCCTCCTCGCTTTCCAGGATGCGTTCGAAAATCTCGCGGCTGATATAATCGCGCACGCTTTCGCAATGGGCGATGGCCTCGCGGAGCTGGCCGCGCGCATCATGCTCCAGCGCCAGATCGGCCTTGATAACCTCCTCGACATTCTCGCCGATGCGCAGCCGGCCGAGCAGCTGGAAATTGGGCAGGCCGTCGAGGAACAGGATCCGCTCGGCCAGCGTGTCGGCATGCTTCATCTCGTCGATCGATTCATGCCGCTCGTAATCGGCCAGCCGCTTGATGCCCCAATTGTCGAGCATCCGGTAATGCAGCCAATATTGATTGATCGCGGTCAGCTCGTTCTTGAGCGTTTCGTTCAAAAACTCGATAACCTTTTCGTCGCCCTTCATGGGTGCAGCCTCCAAAATCTCGTCGCGCCCATTGTAACGCGCACAGGCTGAAAAAGCACCAGAAAATGGCGGAAAACTGCGAAAAATTACGCGATATCGCTAAGCGTTCGCGTTCTTAGCTGGGCGCGATTCTCGGCGCGTCGGCGCGACCGCGAGTCATTCTCGATAAAAGCTTTCGAAAGATCAGGCGACGGTGCGTTCGGAGGCGATGATCTCGCGCGCGAAGGTGAAGCATTGTCCGCAGCGCGGTTTGCGGCCGTAGCAGCGATAGGCGCTGGTCGGGCAGGACGCGCCCTCACGCGCCGCCTTACGGACCTCGGTTTCGCGAATCGCGTTGCAGACGCAGACGATCATGGGCTGAGAAGTAAGGATAATGCGAGACGTTCGCAATAGCTTTTGATGCAAGTTTAGATGTCTCGCATTTCCTTGCGAATCACCAGCTTGAGGCCGGACCAGACCGAATCGATGGCGCAGACCTTTATGTCGACAAGGCCGAGCGGAAGCGCGAGCTCGCGAATCACGTCCTCCCGGATGTCGGTCGGAATGCCCGATACCTGTTTGGGCCAGCTCACCCATAGGAAGCCGTCCGGAGCAAGAAGCGGGCGCAGGCGCTTGAGCGCCGGTTCCAGTTCGTCGCGCCAGGCGACGAAGATATGGCCGGCCTCGATCGGCGGCTCGGGCCAGATGAGATGGGCGAGCTCGTAGCCATGTTCCTCGATCTCGGCGCGGACAGAAGATGGCATCTCCTCCCACCAGACGCGCAGCCCGTTCTTCAGCGACAGCTTCCGCGCCAGCGGGGTTCCCGAATGTTCGTGACTCATGGCGGCCACCTCTCCGTGGCGCCAGTCTAGCCGATTTGCGGGCCGCGGTCAGGCGGGATGTACAGGGCTCCGAAAATGGCGCGCGGCGATCAGCGCGATGGGGAGGCCGACCAGAGCGATATGGGCGAAGAGCTGGGTGCCGACCGAGACCGGCGAGGGCGGGAAGGCGGCGGGGAAGCGCAAGGGCACGACGATCAGGTTCATGACCGCATAGGTGACGAGGCCGTAGGCGATGCCCCATTGCAGCGGCCTGGCAGCCAGCGAGGGGATGCGCGCGGCGGCGAGCATGTAGGCGGCGGCCATCACGGCCATCAGCGCGAAATGGACGGCGAGGCCGAGCGCCGCGCCCATCGCGCCCCATTCGGTGGCGGGCGGGACGGGGCCGGAAGCGACGAAGCGCAGCATCCCGGACACCGGGCGGCCGTGATAGAGCGTGAGCCCGGCGGCGAAGGCGATGTCGAGCGCGCCGGCAATGACGGTGGCGAGGACGACGGGTCTGGCAAGGCTTTGAGGCATGGCACGGTCCTTCCTTCACGGAGGCCCGAGCCCTGGACCTAGGCCGGCGGCGTAGCACCCATCAGCACCGGGAAGAAGCCCTCATGCGCGCGGCGCAGGTCGGCGAGGGGGATTACAGCAAAGTTGGTCGTGCCATCGCCCACGACGATGTCATCGCCGCCGCAAAGGCCGAGCCATGCCGTTGACAGACCGGCTTCCTTGGCGCGTTCGACGATCCGATAATCCTCCGGATCATCTACGGCGATGATGTAGCGGCCTTGGTCTTCGCTGAACATTTCAGCGTGTAGCAATCCATGCGAATCCCAGATGGGCTCGATGATGGCTCCCATACCCCCTGCAAGAGCCATTTCGGCGACCGCGACCAAGAGGCCTCCGTCCGACACGTCATGGGCGGCAGCAACGATGCCTTCCATGATCGCGGTCCGGACGACCTCTCCCGCGCGACGTTCAGCATCGAGATCGACCGGAGGTGCCAATCCGTCCTCCCGCCCAACGATCTCGCGCAGCCATAGTGACTGGCCAAGATGATCTTCGAGCTTGGTGCCGCCGATCAACCAGAGATGCTGGCCGTCGCGCTTGAACGCGATCGTCGCCGATTTCTCCCAGTCCTGCATCAACCCAACGCCACCGATCGCCGGCGTGGGGAGGATGGCGCTGCCGCCGCCGGTCGCCTTGGACTCGTTGTAGAGGGAGACGTTGCCGCTCACGATCGGGAAATCGAGGGCGCGGCAGGCTTCGCTCATGCCTTCGAGGCAGCCCACGATCTGGGCCATGATCTCGGGGCGCTGGGGGTTGGCGAAGTTGAGGCAATTGGTAACCGCAAGCGGGGTGGCGCCGACGGCGGAGAGGTTGCGGTATGCCTCCGCGATCGCCTGCTTGCCGCCCTCATAGGGGTCCGCATAGCAGTAGCGCGGCGTGCAATCGGTGGTGGCGGCGAGCGCCTTGTTCGTGCCGTGGACACGGACGACCGCCGCGTCGCCGCCCGATTTCTGGACGGTGTCGCCGCCCACCTGGCTGTCATATTGCTCCCAGATCCAGCGCCGGCTGGCGATGTCCGGCGAGGCCATCAGCTTGAGCAGGTCGGCGGCGATGTCGGTGCTTTCCGGCACATCGCCGAGCGGCTTCACGTTCGCCCAGGCCTTGTACTCGTCGCGCGACACATAGGGGCGGTCGTAGAGCGGTGCCTCGTCGGCGAGCGGGGCGAGCGGGATGTCGCAGACCGTTTCGCCATTCCACTTGAGGACCATGCGGCCGGTGTCGGTGACCGTGCCGATGACGGCGAAATCCAGCTCCCATTTGCGGAAGATCGCCTCCGCCTCGGCCTCGCGGCCGGGCTTCAGGACCATCAGCATCCGCTCCTGCGATTCCGACAGCATCATCTCGTAGGGCGTCATGCCCGTCTCGCGCTGCGGCACCGCGTTCATGTCGAGCTCGATGCCGACGCCGCCCTTGCTGGCCATCTCGACGCTGGAAGAGGTGAGGCCGGCCGCGCCCATGTCCTGGATGGCGACGATCGCGTCGCTGGCCATCAACTCCAGGCAGGCCTCGATCAGCAGCTTCTCGGTGAAGGGATCGCCGACCTGGACGGTGGGGCGCTTCTCCTCGCTGTCCTCGCCGAAATCGGCGCTCGCCATCGTCGCGCCGTGAATGCCGTCGCGGCCGGTCTTGGAGCCGACATAGACGATCGGATTGCCGACGCCGCTGGCGGCCGAATAGAAGATCTTGTCCTGTTCGGCGACGCCGACCGTCATCGCGTTGACCAGGATGTTGCCGTCATAAGCGGGGTGGAAATTGACCTCGCCGCCGACGGTGGGGACGCCGACGCAATTGCCGTAGCCGCCGATGCCGGCGACGACGCCGGAGATGAGGTGCTTCATCTTCGGATGATCCGGCCGGCCGAAGCGCAGCGCGTTGAGATTGGCGACGGGCCGCGCGCCCATCGTGAAGACATCGCGCAATATGCCGCCGACGCCGGTCGCCGCGCCCTGATAGGGTTCGATATAGGAGGGGTGGTTGTGGCTCTCCATCTTGAAGATGGCGGCTTGCCCATCACCGATGTCGATCACGCCGGCATTCTCGCCGGGGCCGCAGATGACCCAGGGTGCCTCCGTGGGCAGCTTCTTCAGGTGGATGCGCGAGGATTTGTAGGAGCAATGTTCCGACCACATGACCGAGAAGATGCCGAGTTCGGTCAGGTTCGGCTCCCGCCCCAGCGCCTTCAGGACGCGCGCATATTCTTCCGGGGAGAGGCCATGCTCGGCGACGATTTCGGGGGTGATGGAATCGCTCATGGCGCGTCCCTAGCCGCGCACGGCGCGCGCGCCTAGCCCGTCGCCGCGAGGCCAGCCGAAAGGCGCCGGCAACGGACGTGTCCGCGCCGCACGCGCAGAGTGTTAAGTTTACTAAGTTGTCAGGGTGAGGGGTGTTCTGACGGGGCGCTTTGGACAATCGGGCCGAAAATTTCAAAGAGCCGCGAGCCGGAGCCGAAACCCCGAGTCGGGGTCAAGCGTGACAGAGCATTTCCTACAATGGAAGCGGGGAGCGGACGGTCTGCAATCGACCCATTGCGGACATTAGAGAGACAGTGCAAAACCCCGTATATGGTCAACGATTGGCGATCCGAGATACTTGAAACCATCCCGTACTTGCGTGGACAGAGCTTCGTTCGAAAGCTCTACACAGCTTACCGGCAAGGTTGGGAACATGATCACTGCGCCGTCTGCGGCGTGGCGCTTGCCGAGGCGACTGTAGAGGGTGTGGATATTATCCACGAAGGCTATGCTACCACATCAGATTACGAGCATGGCGAAGACTACGAATGGGTCTGTGCCGAGTGCTTCTCCGCATCAAAGGATGTGATGGGCTGGCGCGACGTCACAACTGCTTGAACGCGTCGTGGTAAGATCGCCTTCTACCCGTGACAGCCGTTGGTCTGGTCGTATTGGTACCCTGTAAGCCGCCTGTCTGATAACCACCCATAGCAGTCGTTGTGGCAAAGCAGATCGGCGCGGGGTGGAAGCACTTCGCCGGGGTGGATCACATCCGGTTGTCGTCGATTATGTTGTCGCCCCATTCCGCGTCGCCGGCCATGTCGCCGCTCGCCATGTAGCAGTTCGTGGTCGCATCGATCGCCGCCGCGACATCGGTGAGGTCGAAGTCGAAGATCGTGCGGCCCCGGCTGCGGAGCTGGAGGCGGCGGCCGGCGCGCATCGTGTCGAGTATGTCCAGGTCCATGCCTATCCGGTAGCCCCACCGCCCGTCGAGATATTCGAAGGCGTGCAGGAAGGGGATCGGCCGCCAGCTTCCGTCCACGCCGAATTCCAGGCCGGTGTCCCCGCGGCGGGCAAGCGCGGTCAATTCGGGGCCGGCAATCTCGAAATCGGCGGTCATGCCGGCGTAGAACAGAGAGACGAACCGCTCGCCTTCCTCGTGATGGACGGTGCAGGTCGACGGGTGCATATGCCAGCCGCCCGGCAGTGCTTCGAAATCGTCGCCGCCGCCGGTCTGCGCGATGGCAAGCGCGCCGAACCCCGTCAGCGCCAGGCCTGCTGCCGCAATCGCCTTGATCATCCCGCCCCCCCCCTTTGTCGATCTGCGTGCCGCAAAATAGCACGGCGCGGTGGGGCGGCCATCATGAAAAAGGCCGGCCCGCTTACGGCGGACCGGCCTTGTGATTGGTGAAACCCGAAGCCTTTAGCTGCGGCAGCTCTGCGAGCCCTTGCCCGGCGCGGCGTAGGTGATCGTCGGCGCGTTGCCGCTGACCGAATAGCCTTCGGCCGTGTAGGGCGCGGTGCCGTCCGGCGAGGTCACGGTCGCGGCAATGTCGCCGCCGCGCTCGTTGCGGACGGTGGCCGTGTTGTTGTTGTAGAAATCGATATAGACGAGGCTGTTGTCGCGGCAGCGATAGGTATGGCTGGCGATGATCGCGGGCGGCAGCTCGACCGGCGCGGCATTGGCCAGCGCCTCGGCCTGCGCATCATAGCGATTGACGGTGATGGTCTCCTCGCCGCTGCAAGCGGCGAGAGCGGCGGTCGCCGCACAGGCGGCGATGAGGACGAAGCTCTTTTGCATGGTGCGCCTCCTTCGCGGGTGCAGCATTCTGCGTCAAGCATTAGTTTGTCGCAAAGCAGGCCCGGCTCAACCTGTTCGATGAATTGGCGCGGGGGTTCGACAAAGCCGGGATGACCGCCTAGATTCCCGACGTCACGCAATTTGGAGGCCGTTGTTCGCGATGCAGAGGGTTCGGATCGGATTGACCGGCCTCGCCTTCGTCTTTCTCGCCGTGCTGCTCGCCGCGATCCTCACCCGTGAGCCGGTGGGCGAGGCGCCGATCACACCCAATCTGATCGAGCAGCAGGAGAAAGCGGGCAGACCGGAACCGGCCCCGCCGCCGGCCAAGCGCCCCGATCCGCTCGCCGAGCTGGGTGTGGCGCCGGGCAATGCCGAATCCAGTAATGTTGCAGCGCCCGCGGCTCCCCCGGCGGAGACGAACGGGCGCTGAGCGCTGAATCGTTCGCCCGGAGGCGGTTTCAGTTCAGCTGAAGCAGAGGCGGTGCCGGTCTGCTCATGAAAACGACTCCGTGGCATCAAACGACGCAATTCACCGATTTATCCACAGCCTTTTCCGCGCGGGTGACGTGCAATATGCGGGAAGAACATAGCAAGAAAATCTGCAACTTCTCCCTCTGTATGGCATGAAATCCCCTAAAAAGGCATGGAATCCCCTTTCAATCCCATGCCGCTTGGGTTATCCACCATGCCCTAGTCAGGGGCATTTCCTGTTCGCCGCGAAAGCAACGCGGACGTGCGGACGCGCACGTTCCGTGAACGGGAAGGCCTGTGTGTGGGGACGGGCTGAAGGGTGGAACTCGAGCATCTCTTCAATGGAAGTGCGCTCAACGCGGTGGACGCCAAGGGGCGTTTGTCCGTGCCTGCCTTCGTCCGCGCGGTGATCGAGCGGCGTTCCGATGCCAAGGTCATCATCCTCGGCACGCACGAAGTCGATTCCTGCCTGACCGGTTACGACCGCAATTACGCCCGCATCCTTTATACCGAGAACGAACGCCGCCGCCTCGCCGAGGAGGGTGCCGACCCCAAGGCGCATTTCTCCCGCGCGCGCCGTACTTTCGGCATCACCGAAGAGGCGCCCTACGACACGTCCGGCCGCATCATCCTGCCCCCGATGATGCGCCGCCGCGGCGGGATCGAGGACCTGGCCCTGTTCGTCGGCGTCGGCGGCACGTTCGAAATCTGGAATCCGCGCCGCGCGCTGGAGAGCGGCGACGCGGAGCTGCGCGAACTGGCCGAATACCGGCTGGAAGAGAAGGGGATCTCGCTATGAGTTCCGCCGCTTCCGCCGCCGCGCCCCATGTCCCTGTCCTGCTCGACGAAGTCATCGAAGCGCTCGCCATCGCCCCCGGCGAGACGCATGTCGACGGCACGTTCGGCGCGGGCGGTTATACGCGCGCCATCCTGGAAAAAGGGGCGGCCCGCGTCATCGCCTTCGATCGCGATCCTGACGCGATACAAGAAGGCGAGGCGCTGGCCGCTTCGAGCGGGGAGCGCCTGACGCTGGTGCCGGAGCGTTTCTCCCGGATGCGTCAGGCGCTTGCCGATCGCGGCGTCGAGGCGGTGGACGGCGTCACGCTCGACATCGGCGTCTCCTCGATGCAGCTCGACCGGGCGGAACGCGGTTTCTCCTTCCAGGCCGACGGCCCGCTCGACATGCGGATGGGCGGCGACGGCCAGAGTGCCGCCGATTTCGTCAACCATGCCGACGAAGGCGAGATCGCAGACGTGCTCTTCACTTATGGCGAAGAGCGCCAGTCGCGCCGGGTGGCGCGGGCGATCGTCGCGGCGCGGCCGATCGAACGGACCGGCGAGCTCGCCGCCGTTGTGCGCAAGGCGCTCGGTCATCATCCCGGCATGAAGAAGGATCCGGCGACCCGGACGTTCCAGGCGATCCGCATCCATGTGAACGAAGAGCTCAAGGAGCTCGAGGGCGGGCTGGCGGCCGCAGAACAGGTATTGAAGCCGGGCGGCCGCCTTGCCGTCGTCACCTTCCATTCCCTGGAAGACCGGATCGTGAAGCGGTTCCTCAAGATCCGCAGCGGATCGCTGCCGGCCGGATCGCGCCACGTGCCGCAAGCCGCGAACGAAGCGCCCGCGCCGACCTTCGAGGCCGTAGCCAAGGCGGTGCGGCCCGGCAGTGCTGAAACCGAAACCAATCCCCGCGCGCGTTCGGCGACCCTTCGCGCCGCGCGCCGCACCTCCGCCCCGTCATGGGCCAGTATGAGTAACCGGAAGGAACAGCCGAGATGATCGTCAGAGGGTTCAGGCCAGTCGCGTGGGTCGCCGCCGTCGGTGTTGCCGCGCTTTCCTGCTACATGCTCTCGCTGCAGGTCGCCGCCGAACGCGCCGAGCTGGCGAGCATCGAGCGGCGGATCGTCGCGGCGAAGCAGGACATCCGCCAGCTCCAGACCGAATTGGGCACGCGCGGCCGGCTCCAGCAGCTCGAGGCGTGGAATGCCGAGGTGCTGGCGCTTTCCGCCCCGACCGCCGGCCAGTTCCTCGACAGCAGCGTGACGCTCGCCCGCTTCGACACGCGCGAGCAGACGATCGACGCGCGCGCCGCCGAGGTGCGGATGGCCTCGGCCACGCTGCCCGCCGCGCCGGCGCCGGCCCCCGTCGCGTCCACGCCCGCGCCGCGCCAGGCGGCTCTGGTCCGGACCGCGGCCGCCG
>CAYTMM010000103.1:0-8668 GCA_964438875.1 uncultured Sphingosinicella sp. | reverse complement strand
GGGCGAGCTTGAGGCCGAAGGTCACCGGCTCGGCGTGGATGCCGTGGCTGCGGCCGATCGTCGGGGTGAGCTTGTGCTCGTGCGCGCGGCGCTCCAGCACGGCGAGCAATTCGTCCAGATCGGCGATCAGGATGTCCGCGGCCTGCTTGAGCTGGACGGCGAGACAGGTGTCGAGCACGTCGGAGCTTGTCATGCCCTGATGGAGAAAACGCGCCTCTTCGCCGACATTCTCCGCGACCCAGGTGAGGAAGGCGATCACATCATGCTTGGTGACAGCTTCGATCGCGTCGATCTTTTCGACCTCTATCGCCGGGCTGGTGGCCCACCAGTCCCAGACCGCCTTGGCCGCCGACTTCGGAACGACGCCGAGATCGGCCATTGCATCGAGCGCATGGGCCTCGATCTCGAACCAGATGCGGAAGCGGTTTTCGGGCGCCCAGATGGCGCTCATGGCGGGGCGGGAATAGCGGGAGATCATGGCGGGGCGCGTAGCAATGGCGGCGGGGCCATGCAACGGCGCGCCAAGAGAAACAGCGAATTCATCGCGGAGCAAGGCTCAGGGCGCCAGTCTGGCCGGATGGAAGGAAGCCCGCAATGCGCCTGACGATCCTTGCCCTGTCGCTGGCCGTCGCGGCACCGGGCGCGGCCCAGCCCGGCCCGACGCCGCCCGTGCGGGGCGCGACGCTGGCGACGTTCGACCAGACCGTGCGGGTGGGTGGCGTGACCGTCCGCCCGATCCGCATCGTGGAGGACAGCCGCTGCCCGCGCGACGTGCTGTGCGCCTGGGCGGGGCGGCTGCGCCTGCTGGCCCGTGTCGGCGACGCGGAGATGACGCTGACGCTTGGTGAACCGCAGTCCTTGCCGGGCGGGGGATCAATCCTGCTCGCCTCGGCGTCGCCGGACCGCTGGCGTTCGCCGCCGGCCGATATCGATCCTATGCCGCGCTTCGGTTTCGTCCAGGCGCGCTAGATCAGGCCCATCGCGCGCAGGCTGGCATGGCCGTTCGCGCCGATGATGATGTGATCGTGCAAAGTGACGTTGAGATGCCGCCCCGCCTCGGCGAGATCGCGGGTGAGGCGGATGTCCTGTTGCGACGGCGAGGGATCGCCGGACGGGTGGTTATGAGCGATGATGATCGCGCTGGCCTTCAGATCGAGCGCGCGGCGCATCACCTCGCGGATATGAACGGCCGATTCGTCCACCGATCCCTCCCACATCGGTTCGTCGCGGATCAGCACGTTCTTCGTATTGAGGAAGAGGACGCGAACCCGCTCGATCCCCTCATGGGCCATGTCGGCGCGCAGATAATCGAGCAGCGCCTGCCACGAGCCGAGGATCGGGCGTTCGCGGATTTCGTCCTTGAGCAAGCGCAGCGCGGTGGCATGGGCAGTCTTGAGCGCAGCGACCGCCGTTTCGCTGATCCCTCCGATCCGCGCGATTGCGGCGGCATCCGCCGTCATCAGTTCGCCGAAACCGCCAAACTCCCTGAGCAGCAGCTTGGCGAGCGGCTTGGTGTCGCGGCGGGGAATGGCGAGGGCGAGGAGGTATTCGACAAGCTCGTGATCGAGAAGCGCATCCGGTCCGCCCTCGAACAGGCGTTGCCGCAAACGGGCGCGGTGGCCGCTGCTGCCGGTCGCTTCCTCCCCCATAAGGTTGGATTAAGGCGCGTCGTGTCGTTAGGCAATGTGACGGCGCCGGAACGCGAAGCGCGCCACGAAGGTTGAACCCACGCGTGCACGAACAGGAAACGATCACAGAGCCGGAAACGCGCTGCCCGCGCCGGCGGCTGCGCTGGGCGTTGCTCGTCCTGCTCCTGCTGACGATCGGCGCGCTGGGCCTAGTCTGGGCGATGCGCGAGAAGCTCGCCACCGATTATATCGAAAGCGAATTGGTCAGCCGGGGCGTGCAGGCGAGCTATGAGGTGAAGCGGATCGGCTACGGTTCGCAGATCCTGGAGAATGTCGTGATCGGCGATCCGGCCCGGCCGGACGCGGTGATCCGGCGACTCGAGGTCGGCATCGCGCTGGGTTTGTACGGACCGGAAATCGGCACGATCACGGCGCGCGGAGTGCGGCTGTATGGACGGATCGTCGATGGGAAGGTCAGCCTCGGTCAGATCGACAGGCTGCTGCCTGAGCCAACCGGCGCGCCGTTCGCGCTGCCCAACCAGCGGATCGACGTCGCCGATGCCGCGATCGCGCTGGAAACGCCGGCGGGCCTCGTCGTGTTGGCGTTGGCCGGGCGCGGCAATCTGGCGGACGGCTTTCGCGGACAGATGGCGATGGCGGCGCGGGAACTGGAGATTGGCGGCTGCGCGATTGCTGCACCGCGCGCGAATGTGGCGGTGGCGGTGGACGATCTGCGGCCAAGCCTGCGCGGGCCAGTGGAGGCGCAGACGCTGCGCTGCGGCGATGTGCAGGCAGAGCGGCCGCGTAGTGCGCTCGCGCTGACGCTGGCGCCCGCCGTCGATTCGTGGCGAGGCGGTGGCGCCTTGCGGCTCGATTCGCTGGTTTCGGGCCCGAACCGGCTGGCGGATATCGAAGGCCGGTTGACCTTCGCCGGTGATGCGGCGCGCACGCAGGGGCGAGCCGATCTGCGGGCCGGCGCGTTCGAGACTGAGGGTGCGCGGACAGCGTTGGCGCGGATGTACGGACCCTATGCGCTGTCGCTTGATCGTGGCGAAGCCCTGTTCAGCGGCGATGTGGAGGCGGCAGGTCTGCGGCTTGGCAATGCGGCGCTTGACGGCGTTTTGGCGTCGTTGGGCGGCGCTGGCGGCACGCCGCTTGGCCCCATCGCCGAATCACTGACCGATGCGGTGGTGCAAGCGGGGCGCGAGAGGATGGAAATGCGGGCGCGGGCCTGGCTCGCCGCCGGGCCGGGCCGCGGGGCGGTGCGGGTCAACGCGTTGCGGCTGACCGGCACTGGCGGGGCGCGGCTGCTGGTGGACGGCGGCAGCGGGGCGACTTTCTTCTGGCCGGCGAACCGGCTGCGCCTCGACGGCGATTTCGCGCTGTCGGGTGGCGGCTTTCCGGAGACGCGCTTCACCTTGCGCCAGGCGTCGGCGGACGCGCCGCTGGAGGGTGTCGGGCGGATCGCGCCGATCCGCGCCGGCGAGGCCAGCCTGACGCTGGGCGAGATCGAGTTTGGCGCGGCGCCGGACGGCGATACCCGCTTCCGTGCCGTCGCGCGACTCGACGGGCCGTTCTCGGGCGGGCGAGTGCGCGGACTTGTCCTGCCGCTTGCCGGGCGCTTCGGGGCTGGTGGCTTCGCGCTGGGGGAAAGCTGCGTCGCGGTCGGGTTCGAGGCGCTGGAGGTGCAGAATCTGCGGCTCGGTGCGGCGCGGCTGCCGCTCTGTCCGGAGGGGCGCGCGATGCTGTGGCAAGGGCCGGGCGGCGCATTGCAGGGCGGTGCGCAGGTCGCGGCGCTGCGCTTTGCCGGGCGGCTGGGCTCCTCGCCGATCACGCTGGCCGCCACGCGGCTGCAGGTCGGCCCGGCAGGATTTACCGCCAGCGATTTCGCCGCGCGACTGGGCGGGGCAGAAGCGGTGAACCGGCTCGATATCACCAGCCTTGCCGGCCGCTTCGAAGGTGGTGGCATGGCGGGGGATTTCGAGGGTCTGGCGGGGGATCTTGCGGCTGTGCCGCTGCTGATCGGCGAGGGTGCGGGGAGCTGGCGTTTCGCCGGGGGCGAGCTGGTGGCGGACGGCGCCATCAATCTGGCCGACCGGGAGGAGGAGGCGCGTTTCCATCCGCTGGTGTCGCGCGATTTCCGGCTTGTCATATCGGGCAGCGATGTCGCCGCGACCGGAACGCTCGTCCATCCCCAGAGCGGGGCGCAGGTGGCGCGCGCCACGATCGCGCATGATCTTTCGACGGGCGCGGGAAATGCCGTGCTGGACGTGGCGGACCTGCGCTTCCGCCCCGGCTTCCAGCCCGAAATGCTGACGCCGCTCACCGTTGGCGTGGTCGCTCTGGTCGACGGGGCGGTGACCGGGCAGGGGCGGATCGCGTGGGACGAGAACGATGTGCGCAGCACCGGGGCGTTCGAGACGCAGGGCATGAACCTCGCCGCGCCGTTCGGGCCGGTGCAGGGGCTTTCGACCCGGATCGAATTCACCGACCTGCTTGGCCTCGTCACCGCGCCCGGACAGGTCGCGCGGGTCGATCTGATCCAGGCCGGCATCGACGTGCTGGACGGGGAAATACGCTACCATCTTCAGCCCGATTACCGGGTGGCGATCGAGGGTGCGCGCTGGCCCTTTTCCGGCGGTGTGCTCGATCTTGAGCCGACGGTCCTCGATTTCAGCCGCGAGACGACGAAATATCTGACTTTCCGGGTGAACGGGCTCGATGCGGCGCGTTTCGTGGCACAGATGGATTTCGGCAATATTTCCGCGACGGGGACGTTCGACGGCGTGATCCCGATGCGGTTCGATGCCAACGGATCGGGCTTCATCCAGAACGGACGGCTGTCGGCGCGCAGCGAGGGCGGCACCTTGTCCTATATCGGCGAGCTGACCGACCAGGATCTGGGCACTTATGGCGTGCTTGCGTTCAACGCGCTGAAATCGCTGCGCTATGACAAGTTCGATCTGACGCTGAACGGCGCGCTGGACGGGGAATTCATCACTGTCATCGATCTCGACGGCATCGCGCGCGATCCGGGATCGACCACCCTGCCGGGCAGTGGCGGGATCGCGCAGATGGTGGCGGGACGGGTGCTCAACCAGCTCGCCCGCATCCCGTTCGAGTTCAACATCCGCATCCAGGGGCAGTTCCGTTCCCTGTTCGCGACCGCCCAGTCTTTCAGCGACCCGACCCTGCTGATCCAGTCCGTATTGCCCGATCGATTGATCGACGCCGCGATCCCGACCGAATCTGACAACAATGTTCAGGATGAAGAAAGCGAGCCCGTGCGATGACAGTGACGAACTTGACGAAGGAGGCTAGCGATGCGAGCCGCAAGACTATGGCAAGGCTGCTCATCCCGTTCATGGTCGCGCCGGCGCTCGGCGCCTGCGTGCAGGTGAGCGCACCGGACCGGCCGATCGAGATCAACCTCAATATCAACATTCGTCAGGAAGTGGTGGTGAGGCTCCAGCAGGACGCACAGGAGCTGATCCAGAACAATGAAGGGATTTTCTAGTGATGACCCGCCACACCAAGCTGATGATCGCCGCAGCACTCGGCTTCGCCGTCGCCGCTGGCGGCCCCGCTTTCGCTTTTCAGGATGCGGCCGCGCAGCTGCGCGCGGGCGGACAGGCGGGGGAGCAGTCGGACGGCTATATGGGCGTCGTCGGCAACGCCCCGGCCAATGTCCGTTCGCAAGTCGAGCAGATCAACATCCAGCGCCGGGCAGCCTATACACAGCTCGCATCGCAGCGCGGCGTGACGATCGAGGAAGCGGCCGCCGCGACCGCCTGCCAGATCTTTGCCAGCCGGATCGGGCCGGGCCAGCATTACCGCCTGCCCGACGGCGTCTGGCGCCAGCGCAACGGCAACGAGCCGGTGCCGCGCCCCAGCCATTGCGGCTGATCTGAAAGTATCATGGGCGGGCGGTTCAGTCGCCCGCCGCTTCAAATGCCGCGCTTTGGGCGGTCGGGATGGCGACCAGATCGGCCGATTCGAAGCCGATTTCGATCACATAATCGCCCTCGACATAGGGGCCGGCGGCATAAGGCGGCAGCAGGACGGCCAGTGTGTCGAACCGGCCGTCGCCGTCCTTGTCGGCCGGCGTCAACACCTGCATTTCGATCTGCGGGCAATTGCCGAACATGTCGTCCGGATCGGTCGGACCCCCGCGCCGTTCCGCCCGCTCCGCGTCGAGCGCGGCGCAGTAGCGCGGGCCGATCCGCGCAAGGCCGGTGCCGAGCAATCCGGCGAGTTCGACCGGCGCGTGCGCGGCGCGATCCCAGAGCAAAGCGGCATAATGCAGATTGCCGTGCGCGCCGCCGGTATAGGTTTCAACCGTCGCGGAGAGACCGAGCAGCGCCGCCGTCTCACCATCCACCCGCCATTCCGCCGCATAATGGTGCGGATTGAGCGGCGCGTCGGCAGGCCGCGAGCCACGGTCGTCCACCAGATAGCTCTCCGCTTGCGCGCGGGCGGTTTCCAGGCGGTTGCGCAACTCCTGTTCCAGCACCGGATCGCCGGCGACGACCGCCGGCCAGCCATAGCTGAACGCCAGCGCGCCATTGTCTTCGGCAAGCTGAAAATCGTCCGGCTGGGCGGCGGCGAGGAGCAATGCGGCAAGCAACATGCCGCGATCCTATCGCGTCGTAACCACGGCGCGAAGGCCTCTAATATCCCAAATCCATGATCCGGTCGTAGAGCGGCTGCGGGACGCGCACGCCGTCCGCCAGGCTGCGCGCGCGCGCTTCGTAGCGGCGCTGGGAAGGCAGGCGCGCGTCCTGCTCCGCGAAGGCCGCAAACAGGGCTTCGGCGCGCGCGGCATGGGCCACTGCGTCGGCACCGCCCAATATGGCTGGATCGAAGGCGAGAATCAGTTCGCCATGCAAGGGCGCCAGCTTGTCGCCCGCATCGAATGCCATCGATTCGCGGCTGGTGAGATCGCCGATGAGCGGGCCAGCCATCAGCTCGATCATCGTGGCGAGCGCTGAGCCCTTATGTCCGCCGAAGGTGAGCATCGCGCCGTCCTGCACCGCGCGCGGATCGGTGGAGGGATGGCCGCTGGCATCGATGCCAAGGCCTTCTGGAAGCGGCTTGCCAGCGATCTCGTGCAAAGCGAGATCGCCGCGCGCGATCGCGCTGGTGGCGAAATCGAACACATAGGGATGTCCCCCTGGCCGGGGCCAGCCGAAGGCGATCGGATTTGTACCGAGCAGGCCCCTGGTCCCGCCGGCAGGCGCGACCCAGGAATGGCTGGGTGTCACCGCGAGGGCCGCGACGCCCTGATCGGTGAGCCGTTCGATTTCCGGCCACAAGGCGGAGAAATGGAAGCAATTGTTGATCGCGAGCGCCGCCACGCCGACCGACTTCGCCTTCTTCGCCAGCAGTGGCGCGGCGCGTTCGAACGCGAGCAGCGAATAAGCACGATCGGCGCTGGCGCGAAGGAAAGCGGGCGACACGTCCTCGATCACCGGCTCCGCGTCCAGCGACAGCCGGCCGGAGCGGATCGTCATCACGCAGCCCGGCAATCGGTACAGGCCGTGCGAGGTGCATTCGTCGCGCTCGCATTCGGTGATGACCTGGGCCACAGCTTCCGCATGGGCCGGGCCGAGCCCCGCACCGGAGAGCACACGCAGCGACAGAGCGAAGACCTCATCGACAGTCATTCTCACCCGATCGCCCGTATCGAAGACGCTCATGAAACAGCTCCGCAGCAGAATTGCCCAATCGTATACGATTTTAGTCCAAGACTATAATATCGCAACCCCGCGCAACAGCCGCCTCTAACCATCGCCGTGTCGATTGCTGCGGCGCGGCACGGCGGTTGACTTGGGGGGTGGCCCTTCCTAAAGGGGCGGCGCCTTGGCGGGCTTGTCCGCCGGCATGTCTCTCGCCTTGTCCGGTTGCCCTTGCTACGGCGGCTTGAACACGGAGAGGGAACATGGCGGCAGACGAGCCCAGGCAAGACCCAAGCCTCCCGGAAGATTCGCGACTGACATCGCTCGACAGGCGATTGAAGGAAGCACAAGCCGAGGAGGCGGCGAGACGCGCGGGCGTGCACACGGGCCAGGACGAGAATTATCGTCTTGGCAACCGGGTGCTGGCCGAGCTTATCGGGGGGATTGCCGGCGGCGCGCTGATCGGGTGGGTCATCGACCGCTTCGCCGGAACGGCGCCCTGGGGGCTGCTGGTGATGCTGTTCTTCGGCATCATCGTGGCGTTCAGGAACATCTTCAGGATTTCGAGCGGAGGGACGCGCAAGCCACCCCGAAGCCCGCAAGAATAGAGGTTTGTGTGGCCGACACGGGCAAAGTCGACCCGATGCACCAGTTCACGATCGAGCCGCTCTTCGGCACCGATCAGCTGAGCATTGCGGGCTACAATATCGCCTTCACCAATTCCGCTCTGTGGATGGTGTTCGCGGCGGTCGCTTTGTGGCTGTTCATGCTGGGCGGCATGCGCCGCCAGCTCGTGCCCGGGCGCTGGCAGATGGCGGTCGAGGGGATGACCGGCTTCATCGATTCGATGCTGTCCGCCAATGTCGGGCCGGCCGGCAAGAAGTATGTGCCCTACATCTTCTCGCTGTTCATGTTCATCCTCTTCGCCAACCTGCTGGGCCTGCTGCCGCTCGGCCTGGCCGGGGTGCATCCGTTCACCTTCACCAGCCACTTCACCGTTACCGGCGTGCTGGCGATTCTCAGTTTCTCGATCGTGCTGATCGTCGGCTTCTGGCGCCACGGCCTGCATTTCTTCTCGCTGTTCGTGCCGCATGGCACGCCGATCTGGCTGATGTGGCTGATCCCTGTGATCGAGCTGATCTCTTTCCTGGTACGCCCGTTCAGCCTCGCGCTGCGTCTTTTCGTCGCGATGATGGCTGGCCACGTCCTGCTCGAGGTGCTGTCCAGTTTCGTCATCGGCAGCGCCAATGCCGGCGCCGGCTGGGGCGTTCTGATCGGCGGACCGAGCTTCATTCTGATGATCGCGATCTGCGCGCTGGAGCTGCTGGTCGCGGGCATCCAGGCTTATGTGTTCGCGTTGCT
>CAYTMM010000102.1:4387-8742 GCA_964438875.1 uncultured Sphingosinicella sp. | reverse complement strand
CCCTTGGCGACCATCGCGTCGCGCGCGTTGACGGCGAGATTGACAATCACCTGCTCGAGCTGGCCGGGATCGGCGCGCACGGGACCGAGATTCCGGCCATGCTTGACCTCAAGCCTGATCCGCTCGCCGAGCAGGCGGTTGAGCAGGTGCGAGACCTCCGCGACCACATCGGGGAGCTGGAGGACCTGCGGCCGCAATGTCTGCTGGCGCGAGAAAGCGAGGAGCTGGCGGGTGAGATTGGCGGCGCGGTTCGAATTGGAGCGGATCTGCTGGATGTCGTCATAGTCGCTATCGCCGGGCTGATGGCGCATCAGCATCAGATCGCAGGTGCCCAGGATCGCGGTCAGGATATTGTTGAAATCGTGCGCGACGCCGCCGGCGAGCTGGCCGACCGCCTGCATCTTGGTCGCCTGCGCGATCTCGCGCTTGAGCCGTGCTTCCTCGCTATTGTCCTTGAGACTGATGAGCACCGCCGCGCTGCCCAGTCCACGCGCGCCAGCGACCGTCATCGCCACCGGCTCTTCGGGATTGGTGCGCAGCCGTACAGCGAGATCGCCGGACAGCGCCCGGCCGCGGCCGAAGCGGCGCACCGCATCGGAGACGGCCGCCTTGTCCTCCTCCACCACCAGATCGCTCGGCCAGGCGGGCTGTTCGGTCGTCCCCAGGCCGGCGGCCTTGCGAAACTCCTTGTTTACGAAGGCGAGCCGTCCGTCCGTGTCGGCGAGCGCGAGCCCGAGCGGCAGGGTATCGAGCAAGGCGTGAATCTGGGCACCCGCCTCCTCCCCCGCCGCAGCGCCCGGCATCTCGTCCAGCAGGAGAAAGACGGAGGCCGTATCGGCCCCATCACCGAGCGCGATCTGGACGATGTGCAGCGGCGAACCGCTCCGCCCTTCCGCGGCGAAGCGGAACTGGCCGTTCTCGCCGGCAACGAGATGCTCGACCAGCCCGCTGCCTTCCACCGTTTCGCCTTCTTCCGCGCCGGTCCGCAGCGCGAAGGCGGGATTGGCGGCACGAATCCGGCCATCCCTGTCGGCGAGAACCAGCATCAGCCCCGCCGCTCCGGCGCGGCGCCCGGCTTCGCCGGTCGTCAGGCGGCGCGCTTCGGTGGCGACATCGGCGGCGCCGACCGGGCGCAGCTGCCAGAGCAGCAGATCAGCATCGTCCGCGACCCGCATTGCCGAGCCATGCAGATCGCGCCCGCCAATTTCGATCGTTTCGATCACGGCGCTGCCGTCGCGGCGGGCGGCGTGGGCATTTGCCGCCAGCGCATCGCCGGCTGCACCACCCAGCGCGGCGGGCGCCATGCCGGGGCCGAACCACTCCCCCCAGACGGCATTGGCGCAGACCAGCCGCCCGGCCGGATCAGTGAAAGCCAGCGCCTGCTCCTCGCCCGCCGCATCGAGCGCGGCACGCAGCAGGGCAATGTCGGGACCGCTTTCCACCACCGCCTCGGCGGACAGAGCATACGGGCGGGCGAGCAAGAACAGGGCGCCGCCGATCCCGACCAGCCCGGCCAGAAAGACCCCGGCAAACACGGGGTCGCCCACCGCCCAGAGCAGCAGCGCCGCCGAGGCAAGCGCCGCCAGCGCGAACAACGGCGCGTCCCACGGCCGCCGCGCCCCGGCGGCCTGGTTCACGGCGCCTCGCTCGTCTGACGCAGAGCGCGGCGGCGCCATTTACGCCCCTGCCACCAGCGCCAGATCCAGCCCGACACGAGCCAGCCGATGATCGCCGAGACAAGAGCGATGATGAACAGGCCGGAAATCACCGCCGGGGCGGCATCGGAGAACGCCCAGCGGAACCAATCGCCGATGCTCGCGCCGCCGCTGTACAGAGCCTGCAGCGAGGCGAGGTCGGCATGGAAGCCGAGCTTGTTGCCGACCCAGATCGAAGCGACGAGCAGGAACGGCGTGGTCGCCGGATTGGTGAGGAAGGTCATCGCCGCCGCAACCGGGATGTTCGCCCGGAACGGAATCGCCATCAGCGCCGATCCGATGATCTGGACGCCCGGAATTAGCGCGAAGATGCCGACGAAAAGCCCGACGCCGACGCCGCGCGGCACCGAACGGCGGGTGAAACGCCAGAACTCGCTGTGCAGCACACGCTGGCCGAACGGCTTCATCCACCGACTTTTCGCCAGTTCCTCGCGGCTGGGGCTGTTGCGCGCGATCCAGCGGCCGATCCGGTCAACCATGCTGGCGCATCAGGCGGCCCTGCTCCCGTTTCCAGTCCTTTTCCTTCTCATAGTCCCTCTTGTCGTGACTCTTGCGGCCTTTTGCCAGCGCAAGCTCGACTTTCGCCCGCCCCCGCGCGTTGAAGTAGATGGTAAGCGGGACGAGCGTCATGCCCTGCCGCGCCACCGCCCCGTGCAGTTTCGCGATCTGACGCTGCTTGAGCAGCAATTTGCGCGGCCGCTTGGGCTCATGATTGTGACGATTGCCGTGGCTGAATTCGGGAATGTTGGCGTTGATCAGCCACACTTCCTCGTCGCTGACCTCGGCATAGCTTTCCGCAATCGAGCCTTCGCCGAAGCGCAGCGACTTCACCTCGGTGCCGGTCAGCGCGATGCCCGCCTCATATTTGTCCTCGATCGCATAGTCGAAGCGCGCGCGCCGATTCTCGGCGACGACCTTCTGCTTGTCGAACTCGAGGGGACGCGGACGTGCCATCAGGCAAGGCCGGCATGGGCAAGCGCCGCATCGACAGCGGCGCGGCTCGCGGACGAGGGCGGCGTCATCGGCAGGCGCAGATCGGTGGGGAAATCGGGTCGGACACGGCTGAGCGCATATTTAACCGGCCCGGGTGAAGCATCGGTGAACAGAGCCGCGTGCAGTGGATAAAGCCTGTCCTGCAGCGCCAGTGCGTCATCCCAGCGGCCGTCGCGGCACGCCGCCTGGAAGTCCGCGCACAGACGCGGCGCGACATTGGCGGTAACCGAGATGCAGCCAACGCCACCCATCGCCATGAAACCCAATGCCATGTCGTCATTGCCGGAGAGCTGGACGAAATCGGCGCCGCAGGCGAGCCGCTGGGCGGCAACCCGCTCCACCTTGCCGCTCGCATCCTTCACGCCGATCACGGTCGGCAGCTTCGCCAGTTCCGCCATCGTCTCGACCATGATGTCGGTCACGGTACGTGAAGGAACATTGTAAAGAATGATCGGCAAGCTGCTGTTTTCGGAGAGATAGCTGAAATGCGCGATCAGGCCGTCCTGATTGGGACGGTTGTAATAAGGCAGCACGACCAGCGCCGCCGCAGCGCCCGCCGCCTGGGCATGATGCATATGCTCCAGCGCGGCCTTGGTGTCGTTGGAGCCGCAGCCGGCGATGACCGGCACGCGTCCCGCCGCCTGCTCGATGCACACACGTACCACATGATCGTGCTCGGCGATCGTCATGGTCGCCGATTCGCCGGTCGTGCCGCATGGCACGAGCGCGGACGAGCCCTGATCGATCTGCCAGTCGACATGGGCACGAAAGGCCGCTTCGTCGAACGCTTCGTCGCGAAATGGCGTCGCCAGAGCGGGGATGGACCCCTGAAACATGAAACCCTCCTTCACCCCGCGGCGGCGCCTGCCTAGAGGAGACAGATAAGAACGTCCGGGGGGATGTTCATCGCCTGATAAGGAGGGGGGCGTCATTCTGTCCAGCATGCATAAGGGAGCCGCCATCATTCTTCTGCTCGGCGCGTCGGCCGGCGCGCTGGCGGCGAGTTCGATCGGCACGATCGCGACAACCGGAGCGGCCGAGCGTTCCGCCGCGCAGGCACCGGCCGTCAGGATGACGGCGGCCGTGCAGTCCGCGCCGGCGGCACGATCGAGCGCGATTGCCTCCTCGATCGCGCGCTGGAACAGCCTCAGGCAAAGCGACAGCCTGCCCTTTTCCTCCTATGCCTCCTTCCTCACCACACATCGCGGCTGGCCCGGCGAAGCCGCATTGCGGCGCAGTGCCGAGCGACGGCTTTCGACCGAAACCGTCGCGCCCGCCGAGATTCTCCGTCATTTCGACGGCTTTCCGCCGCTTACCGCCAGCGGGCATGCCCAGCGCGCGCTCGCCTTGCTTGCCACGGGCCGACGCGGCGACGCGCTGGAAGCCGCACGTACAGCCTGGGGCGAAGGCGTGATGACACAGACCGACGAGACCCGCTTGCTCGGCGCTTTTTCGGGCGGCTTCACTCAGGACGATCACGACCGGCGTCTCGACGTGCTGCTCTCCAACGGCGACCGACAGAGCGCGGCGCGGGCGATCAGCTGGGGCTCTGCGGTACGGCGGCCGATGTTCGAGGCGCGGCTCGCCATGCAGAATCGTGCGGCCGTTCGCCGCCTCGCGATCGAGCGCCGCAACGCGCGAGGCCGC
>CAYTMM010000102.1:0-4377 GCA_964438875.1 uncultured Sphingosinicella sp. | reverse complement strand
AGAATCGTGCGGCCGATGCGGCATCGCGGGTCGCGGCGCTGGACCGGGAGACGGCGAGCCGCGATCCCGGATTCCTCATCGATCGCGCCGTCTGGCTGCGCGAGACCGGCAACTCCGCCGGCGCGCGCGAATGGTTGGCCCAGCCGCGCCGGCTGCGCGGCCTCCCCGCCAATCCGGCCAAGTTCATGGACAGCGCGCTCACCATCGCACGCGGCGCGGCGAACGACCGGCAATGGACGCTCGCCTACAATATCGCCAGCCAGGTCGACGATCTGTTCCCGCAAGGCACCGATGTCAGCACCCGCTCCTTCGCCGAGCGCGACAAATATACCGATCTCACCTGGTTGGCCGGCCAGGCGGCGCTGCAGATCAACCGTCTGTCCGACGCGGCGGGCATGTTCGACCGCTATGGCCGCGCCGCACAATCGCCGCAGACCCGCGCCAAGGGCTTCTACTGGGCCGGGCGCGCGGCCGCCCGTGCCAATCGCACCGATCAGGCCAATGCCTGGTTCGAGCAGGCGGCATCGAGCCCCGACCAATTCTATGGCCTGCTGGCGCTGGAACGGCTGGGACGGACCCCGCCCCCGCCGCCACCCGCGACGCCGGCCACGGCGGCCGAGCGCCAGGAATTCGACCGGCGCCCGCTCGTCCAGGCGATCCGCCATCTGGGTGCCACCGGATCGCGCAATGACCAGGGCCTGTTCGTCCGCGCGCTGGCCAGCAGCCTCGAAACCAACCGCGAGCGCGAGATCGCGGCCGAGCTGGGCCGGTCGATCGGTCGGCTCGACATGGGCGTCTGGGCGGCGCGCGAGGCGCGGTCCGGCGGCGCCAGCTTCTATTCGCGCGCGGCCTTCCCGGAAGTCAGCATCCCGGCCGCCTATCGCAATCACTGGGCGCCTGCGCATGGCATCATGCGGCAGGAAAGCTCGTTCGAGCGCAGCGCGGTCAGCTCGGCCAATGCCCGCGGCATGATGCAACTTATCCCCGGCACCGCGCAGATCGAGGCGCGCCGCGTCGGCGTTCCCTACAATCTCGGCCGGCTGACCGAGGATCCGGACTATAATATCCTGCTCGGCAGCGCCCATCTCAACATGCTGATGGACCGGTTCGGCAACAACATCATCCTCGTCGCCGTCGCCTACAATGCCGGGCCGGGCCGCGTGCCGCAGTGGATCCAGCGCAACGGCGATCCACGCCTGCCGAACACCGATGTGCTGGAGTGGATCGAGAACATCCCCTTCTCCGAGACGCGCAACTATGTGCAGCGCGTCGTCGAAAATGCGATGATCTACGATCTGATGAACCCGGAAGGCAGCCGTTCGCAGGGGCGGGTGTCCTATTATCTGGGCCGCCACGCGCTGAGGTAGATCAACAGTCGTCATGCTGAACTTGTTTCAGCATCCATCGACAAGCCTCCCGACGGATGGAAAAATGGACCCTGAAACAAGTTCAGGGTGACGAGCAGGACATGACCGACCGGCCCAATCATATCACGCCCGAAGGCTTCCGCAGGCTGCGCGAGGAATATGAGGCCTTGTTCGCCGGCGAACGGCCGAAGCTGCTGGAGACGATCGCCTGGGCGGCGGCGAATGGCGATCGTTCGGAGAATGCCGATTACCAATATGGTCGACGCCGGCTGCGCGAGGTGGACCGGCGGATCAACTTTCTCGCCCGGCGGATGAAGGCCGCCAAGGTGATCGATCCGGCGAAGCAGGAGGACAGGAGCCGCGCCTGGTTCGGCGCCACCGTCACGCTGGCCGACGAAGACGACAATGCGCGGATCGTCACCCTGGTGGGCGAGGACGAGGCGGACGCCGGCGCAGGCCGGATCAGCTGGCACTCGCCGATCGCCCGGGCGGTGCGTGGCGCGGCGGTCGGAGATGTACGGCGAGTCGTGCTGCCCGCCGGCGCAAAGGACTATGAGGTGATGGCGATCCGCTATCCGGACGCCTGAGCGTTCATTCGACGCAGGTAACGTTTACGAGAAAGGCGATCTGGCCCCGCGTCTCGATCCGCGACGGCACGCCATGTCCGTATCCCGCGCGCCGGCAATAGGCCGCAGCTTGAGCGACGCAATCGGCGCCGGCCGGACCACAGCGCAGGTTGGTCGCGGTGCTGGCGCCCAACGGCGTACCCGCGACGCGGGGCGCCGGTGCATCGTAGGTCGACGGTGCAGGCTGCGGCGCTGCGGCCGCGCCGGCAGGGCTTAGCAGGCGTTCGATCCGCTCCAGCCGCTCCAGAACTTCGCGCTGGAAGCGTGCGTCACTCGATTGCGCCGCCGCCGTTGCGCTCCATGCCGCCAACCCGATCGCCGCCAGTGTCGATAATGCCCGCATTCTGTCCCCCTATGTCCGTCCGCGGAACCTATCGGCCGGTCCGGCACGAGGCAAATCCGTGCCGTGCGACGGCAGTATCTCTCCGAGCAAATCGATCCATGCCGACGCTTCGACGCATTCCAGCCGACGCGCGACCCGGCTCAGGTCACGCATATGATGGGTGATGCTGGAATGGGTGTCGGCGTCCAGAAGCCCGACCTTGTCAATACAACGGGCAAGATGCGCGGTCAGGATCGTATTGAACAACGCCACCCGATGCTCGAAAATCTCCAGATCGCTCATACCCTACACTCAATCGACCAGACTCCGGCATAAAGGAGCAGGCGAAATCGTGCATCCGCGCTTTACAATAATGAACAATCGGGTGCGTAATGATCCTTCAGCGCCGGATGAACCGGCCTGCCGCCGAAACAAGGGCGGTGCGGATTTCCGGATCGGTGATGCGCATGTCGCTGTCCGAATCGGCATAATGTCGGAACCAGATATTGGCCCGGTCGGCGATCGCCTCGCTGACATAGCCTTCCGCGGCGGCATGGAAACCCAGCGTCACGATGGCGCGCCCTTCAGTCGTTTCGCGCAGCCAGGGGTCAAGCAGCGCGACGCCGGGGCCGCGCAGATCGCCGGAATAAGGACGGCGCTCGGCCCAGGCCTGCCCGGCATAGGCGTAGGGGCCGTAGGGCGCATAGCCCGGCGCATCGTGGAAATCGTCGTGCGCGCAGGCGGCAAGGCCAAAGACCACGCCCGCAACCGATGTGGCAAGGATCATGCGCTGCATAGCCCGGAACTCCCTTGTAATCCGGCTCGCCATAGCAGACGGCTCCCGATCAATCGCCGTCGCCGAACGCTTCCGCTGCGATCTGTGCCAGTTCGGGACGCACGGGCGGTGGCTTCCCCGGAAGCGCGGCCGCAAGCCGGTCCGCGACATGTGTCAGCGCGGCGATCCGCGCCGCCTTCTTGTTGTTGCCGTCGATCACTGTCCAGGGCGCCCAGTGCGTGTCGGTGCGCTTGAACATGTCCTTCAACGCATCGAGATAATCGGCGCGGCGGGCGCGGTTGCGGAAATCCTCCGCGCCGACTTTCCACTGCTTCCAGGGATCGTCGAGCCGGTCTTTCAGGCGCTTGTCCTGCGTCTTCTGGGTGACGTGGAAGAAAAGCTTGATGAGCGTCGTATCGTCGGCGGCAAGCTGCGCCTCGAACTCGTTGATCTCGTCATAGGCGCGCTTCCATTGCACCTCCGTCGCGAACCCCTCGACCCGCTCGACCAGGACGCGGCCGTACCAGGTGCGATCAAAGATCGCGACCTCGCCCGCCTCCGGCAGCCGGGTCCAGAAGCGCCACAGATAATGGCGCGCCTTTTCCTCCGCGCTCGGCGCCGAGATCGGCCAGACCTTGTAGGCGCGCGGATCGCAGGTCGCGGTCAGCCGCTGGATCGCCCCGCCCTTCCCCGCCGCGTCCCAGCCCTCGACCGCGATGATCGCCTTCTTTTTGTAGATGTCGGCGGCCACGAAGAGGCGGGAGATGCGTTCCTGCAGCGAGGCCAGATCGGCGTCGTAATCGCCCTGATATTTCGCACCGGCTTCATAGTCCTTGAGATCGATCGACATGGATACTCCGCCACCCCGGCGGAGGCCGGGGTCCATACGACCTTGGTGCCACCACAGCCGCTTGGATTCCAGCTTTCGCTGAAATGACGGGAAAGGGTTATGCCTTCGGCTGCTCCACCACGCGGATGTTGAGCTCGCGCAACTGCTTCGCCGTCACCGCGCCGGGGGCGTTCATCATCAGGTCCTCGGCCTTCTGGTTCATCGGGAAGAGGACGACCTCGCGGATATTGGGCTCGCCGGCGAGCAACATGACGATGCGGTCGATGCCGGGGGCCGATCCGCCGTGCGGCGGCGCGCCGAACTTGAAGGCGTTGATCATGCCGGCGAAGTTGGTGTCGACGTCCGCCTGCGTGTAGCCGGCGATCTCGAACGCCTTGTACATGATGTCGGGGCGGTGGTTGCGGATCGCGCCGGACGACAGCTCCACGCCGTTGCAG
>CAYTMM010000101.1:7984-8743 GCA_964438875.1 uncultured Sphingosinicella sp. | reverse complement strand
GCTCGTCGGCGCGCATTTCCTCGGCCATCGCATCGCGCAGCGCTTCGCGCACCGTGGTCTTCACCATCTCGGTGCCTTCGGGGATGTCGGGATCGGCGATCTCGATCCGCGCAGGTTTGACGAGCTGCTCGGTGCCGCTCTCGGCGGCCTGCGGCTTGTCGGATTCCGGCGCGGGCGCTTCGGCCTTGGGCTCTTCCGCCTTCTTTTCCTTCGGTGCCGGCGCTTCGGCGGCGGAGACAGCCTCGCCTTCGCCGGCGATCAGCGCGATCACCTCGCCCACCTTCACGCCATCCGTGCCTTCCGGAATCACGATCTTCGCGATCGTGCCTTCATCGACCGCCTCGAATTCCATCGTCGCCTTGTCGGTCTCGATCTCGGCCAGAATGTCGCCGGAAGAGACGCTGTCGCCTTCCTTGACCAGCCATTTGGCGAGGGTGCCTTCCTCCATGGTCGGGGAAAGCGCGGGCATTTTGAGTTCGATGGCCATCAGTAGCTGCCTACCAGCACGTCGGTGTAGAGTTCGGACGGATCGGGCTCAGCCGCCTGCTCGGCGAAGTCCGCCGCCTCGACGACGATCTTCTTGATCTCGGTGTCGATCGCCTTGAGATCTTCCTCCTTGGCGCCGACCTTCTCCAGCTCCCGCTTCACCGCCTCGATCGGATCGGATTTATCGCGCACCGCCTGCACCTCTTCGCGCGAGCGGTACTTGGCCGGGTCGGACATGGAGTGGCCGCGATAGCGATAGGTCTTGAGCTCGAG
>CAYTMM010000101.1:0-7974 GCA_964438875.1 uncultured Sphingosinicella sp. | reverse complement strand
GAGCAGAATCGGCCCCTTGCCGGCGCGCACCCATTCGACCGCCGTCTCCGCCGCCCCGCGCACGGCCAGTACGTCCATGCCGTCCACCTGGAGGCCCGGAATGCGGAAGCTCTCGCCGCGCCGGTAGAGCTGGTCCTCGGCGGACGAGCGATTGACGCTGGTGCCCATGGCGTACTGGTTGTTCTCGATCACGAAGATGATCGGGAGCTTCCAAAGCTCCGCCATGTTGAAGCTTTCGTAGACCTGGCCCTGATTGGCCGCGCCGTCGCCGAAATAGGCCATGGCGACGCCGCCATCGCCGGAATATTTGTGCTTGAAGGCCAGGCCGGTGCCGAGGCTCACCTGCGCGCCGACAATGCCGTGTCCGCCGTAGAAACGATGCTCGACGCTGAACATGTGCATCGATCCGCCCTTGCCCCGGCTGATTCCAGCCTCCCGGCCGGTCAGCTCGGCCATGATGACCTTGGGATCAATGCCATAGGCGAGCATGTGGCCGTGATCGCGATAGCCGGTGATGACGCTGTCCTTGCCGACTTCGAGCGCTGATTGCAGCCCGACCGCGACCGCTTCCTGGCCGATATAGAGGTGGCAGAAGCCGCCGATCAGCCCCAGCCCGTAAAGCTGCCCCGCCCGCTCCTCGAAGCGGCGGATGAGCAGCATCTGCTTGTAGAAGTCGAGCAGTTCTTCCTTGTCCGCCGTGTAACGGGCGGGCTCGGGCGGACGCTCCCGGTTCGGCGTGGGCGGCGCGGCTCCGGGAGTCTTGCTGGCTTTCGCGCTCTTGCCTGTCGCGCGTCCCGTCGATGCTGCCCTGGCCACTGGCGTCCGGCCCTTTCCTCTCGTTCAGACTATGGCGCTGCTATGGCCGCAAACGCGGCGGGGCGCAACGGGGCCGGTCAGTCGCCGGCGACGAAGAAGATCAACCGCCAGCGCCCGTCACGGTGCGCGAAGCCCACCCGGAAGTCGAGCAGACCACGCACTGCAGCCGGCTCGACATAGCCGGTCCGGCCGTCCGCCAGCCGCATATGGTACATGCCCCCATCCTCGCCGATCCAGGTCAGCACGTCCCAGTCGAGCAACGCAATTGCAGCCGAATCATGTTCCGGCCTGGCGCGCAGGGCCTCTCCGGGTGTGACCGCCAGATAGGTCTCGAAAATATCGTCCGCGTCACCCGCCTGAAGGAAAAAGGACGGCGAGACCCGCACCCCGTCTGGATCGACCGCGCAACCAAGCGCGAACGTCCCCTCCAGCACGCCCCACATCTCGCTTTCGTCGGGCTGGCCGAGTCCCCACAGATCGACGAGGCCGGTCGGCCCTTCATAACCGCCGAAGCTGAAGGTCGCATCGTCGGTCACGATCGCCAGCAGGCGGTCGGTGTCGCGCCGGGCGATAATGGCGAGCAGCTCTTCGCGGAACGCGGCGAACGAGGGATCGGCGGCGCACGCGTCGATCGGCGGCAGCCGTGCCGGAAGGCCATCCGGTGCGGCAATCGCCAGCAGCAGGCCCAGTATCGGAGTCATGCGCCCTCCCGACTTGGGCGCTATCACGCCGTGTCAGCGGCGGGAAGCGGCCTGAGGCTGGGGTGCGGCGTCGGGCGCTTCACGCAGGTCGATGATCACTTCGTCGGGGCGGACCAGGCCCAGATCGCGCCGGACCAGTTCGTCGGCCAGATCGGGATCCGCATTGCGCGGATCAAGCAGCTGGGCACGATGCTCCAGACGCGTGCGCTCATCCCGCAATTCGGCGAGCACCACCGCCTTCTCTGCCTTGGCCCGGCGATAATCACCCCACGACAGAAGGCCGTTTTCGCCGGCCACGGCATAGAAAACGAAATTGGCGATGATGAGCAGCCCCAGGGCGGGCAACACCGCACGCTTCATAAGCTGAAAAGGGTTTTGTCTCGCCGTCATCGCAACTGCACAGAATCAGTAAAACCGCTTCGAATCAAGCGATTTGAGGCCGAATTCGAAAAAACTCGTTGACTCGATTCGCAGGGATCAGCCGGCCGCGAAAATCCCCCGGCCCGCATAATGCGCGATCTCGCCCAGTTCCTCTTCGATGCGCAGGAGCTGATTGTATTTGGCAAGCCGGTCGGAACGCGCCAGGCTGCCGGTCTTGATCTGCCCGCAATTGGTCGCGACGGCGAGGTCGGCGATCGTCGTGTCCTCGGTCTCGCCCGAACGGTGCGACATAACCGCAGTGTAGCGCGCACGGTGCGCCATGTTCACCGCATCGAGCGTCTCGGTCAGCGTCCCGATCTGGTTGACCTTGATGAGGATCGAATTGGCGAGGCCCTGTTCGATCCCCATGCCCAGCCGCTTTGGATTGGTGACGAAAAGATCGTCGCCGACAAGCTGGACCTTGTCGCCGACCAGATCGGTGATCGCCTTCCACCCCTCCAGATCATCCTCGCCCATACCGTCCTCGATCGAGCGGATCGGATAATCGCGGGTCAGCGCGGCCAGATAATCCGCCATCTCGACCGGCGACAGCACCGTCCCCTCGCCTTCCATATGATAGACGCCATCCCGGAAGAACTCCGTCGCCGCGCAGTCGAGCGCCAGCACCACGTCGTCGCCGGGCCGGTAGCCCGCCTCCTCGACCGAGCGCATGATGAAGTCGAGTGCATCGCGCGCCGAAGCCAGGTTCGGCGCGAAGCCCCCTTCGTCGCCTACTGACGTCGCCAGCCCGGCATCGTGCAGCTTCTTTTTCAGCGTGTGGAAGATCTCCGCCCCGCAGCGCAGCGCCTCTGAAAAGCTCTCCGCGCCGACCGGCATTACCATGAATTCCTGGAAATCGATCGGATTGTCGGCATGGGCGCCGCCATTGAGAATATTCATCATCGGCACCGGCAGCACATTGGCCGAGACGCCGCCGACATAACGGTAAAGCGGCAGGCCGCGCGCTTCGGCGGCCGCCTTGGCCGCCGCAAGGCTGACGCCGAGGATCGCATTGGCACCGAGCCGCGACTTGTTCTCCGTACCGTCCAGCGCAATCAGCGCCGCGTCGATCTCGCCTTGGTCCTCGGCTTCCAGGCCGGTCAGCGCAGCGGCAATTTCGCCGTTCACCGCTTCCACGGCTTGGCTCACACCCTTGCCGAGCCAACGGCCCTTGTCGCCGTCGCGCTTTTCCACCGCCTCGTGCGCGCCGGTCGATGCACCTGAAGGCACCGCCGCGCGGCCCAAGCTGCCATCCTCCAGCAACGCGTCCACCTCCACGGTCGGGTTGCCCCGGCTGTCAAGAATCTGGCGGGCGTGCAGGTGAATGATGGCGGTCATTTCGTTACGGCCTCGTATGAGATATGGGAAAGCTGTGCCGGCCGATTATCGGTCGGACGGCGTGCTTGCAACTTTCCTGTCGGCCGCCGGAACGCAAGGCCCCAGCAGGTGTTCTGGTCGCACAGGCCTTATTGTGAAGAGAGTGGAGGAATTGCCATGCCCCGTCAGGACCTTGAGCTGAATGAAAGCCTTACCTCGGGCGAAACCGCACGCGAGACGACCGACAAGATCGTCCGTCAGGTGAAGGATCAGGTCTCGACATTGCGCGGACAGGCCGGTGATCGGCTGCGTGCCTATGCCGACGATGGCAAGGGTAAGGGCGCGGGACTGCTTGAGGAACTGGGCGGGATCATTGACGACGCGGCACGTTCAATCGACGAGCGGCTGGGCGGTGAATATGGCGATTACGCCCATCGCGCCGCCGGCGCGGTTTCCTCTTTCGCCGACAAGGTCCGCGACAAGAGCGTCGACGATATCGTCGCCGAAACGCGCGACATCGTCCGCAAGAGTCCGGTTATCGCGATTGCGGCAGCGGCCGTGGTCGGCTTCGCGCTGATGCGGGTGCTGCGCACGGGAGTCGACGATGCCAGCCGCGTCGGGCGTCCCGAAGCGGATAATGACGGAGCCTGATCCTTGGCACATGGGGGCGACGAACCGGAACGGAACGACGAAACGATCGGCGAACTGATTGCCCGGCTGGTCGAGGACGGACGGACTTATGCGGAAGCTGAGATCGCCTTGCTCAAGGCGATCGTGGCGCACCGCGCGGTACGGGCGCGCCGGGCATTGGTCGCGCTGGCGATCGGTTGGTTCCTGCTCGTCGCTGCGATGATCGCGCTGGTGATCACATCGCTGGTCGCGCTCGCACAACAGATCGGGCCGCTGCTCGCCGGCATTGCAGTGGGCCTGCCGCTGGCAATCGTCGGCTATCTTCTCGCCCATTATGGCTGGAAAGGCATCAAGGGTCTTGGTCGCGATGACGGCGAGCGTGCCGCGATCGAGCGGGGCGAGACGCTGCCATGACGCTCGCCGGGATCGAGCAGTCACGGCGCGAGGCGGTCATGGCCCGCGCCCGGCTGGACGCCACGCTGGAGGCTACACGCGCGCGGCTCCGTCCGGCTAATCTGGCGGGTGAGGCCTGGGACGGGGTCAAGGCCAAGGGCGCCGACCTTGCCGGCGAGGCGGTGGAAGCTGCGAAGGCACGCCCGGTCGCGGTTTCCGCCGGGATCGGTGCGCTGGCGCTGTTTCTGGCGCGCGGCCCTCTTACAAGAGCGGCGAAGCGCCTTATCTCGGACAGGAAAACGCGGGGCAACGAATCCGACGGCGCGGCGTTGGGTCCCGGGAAGCAAGGAGCGCGGTGATGGCGGCGAAGAAGAAGCAGGATGACAAGACGGAGACTGCAGTGCGCGGCCGCGCCGCCCGGGCGCTGGACACGGCGCGGGAACGGACTGTCTCGGCTTATGAAGCCGCGCGCGAGCGAACGAACGATGTCAGCACGCAACTCGCCGTCTATCCGGTGGCGGCCGTGCTCGGCGGACTGGCGATCGGCGCCGTGCTCGGCGCACTCGTACCGGGCACGCGGCGCGAGCAGACGCTGTTCGGTGACACGGGTCGCAAGCTTGTTGACGGCGCACGCGAAGCGGCGCGCAAGGGCATCGATGCCGGCCGCGCCCGCGCCGACGAAGGTATCGGCAAGGTCGTGCGTGCTGTCGGCGATTCAATCGGCGCGAAGGATTGACACCCACAGTACGGCGACTTGCACCTCGCCCCGTTCCCGCCTAGGCGGCGCCCCATGAGCAAGCTTCATTTCGTGTTCGGCGGCCGGGTCAAGGATCCGCGCGGCCTCGACTTCGATCTTTCGACCATCGACATGGTCGGCATCTATCCCGATCACGCCAGCGCCGTCGAAGCCTGGCGCGGAAAGGCGCAGCGCACCGTGGACGATGCCGAGATGAAATATGTCGTCGTCCACCTGCACCGGCTGCTGGAGCCGGACACCGAATAATTCCTGTCTTCAGGCGTTGCGATATTTGAACATCAGCAGCGGATAGGCGAGCAGCAGGCCGACCAGAAAGCCTCCGATATGGGCGGCGATGGCGACATGGACGCCGCCACGCGCGAAGCTGATGCCGATAATGACCTGCAGCACGACCCAGGCCGCCATGAGCCAGAGCGCGTTAAGCCACAGCGCGAGGCGCGGATTGGCGACCTTCACCCGGTTGCGTCCGAACAGCATCGCATAGGCGCCGAGCACCGCCGAGATCGCGCCGCTCGCGCCGACCATCGGTGTCATGTCGCCGGGCTGGATCAGCCAATGCGCCGCTGCGGCCGCATAGGCACCGAGCAGATAGAGAAGGACGAAGCCTTTCGTCCCCAGCACCGCCTCGGTCGGCCGTCCGCAGAAAACCAGCACCAGCAGGTTGAAGCCGAGATGAACCAGATTGGCGTGAATGAAGGTCGCCGTAAACGGGGTCAGCCAGGCCGGAGCAAGCGCAAGCCCGGTTTCGCCCACCGCACCACCCAGCCGCGCCGGGATGAAACCGCCCCACACCATCGCCCAGCCGTCGAGGCCCATCAAGGTCACGACGAGCCATGCGGCGGCGACCGCCACCGACATCCACAGCGTGAACGGCGCCTTGGCCCAACTTTCCGGCGGTCGCATGGCGGGTCTTGTTCCCCGCCTAGATGAACTCGATCTTGGCGATCTCGAAATATTTGTCGCCGGAGGGAGCGGAAAATTCCACCTCCTCGCCCTTGGAGCGACCGATCAGCGCGCGGCCGAGCGGCGAGGCGTAGCTGATCCTGCCGACCTTGGCGTCCGCCTCCGTCTCGCCGACGATCTGATATTTGATCGCCTTGTCATTCTCGTCGAGCAGGTGGACGGTCGCGCCGAACACCACCTTGTCGCCCGAAAGCGTGGTCGGGTCGATCACCATCGCACGACTCAGCCGGTCGTCGATGTCGGCGATCTGCGCTTCGATCTGCCCCTGTCGCTCCTTGGCCGCATGATATTCGGCATTCTCGGAAAGGTCGCCATGGGCGCGCGCTTCCTCGATCGCGTCGATTACGGCCGGACGCTCCACGGTTTTGAGGTGGCGCACATCCGCCTGGAGCTTTTCATAGCCCTCGGCCAGCATGGGCAGCTTCTCGACCGTCGCCATTCGCAGTGCCTTTCGTCAAAATCCCGCTTGGGCGCCCCTCCGGAAGAGGATCGCCTGATATCAAGCCATGTTGTTCAGGATCATGCTTCGGAAGCTGAATAATAGTCCTGCAATGCGCGCACTTCAAGGCCGCGTGCCCGCCGCGCCGCGATGGCACGCACCACGGCCACGCTCGACGCCGCCGTGGTGAAGTAGGGGATTTTCTGCTGAACGGCGGAAGCGCGGATCGACGAGGAATCCTTGTGGCTCTGCCAGCCTTCGGTGGTGTTGAAGATCAGGGCGACCCCGCCGTCCTTGATCCGGTCGACGATGTGCGGCCGCCCCTGCGCCACCTTGTTCACCCGTTCGACCTCGACGCCTTCGGCGGCGAGATAATCAGCGGTGCCGCCGGTCGCCACGGCGGTGAAGCCCAGCCCGATCAGGTCGCGCACCGCGCCTAATATGGCCGGCTTGTCGCTGTCCTTGACCGACACGAACAGCGTACCGGCGTCCGGCAGATCGACGCCGCCGCCCTGCTGGGATTTCAGGAAGGCGGTGGCGAAATCGCCATCGATCCCCATGACTTCGCCGGTGGATTTCATTTCCGGTGAGAGAACTGGATCGACGCCGGGGAAGCGCGCGAACGGGAAAACCGCTTCCTTAACCGCGATATGGCGGATGTCGCGGCGGATCTTCGGCAGATCGGCCAGCTTCTCGCCCGCCATCACCCGCGCCGCGATCTTGGCGACCTGCGCCCCCACCGCCTTGGCGACGAACGGCACGGTGCGGCTGGCGCGCGGATTGACCTCGATCAGGTAGACCTCGCCGTCCTTGACCGCGAACTGCCCATTCATCAGCCCGACCACGCCCAGCGCGCGGGCCAGCGCCGCCGCCTGCCGTTCGATCTCAGCGACGATTTCGGGGGACAGACTGTAGGGCGGCAGCGAACAGGCGCTGTCGCCCGAATGGACGCCCGCCTCCTCGATATGCTGCATCACGCCAGCGATCGTGACGTCGGTGCCGTCGCACAAAGCGTCTACGTCCACCTCGATCGCGTCGCGCAGATATTGATCGATCAGCACCGGGCTGTCTCCGGAGACCTGCACGGCGGTGTGGATATAATCGTCGAGCTGCTCGGGCGAATCGACAATCTCCATCGCCCGTCCGCCCAGCACGTAGGAAGGCCGAGTCAGCACCGGATAGCCGATCCGCTCCGCCACCTTCATCGCCTCGTCGCGGCTGCGCGCGATGCCGTTGCGCGGCTGCTTCAGGCCCAGTTTGTCGACCAGAGCCGCGAAACGCTCCCGGTCCTCGGCCAGATCGATCGCGTCGGGCGAGGTGCCGAGGATCGGGATCCCGGCCTTTTCCAGCGCCGCCGCCAGCTTCAGCGGCGTCTGCCCGCCAAACTGGACGATGACGCCGGCCAGCTCGCCCCGCGATTGCTCGACATGCAGGATTTCCAGCACATCCTCTTGCGTCAACGGCTCGAAATAGAGGCGGTCGGACGTGTCGTAATCGGTGCTCACCGTTTCCGGGTTGCAGTTGATCATCACCGTCTC
>CAYTMM010000100.1:0-8979 GCA_964438875.1 uncultured Sphingosinicella sp. | reverse complement strand
TGACCGCGGCAGTCGACCGTGATCGGCGCGGCCTGACCGGACCCGGAGCTGACCTGGACCGCACTGCCTGTCACGCTGAGAAACAGCCGATGTCCGCGATATCGGATTGAAAAATTCAGCGCCTCGAGACGTTCCGGCCATTCGGGATCCAACTTCAAGGTCCCGGAACACACTTCCAGGCCGGTGAAGCAGCGCTGGATCAAGTCAATGCTGCCGGCCATCGCGGCCAAATGGATTCCCTCGGCGGTCGTCCCGCCCTGGATATCATCGACGTCGGACCGGAGCACGTCGTGGAAGAACGTCATGGCCCGGTCGCGGTGTGTGCGAGCCAACACCCAGGAATGGACCACCGCGCTCAGTGTCGAACCGTGCGATGTTCGGTGCAGGTAGTAGTCGGTGGTGTCCCCGATGAGTTGCGGTGACAGTGCATAGCCGAGCCGGCCGAAGACTACCTTCAGTTGGTCGACGGGCAGCAGGTAGAACAGCATCAGGACGTCGGCCTGTTTGCCCGCGCGATATTGTTCGAGCTGGCCCGGATTGGCGGCCATCACCTCGGCGATCACCGCCTCGATCGCGCCGGTGTCGGACGTCTGCTTCAGCCCGCGCTCCTCGACGATCTTCTCCGGATCGTCGCCGGTCTCCAGCATGATCTCGAACACCTGCTTGGCGAGCGTGCCCGACAGCGTGCCGTGGGCGACCAGGGCGAGCAACGCAGCGGCCTGGGCCGGCGTGACCGGGCTTTCCCCGATTTCCTTGCCCAGCTTGTTGAGCGCGCCGAACAGGTCGGAGATCACCCAATTGGCGGCGCGCTGCGCGAAGGCGGCATCGCCCGGCCCGACGGCGAGCAGCGCCTCGAACCAGCGCGCCGTCTCGACCTCGGCGGTCAGCACGTCGGCATTGTAGGCGGACAGGCCGAGCACACCTTCATAACGTGCGCGCTTGGCGTCGGGCAGTTCGGGCAGGCTGGCGCGGCATTCGGCGACGAACGCGTCCGAAAGCTCGAGCGGCAGCAGGTCCGGATCGGGGAAATAACGGTAATCGTGCGCGTCTTCCTTGGAACGCAGCGATCGCGTCTCGTTCCGGTCGGGATCGTAGAGGCGGGTTTCCTGCACAACTTCGCCGCCATCTTCGATCAGGTCGACCTGGCGCCGCGCTTCATGCTCGATCACGGCCATGATGAAGCGCACGGAATTGACGTTCTTCGTCTCGGTGCGGGTGCCGAATGCTTCACCGGCCTTGCGGACCGAGACGTTCACGTCGGCACGCATCGATCCCTGCTCCATATTGCCGTCGCACGATCCGACATAGCGCAGGATGGCCCGCAGCTTGCGGACATAGGCGCCCGCTTCCTCAGGGCTACGCATATCCGGTTTGGAGACAATCTCCATCAACGCGACACCGGAACGGTTCAAATCGACATAGGAAAAGGTCGGGTGCTGATCGTGCATCAGCTTGCCGGCGTCCTGCTCGACATGGATGCGCTCGATCCCGATCGTCTTGGTCACCCCGCCGTCCAGGTCGACACTGATCTGCCCCTCGCCGACCAGAGGATGGTAGAGCTGGCTGATCTGATAACCCTGCGGCAGATCGGCGTAGAAATAGTTCTTCCGGTCAAATCGCGACCACTGGTTGATCGGCGCATCGATCGCGAGCCCGGTGCGCACCGCCTGGCGGATGCACTCCGCGTTCGGCACGGGCAGCATCCCCGGCATCGCCGCGTCGATCAGGCTGACCTGCGTGTTCGGCTCCGCTCCGAAAGCGGTGGCCGCGCCCGAAAAGAGCTTGGCCTCGGACACGACCTGCGCGTGGACTTCGAGGCCGATCACGACCTCCCATTCGCCCGTGGCGCCCTGAATGCGATAGTCAGACATTACCACCACGCCTCCGGCCGATGGGTGAACCCGGCGCGCTGTTCGATCGCGAGGCCCGCGTTCAGCACGCTCTGCTCGTCCAGCGCCTTGCCGATGATCTGGAGGCCGAGCGGCAGGCCCTGTCCGTCCAGCCCGGCCGGCACCGACATGGCGGGCAGCCCCGCCAGGCTCGCCGGCACCGCGAACACGTCGTTCAGATACATGGACAGCGGATCGGCGGTCTTTTCGCCCAGCCCAAAAGCGGCGCTCGGCGCGGTCGGGGTCAGCAGCAGGTCGCAGCTCTCCCAGGCCCGCTCGAAATCGCGCGCGATCAGCGCCCGGACCTTCTGCGCCTGATTGAAATAGGCGTCGTAGAAGCCGGCCGACAGCACATAGGTGCCGATCATGATGCGCCGCTTGACTTCGGCGCCGAAACCCGCCGCGCGCGTCGCCTCATACATGTCGGCCAGGCCGCCCTGCTCGGGCTGCACCCGCTGGCCGTAACGCACGCCATCATAGCGGGCGAGGTTCGACGAAGCTTCGGCCGGCGCGATGATGTAATAGGTCGGCAGCGCATATTTGGTGTGCGGCAGCGAGACCTCGACGATCTCGGCGCCCGCATCCTTCAGCCACGCGATGCCCTGGTCCCACACGGCGTCGATCTCGCCCGGCACGCCGTCGATCCGGTATTCCTTCGGGATGCCGACGCGCTTGCCTTTCAGATCGGCGGAAAGCGCGGCTTCCCACTTCGGCACGGGCAGATCGAGCGAGGTCGAATCTTTCGCATCGAAGCCCGTCATCGTTTCCAGCAGGATCGCGCAGTCGCGCACGTCGCGCGCCATCGGCCCGGCCTGGTCGAGCGAGCTGGCGAAGGCGATCACGCCCCAGCGCGAGCAGCGGCCATAGGTCGGCTTGATGCCGGAAATGCCGGTGAAGGCGGCGGGCTGGCGGATCGATCCGCCCGTGTCCGTTCCCGTCGCGCCCGGGCAGAGCCGCGCCGAGACCGCCGCCGAGCTACCGCCCGAGCTGCCGCCCGGCGCGAGCGCAGCATTGCCGCCATCGTTGCGCCGCCAGGGCGAAATGACGTTGCCGAAGCCGCTCGTCTCGTTGGACGATCCCATCGCGAATTCGTCCATGTTGAGCTTGCCGAGCATGCCGGCGCCCGCGCCGAGCAGCTTGCCGCTCACCGTGGATTCGTAGCGTGGCGTGAAGCCCTCCAGGATGCGGCTGGCCGCCGTCGTCTGCACGCCTTCGGTGCAGAACAGATCCTTGATGCCCAGCGGCACGCCGGACAGCGGCTTCAGCTCTCCCGACGCCCGCGCCGCGTCGGCCGCGTCGGCGGCGGCGAGCGCCAGCTCCGGCGTCTCGACGACGAAGGCGTTGAGCGCACGCGCGCTCTCCACCGCTGCGATATGCGCCTCGGCGACCTCGCGCGCGCTGAACGCGCCGTCCTTCACCCCGTCGCGGATCGCCGCGACGCCCAGATCGTTGAGCGCGGTCATTCGATCACCTTCGGCACGGCGAAGAAGCCATGTTCGGCGGCCGGCGCATTGGCCAGCACATCCTCGCGGATGCCGCCGTCGGTCACGGCGTCCTCGCGCAGGCGCAGATGGTTGGGGATCACCGCATTCATCGGCGCGACGCCCGTCACATCGACCTCGCCGAGCTGCTCGACCCAGTCGAGAATGCCGGAAAGTTCGGGGGCGAGCGCGGCGACCTCCGCATCGCTGACGGCGATGCGGGCGAGCTTGGCGATATGGCGGACGGTTTCGACGTCGACGGACATATTTTTCCTGCTGGTTCGGATCGACAAGCGATCCGATAAGGCCGCTAGCATTCGCGCTGCGGTGCGGCAACACCGCTTGCAAGGACGCCGCACTTAGGCTTGAGGGCGTGCATGGCGAGAAGAAGAAAAAGTCCGGCGGGTTGCTTCCTGTGGATTGTGGCGGCGCTGATCGTGCTCACGTTTCTGGGCGCGCTTGGCTATCGATTGTTCGAGAAGGAACTGATGCGCTGGGCGTTGGTGCCCAGCATCGCGTTTCAGGATGTGCCGATGCCGGAAGGCTCCAGCTACGCCCAGGCCGATCTGTGGATCGCCCGGCCCGACATCGCGAACAATCCCGCGCTCTGGGTGCCGGCCGGCACCGACGCGACGACCGCTGCCCCGCAGGCCTCGGTCTTCTTCATCCACCCGACCAGCTTCCTCGAATCCTCGGCCTGGAATGCGCCGCTGGACGATGCGGACTCGCAGGATCGGGCGCGGCTGTTCGTGCGCAGCCAGGCCAGCGCCTTCAATCATGTCGGCGCGATCTGGGCGCCCAAATATCGGCAGGCGACGTTCGGCGCTTTCCTGACGACGCAGGAGAACGCAACCCGCGCGCTCGATTTCGCGTATCGCGATGTGCTGGAGGCGTTTGAAGAGTTCCTGCGCCAGGCGCCCGCCGACCGGCCGATCGTGCTGGCCGCGCACAGCCAGGGCAGTCTCCACCTGATGCGCCTGCTTCAGGAGCGTCTGCGTGGCGCGCCGGAGGCGGAGCGGATCGCGGTGGCCTATGTGATCGGCTGGCCCGTCTCGCGCGATGCGGACCTCCCCGAACTGGCGCTGCCGGAATGCGCGACGGCGGAGGAAGCGGGCTGCATCGTCTCCTTCCAGAGCTTCGCCGAGCCCGCCGATCCGAGCCAGGTGACGGAGGTCTATGACGCGACATCCGGCCCCACCGGCATCTCGCGCGCCGGATCGCCTATGGTCTGCACCAATCCGCTTACCGGCACGCGCGGCGGCGAGGCGTCGGCCGCCGCCAATCTCGGCACGCTTGTCCCCGATGAGGAGATGAGCACCGCAGAACTGCGGCCTGAAGCCGTCCCGGCGCGCTGCGATGTGCGCGGCTTCCTGCTGATCGGTCCGGTCGAGGTTCTGCCGGAAATGGGCAATTACGCGCTGCCCGGCAACAATTACCATGTCTACGATTACGCCCTGTTCTGGGCGAACATCCGCGCCGATGTGGCGCGCCGTCTGGCGGCGTTCACCGGCCGATGATCTTCGATGCCGCCCCCGCCTTTCGTGACGCCCTGCCGGGCGGCGGACGGCTGATCGGGCTGGATGTCGGCACCAAGACGATCGGCACCGCCTTGTGCGATGCCCAGTGGACGATCGCCACCGCGGCCGAGACGATCCGCCGCACGAAATTCGCGAAGGACATGGCCGCGCTCGCCGCGCTCGCCGGCGCGCAGCAGGTGAGGGGGATCGTTATGGGCCTGCCGCTCAATCTCGACGGCAGCGACAGCCCGCGCACCCAGTCGGTTCGCGCCTTCGCCCGCAACCTCGCGCCGCTCGCCCGGCCGATCCTGCTCTGGGACGAACGCTGGTCGACGCAGGCCGTCACGCGCACCCTGATCGACGCCGATGCCAGTCGCGCGCGGCGTGCGGAACTGGTCGATAAGATGGCCGCCGCCTACATCCTGCAGGGTGCGATCGACGCCATGATGATGGCGCGATAAAGTCTGCGAAAAGCGGCTACACGACGGTTGCGAACTGTGATATACGAATAACACACCTTTCTTGGGGGAAAGTTTCATGCGCATTCGAATCGCCATGGCGATGCTCGCCACCACCTGCCTCACGCTCGGAGCCCTTTCGATGACCACCGAGGTCCATGCCGCCCAGCCCGCCGCGGCCGAACGCCAGGCCCCGGCCCGTTACACCGCCCAGCAATTTTTCGAGACGACCAGCTTCGGCATGGCCGCTCCCGACGGCATCGCTTTCTCGCGCGACGGGCGCCAACTCCTGATCAATTCGGACCGGACGGGCGTGTTCAACGCCTATGCGCTGCCCGTCGCGGGCGGCGATCCGGTGGCGATCACCGGTTCGACGAGCAACGCCACCTTCGCCATGTCCTATTTCCCCAATGACGAGCGGGTGCTGTTCACCGCCGATCAGGGCGGCAACGAATTGAACCATGTCTATGTACGCCTGCCCGACGGCACCGAGCGCGATCTGACCCCGGGCGAGAATCTGAAGGCGAGTTTCATGGGCTGGAGCGGTGACGGCCGCACCTTCTACATCTCCAGCAACGAACGCGATCCGCGCGCTTTCGATATCTACGCTTATGACGCCGACAGCTACGAACGGCGGATGATCTTCCAGAACAGCGGCGAATATTTCCCCGCCGCCGTGTCGCGCGACGGGCGCTACGTGGCGCTCAACAAGCTGAACAGCAGCGCCGACAGCGATGTGTATCTCTACGAGGTCGGCGCCGTCCAATCCCATCTCGTCGAAGCCCCCGCCGCCCCGCAGCACATCACCCCGCACCAGGGCAATGTCTCGCACGGCGTCTATGGCTTCACGCCTGACAGCGCCGCTTTGGTCTACGGCACCAACGAGACCAGCGAATTCTCGCAGGCGATCCGCTACGATCTCGCCAGCGGCGAGCGGCGGCCGATGGTCGCGGCGGACTGGGACGTGATGTTCGTCTCCTATTCGCCCTCGGGCCGCTACCGGGTTCATGCCGTCAATGCCGACGGATCGACCGCGCTCACCATCACCGACACGCGCTCCAACCAGCCGCTGCGCCTTTCCGGCGTGCCGGACGGTGATCTGGGCGGTGTGCGTTTCAACCGCGACGAGACGATGATCGCCTTCACCGTCGCGTCCGACACCTCGCCCTCCGACATCTTCGTCGCCGACCTCTCGACCGGCCAGGCCCGGCGCCTCACCACCGCGCTCAACCCCGCGATCGACGAGGCCAATCTCGTCACCGCCACCGTCGCCCGCTTCCCGTCCTATGACGGGCTGGAGATCCCCGGCATCCTCTATCGCCCGCACGGGGCGAGCGCGGCCAATCCTGCGCCGGCGATCGTGCTGGTCCATGGCGGGCCGGGCGGCCAGAGCCGGCGCGGCTACAGCGCGATGGTCCAGCATCTCGTCAATCACGGCTATGCCGTCTACGCGATCAACAATCGCGGCTCGTCCGGCTACGGCAAGACCTTCTTCCACATGGACGATCGCCGTCACGGAGATGTCGACCTGCGCGATGTCACCGCCTCGCGCGACTGGCTGGCCGGGCAGGACTGGATTTCGGACCGCGTCGCCGTGATGGGCGGCTCCTATGGCGGCTACATCACCGCCGCCGCACTGGCTTTCCATCCCGAGGTGTTCGACGCCGGCGTCAACATTTTCGGCGTCACCAACTGGGTCCGCACGCTGGAATCGATCCCGGCCTGGTGGGGGGCGCAGCGCACCGCTCTGTTCGACGAAATGGGCGATCCGGCGGTGGACGCGGAGCGGCACCGCGCCATCTCCCCGCTCTTCCACGCGGCCAATATCCGCCGGCCGATGCTGGTCGTGCAGGGCGCCAACGATCCGCGCGTGCTGCAGGTCGAGAGCGACGAACTGGTCGCCGCGATGCGCGCCAACGACGTGCCGGTCGAATATGTCCTCTTCCCGGACGAGGGCCACGGTTTCCTGCGCAAGCAGAACCGCATCGACGCGCAGGAAGCCTATCTGCGTTTTCTGGACCAGCATCTGCGCCGTTGATCATCCCCACTCCGTTCGTCCTGAGCCTGTCGAAGGACTGTCCTTTCTTCTCCACCGCTGGAAGGGAAGCATAGGGCTTCGACAGGCTCAGCCCGAACGGGGAAAGGGATGGCAATGCTTGAGCCTCACCGGCCCACTCGCTACAGCGCCGCTTTAATGTCCCGCACGCGCTTCCCTCACCGGCATCTCCTCGGCATCGATGGGCTGTCCGCCGCCGATCTCGCCCTCATCCTCGACGAAGCCGAAGGCTGGGTCGATTTCAACCGAGGCGCGCGCAAGGCCGACGATCGTCTCGCCGGCCTCACCCAGATCAACGCCTTCTTCGAAAACAGCACCCGCACGATGTTCTCGTTCGAGATCGCGGGAAAGCGGCTCGGCGCGCAGGTCGCCGGCTTCCACCCCGCCGCTTCCAGCGTGCGCAAGGGCGAAAGCCTGATCGACACCGCGCTGACGCTGAACGCGATGCGGCCGGACATCATGGTGATCCGTCACGAGGCGGTCGGCGCGGCGCGCGATGTCGCGGCGGTGATGGATTGCCCCGTCATCAATGCCGGCGACGGGCGCGGCGAGCATCCGACCCAGGCCCTGCTCGACGCCCTCGCCATCCGCCGCCGCTTCGGCCGGATCGACGGGCTGAAGGTCGTGATCTGCGGCGATATCGCGCACAGCCGCGTCGCCGGATCGAACATGCGTTCGCTTCCGCTGCTCGGCGCGCAGGTGACGGTCGCCGGCCCCGCCGCTTTGCTCCCCGCCGCGCTGCCGCCGGGCATCGCCGCGACCACCGATTTCGATGCCGCGCTGGCGGGCGCCGATGTGGTGATGATGCTGCGCATCCAGCGCGAGCGTCTTGAGGAGGGCCTTGCCGACGCGCTCGGCGATTATCACGCCCGCTACGGCCTCACCCGCGAACGCCTCGCCCGCGCCGCCCCGCACGCGGCGGTGATGCATCCCGGCCCGATGAACCGCGGCGTCGAGATTGACGGCGACGTGGCGGACGATCCCGAACGCTCGCTGATCCTCACCCAGGTCGAACTCGGCGTCGCTGTCCGCATGGCCTGCCTCGATCTGCTGACGCGGGAGTGGCGGGGGTAGGGTGATCCGCTGGCCGCTATGGGTGGATAGCGGACGCTACGTGAAGTAGCATGCCTGATGCCGAACAAGACCTACACCGCCACTAAGAGAGCCGCATTACTCATGATATTTGCCGGCGGGTGCTCTTTTGACGAACCAGTTGCACAAGATTCGACACCGATCTTGGGATGCTACAAATCAGAAGGGGCGCCCAACATTCTCGTTGGTGCTGATAGATTGAGATTTGGGGGTGTTCCAGAATCTATCTCCTACCAATATGAATTTCGTACGGTAGGCCCTGTGATACGTGTCGCTGTATCTCCAAGCTATGTCGGGGGACAACTGGCATTCGTACGATCTTCGGATCGTTTTTACCGAGTGCTGTTTAGCGAGGGCAGGCCTATTTTAAGGGTTGCCGTTGGAACTGAGGGACGGATTTACGATTACTGGAGGGTTACGGATTCCGACTGCCCGCTCTGAACGTCCAGACAGGGTCGAAAGCTTTCACCCGCCCATCGCTTCCAA
>CAYTMM010000099.1:0-8997 GCA_964438875.1 uncultured Sphingosinicella sp. | reverse complement strand
CGGCGCCGCGGTGGCGGCCGACCGCGTCGATCTCGTCGATGAAGACGATGCAGGGCGCGTTCTTCTTCGCCTGCTCGAACATGTCGCGCACGCGGCTCGCGCCGACGCCGACGAACATCTCGACGAAATCGGAACCCGAAATCGTGAAGAAAGGCACGTTCGCCTCGCCCGCAATGGCGCGCGCCAGCAGCGTCTTGCCGGTGCCGGGCGAGCCGACCAGCAAGGCGCCCTTCGGAATCTTGCCGCCCAGCCGAGCGAATTTCGACGGATCCTTCAGGAATTCGACGATTTCCTGCAGCTCCTCGCGTGCCTCGTCGATGCCGGCCACGTCGTCGAAGGTTACGCGCCCATGCTTCTCGGTCAGCAATTTCGCCTTGGAGCGGCCGAAGCCCATCGCGCCGGAGCCGGCATTTTTCTGCATCTGGCGCATCACGAAGAAGGCGATGCCGAGGATCAGCAGGAAGGGCAGCGACTGGATGAGGATGTACATCCACAGGCTCGTCTGCTGCTCCGGCTCGGCGGCAAAGGACACGCCGCGATCGCGCAGACGCTGGACGAGCTGCGGATCGGAGGGCGGCGCGGTGGTCCGGAAGGTCTCGTTATTGTTCAGCCGGCCAGTGATCGTCTCCTTGCCGATCACGACCTGCTTGACCGAGCCTTCCTCGACCCGGTTGAGGAAATCGGAATAGGCGATCGCGTCGGCCGGGCGACTGGTGCCACCGCCGGCGACCTGTACGAACAGCAGCACACCAAGCAAAATGCCCGCCCAGATCAGCAGGCTCTTCATCCAGGCGTTGCCCGGATCCTTGTCCGGCGTGCGGTTGTCGTCGTTCATCGCAAATCCCTTCGCGCCCTAGATAGGAGATCGGACGCGAAGCGCAATGTAGGAGAAAGCAGTGAACAGGCGATGAGCGAAACGCCGTCAGGCGCCAATCGCGAAGCCCGGCGGGGCGCGATCCTCGGCATGTTCGGCATGATACATGTCGAAGACGACACGGCGCGTCGTGCCGCCGCAGGCGAGCGGATAGGCCGCCGTGACCGTTCCGAATGCACCGACGCCCGAATCGACGCGCGCCCCGATCCGGGGAATCGCGCCGTCCTCGCAGCGCAGCCGGGCGAGATAGCCGCGCTCGCCCTGCGGCCCGCCGACCCGGACGGGATTGTCGATCGAACCGAGCGGATAGGCCGCCGCGGCGGCGATCAGGCGCGCCATCTCGGCCTCGGTCGCGGCCGGATCCATCTGACCGAGCAGTTCCTCGGGCGTCACGGTGGGCGCGCCAAGCTCCTGGGCGGAAACAGGCACCGAAAGCGCGACGAGCGGCGCCAGCAGCAGGGTAAACAATGGGATACGCATGGGATTCTCCGTGGGGGCGCTCCCGCTCATACGGGTGAAGCCAGGGGACGCACAATCCGAAATGCGCGTCCGCAATGCTCGACATTTGGGCCTTGCGCACCCACAAAGGCCGCGATGAACCCGATCCGTCCGGCCCTTGCCGCCCTGCTGCTCCTCGCCGCGCCGCTCGCCGCCCAGCCGGCGGCGGCGCCAACCGCCACAGAACGGAGCGAGACGCGCTGGCTTTATCGCGGCAGCGACATCGCGCCGGATCCGGCCTGGCGCTTCGGCACCTTGCCGAACGGCCTGCGCTATGCGGTACGCCGCAACGCGCTGCCGGCCGGACAGGTGTCGATACGCATCCGGATCGATACCGGCGCGCTGCATGAAGAAGACGACGAACGCGGCTGGGCGCATTTCCTGGAACATATGCTGTTTCGGGGCACGGAGAGCTTCCCGGACCGCGCCGCGCGGGAAACCTGGCAGCGGCTCGGCGCCAGCTTCGGCAGCGACAGCAATGCGCGGACGAGCGCAACCGACACCGTTTACCAGCTCGATCTGCCCCATGCCGACCGCGCCAGCCTCGACACCAGCCTCCATGTGCTCGCGGAAATGATGTCTCGCGCCCGGATCGAGCCGGCTGCGGTCGAGGCCGAGCGTCCGGTCATCCTCGCGGAAAAAGGACGTCGGCCGGAACTGTCGCAGCGCGGGCTGGAACTGGCGCTGCCGCTCTATTTCGCCGGCCTGCGTTATGCGGACCGCGACATTATCGGCACCGACGCGACCCTGAACGGTGCCACGGCCGAGGGGCTGCGCGCTTTCTATCATCGCTGGTATCGTCCCGAACGGGCAACGATCGTGATGGCGGGTGATGCCGATCCGGACATGATGGCCGAATTGATCGAAGCGCGTTTTGGTGGATGGCAGGCGCAAGGTCAGGCCCCGGCCGACCCCGATTTCGGCCAGCCGGCCGAGGTCGCCCAGCCGGTCGCCAGCCTTACCTATCCCGGCGTGCCCGTGTCTGCGAACATCGTCTGGGTGCGTCCGCACGAGCCACTGCCCCACACCATGGCGCGCGAACGCGATTTTCTCGTCGAATCGCTGGCGGGGCGGATCATCAACCGGCGGCTGGAGGCGCATGCGCGTGGCGAATCCGCCTTCATTGGCGCGTCCATCGGCGTGTCCCGTCAGCGCGCCATCGCCAATACGACCACGCTCGCCGTCACCGCGCGCGACGGACGCTGGCGCGAGGCGCTGGCCGAAGCCTTTGCGATCCTTGGCGACGCCGTCGCCGCGCCGCCCAGCACGGACGAGATCGACCGGGAAATCCAGAATCTGCGCACCGGCGTGACCGCGGCCGTGCGCGGCGAGGCGACGGTGCGCTCGCAGAACCGGGCCGAGCAGCTCGTCAACGCCGTGGACAATCGCAGCGTCGTTGCCACAGCGCAGACCGTGCTCGACAATTTTGAGGCAAACGCGCCCGCAATGACCCCGGAGCGGATCGGCATGGCCATGCGCGATCTGCTCGCGGGCTCGGGTCCGCGCATGATCCTGGCGACGCCCGCCGCCGTAGAGGGCGGAGAAAATGCGATCGCTGAGGGGCTGGCCGCCGCCCGCGCCACGGCGCCAGCGATCCGCCGGGCCGAACGCCGGGTGAGCTTCGACGACTTGCCGCCGCTCGGCGCGCCCGGACGCGAGGTCGGGCGCGAGACGATCGAGGATATGGGCGTCACCATCGTGCGCTTCGCCAACGGATCGACACTCACTTTCAAGCGCACTGAATTCGAGCAGGGATCGGTTCAGGTCCGGCTGCGCTTCGGCAGCGGGCTTGCGGGGCTGCCGTCCGATCGTCCCTCGCTGAACTGGCTGGGCGGCCTGGTCGCGCCCTCCGGCCTCGCCGAGCTCGATCTGGACGGGATGGAGCGGCTGCTGACCGGACGGCGGATGAACCTCACGTTCGCGATCGGCGAAGATGCCTTCGTGCTCTCCGGCCAGACCAATGCCGACGATCTCGGCGATCAGCTGCGCCTGCTCGCCACCAAGCTCGTCGCGCCCAATTGGGATCCGGTGCTGTTTGCGCGCTTCCGCGCCAGCGCGCTGGAGAATTTCGACATGCACTTCACCTCGGCGGCGGCGCGGGCCAGCCGCGAATTGCGCGGCTTCGTACGACCCAATGACGAACGCTGGCGGGCGATCGAGCGCGCGGAGATGGCCGAGGCCAGCGTCGAGCAGTTCCGTGACTTCTTCGTGCCGCTGCTGGCCGCCGGGCCGGTCCACGCGACAATCGTCGGCGATGTCGAGCTGGACGCAGCTGTCGCGGCGATGGAGCGCACCATCGCCGCGCTCCCCGCGCGGCCCGCCGCTGCGCCCTCCAACGGTGCGGCGACGCTCCAGCCGCCGTCGCCCTCAGCGGAGCCACGCATTTTCACCCATCGCGGCGACCCCGATCAGGCGTTGGCAATGATCGGCTGGTCCACGCTCGGCGGGCTCGACAATATCCGGGGCCGGCGCGCGCTGTCGCTCGCCGCCAATATTTTCCAGGTGCGCCTGTACGACCGGCTGCGCGAGGCGGAGGGCGCGACCTATTCGCCGAACGCCGCACATACCAGCTCGGAGGCGTTTCCGGCCTGGGGCATCTTCTATGCCGCCGCCGAGATTCGCCCCGCAGGCGCCGAGGCCTTTTTCCGTGCGGCGCGCGAGATCGTCGCGGACCTTGCCGCCAATCCCGCCGCCGCCGACGAATTCGCCCGTGCGCAGAATCCGGTGATCAGCGGCATCGAACGGCGGCTCGCCACCAATGCCTATTGGGTGGATGCGATATCGAACTGGGTGGAACAGCCGGACGAGATCGACAATGTCCGCTCCTACCTCCCCACTTATCGGGAAATGACGGCCGAGGATGTCCGCCGGGCGGTGGCGACATGGGTCGCCGATCAGGGCGACTGGTCGATGCTCGTTCTTCCCGATAGAGATGGCGGGCAACAGGACGCGAGCCGTGCCCGATAGCATCGCCACGCCCGCCGCCCCGCCAAGGGCAGAGACGCAGGACAGCCGGACGCCGGTTCGGCTGCGCGGGCGGTCGTTCTTCGAAGACAAGAATCACGCCTTCTGGACGCTGCAATCGGCCGGCTGGGCGGGTTATTTCGTGCTGCGAACGCTCTCCGGCGTCGCCAATGCGATGGGCTGGAGCTACATGCTCCACACCCTGCTGCTGACGGCCACGGGCTACTCGATCACCCTGCTGATGGCGGCGGCCTACCGCCGGCTCATCCAGATGAAGGAGATCGTCACCTGGGTCGGGTCGATCCTGATCGTGATCATTGCGGCCGCGGTCTTTTCCGCGATCGAGACCTGGAGCGTCGCCACCTTCCTGCAGCCCGGCACGCGGCCCGAAGGCATCCGCTTCATGGGCGCGATCCTGCTCACCGTATCGATCCTGATCGCTTGGTCGGCGCTCTATTACAGCATCAATTTCTACATCCTGCTGGAAGAGCAGAAGAAACGGTTGCTGCGGCTTGAAAGCCAGACCTCCCATGCCCAGCTTGCGATGCTGCGTTACCAGCTCAATCCCCATTTCCTGTTCAATACGTTGAATTCCATCTCCACTCTCGTCCTCCTGAAGCAGACCGATCGCGCCAATGCGATGCTGTCGCGGCTGTCCTCCTTCCTGCGCTACACCCTGGTTAACGAGCCGACCGCGATGGTGACGATCCAGCAGGAGGTGGAGACGCTGAAGCTCTATCTGGAGATCGAGAAGATGCGCTTCGAGGAGCGCCTCAGGCCGCATTTCCAGATCGATCCGGAGGGCGCGCAGGCACTGCTGCCCTCGCTGCTGCTCCAGCCGTTGATCGAGAATGCGATCAAATATGCAGTGGCGCCGCAGGAGGAGGGCGCTGACATCTCGATCGCCGTCCGGCGCGATGGCGCGCGCGTGCTGATCGAGGTCAGCGACACCGGGCCGGGCACCGATGCGAAATATCAGCAGCGCGCCGCCGAATCGACCGGCGTCGGTCTGGCGAACATTCGGGACCGTCTGGCGCAGGCCTATGGCGACAATCAAAGGTTCGAGACACAGTCGGAGACTTTGGGGGGCTTCCGCGTTTTCATTGAAATTCCCTACCAGACAGAAGAATCCGAGGAGCCGAAATGACCATCCGCACCATCCTGGTGGACGACGAGCCGCTTGCCATTCAGGGGCTTCAGCTCCGCCTGGAGCCGCATGAGGATGTCGAGATCATCGACACCTGCTCGAACGGGCGCGAGGCGATCCGATCGATCAAGACGCACAAGCCCGATCTCGTCTTCCTCGACATCCAGATGCCGGGTTTCGACGGCTTTTCCGTCATCCAGGGCCTGATGGAGGTCGAGCCGCCTTTGGTCGTCTTTGTCACGGCCTATTCGGATCATGCCCTGCGCGCCTTTGAGGCGCAGGCGGTGGACTATCTGATGAAGCCGGTGGACGAGGCGCGCCTCGCCGACACGCTGGAGCGGGTGCGCCAGCGCCTGACCGAAAAGCGCGGTGTCGAGGAAGTCGAGAAGCTGAAGGAAGTGCTCGCCGAAGTCGCACCCGACGCGATGGATGCGGCGGACACGGGCGGCGACGACGCCCATGCCGCCAGCCGCTATGAGAAGATGATCAACATCAAGGATCGCGGCCAGATCTTCCGCGTCGACGTCGACAGCATCGAGAAGATCGACGCCGCCGGCGACTATATGTGCATCTATACCGGCGACAACACGCTCATCCTGCGCGAGACGATGAAGGATCTCGAAAAGCGCCTCGATCCCCGCCGCTTCCAGCGCGTCCACCGCTCCACCATCGTCAATCTCGACCAGGTCAAGCAGGTGAAGCCGCACACCAACGGCGAATGCTTCCTGGTGCTGGGCTCAGGCCAGCAGGTGAAGGTCTCGCGCTCCTATCGCGATGTGGTGGCGCGGTTCGTGCACTGAGGGATGTCGGAAGGCCGGGAGAAAGCGGCGACAAATATATACTGTCCCGCGGATTTCATACGCGCATGTGTCGGTGCGGCATCACCTCCGCCCTGTGGTCATCACCAGTGCTGCTCGGTCAATACACCGGCTCAGCAGTTTCCCGCGATGAGGTTGGCGCAGGCAGTCCCTTCGCGGCGCACAGCTTACGCACCCTTGCGGCGTAGGATTTGGATGCCTCGGGATGCAAGACGATGCCGTGAATCAATGTGGCTGCATCGATCTTGGGCGCATAGAGCCGAAAGTTAGGATTAGCTGTCAGCGCGAAGTGGTCTTCCAAGAACTTTTGAAGCCCAAGCCCGTCGTTCGGGGGAAGCGTAACAATAGCGCGCACTTCGGCTTCGTAGCGGAATGTGATGTCCTTGTGCATGATGTATTCAAACATATTGCCCCATGGAAGCCGGTCCGTCGAATAGTCGATATATCGGATGACCCCCATTAACGCCTCAACCGGCATTGCTGCCCGCAACGCGGAATAGGTCGTCCTGATCGCCAATGCTCTTTTGGTCCTCGTATAACAACGCCACATTGAATAGTTTTCGTGCGAGTTCATAGGCAATTATATAATTGAGTGAGCGGAAATTCGATGTCACAAAATTCGGGACAGGGGAAAACCGGGACGACGGAAAACCGGGACAGTATATATTTATGAACCCTGCCCCGTCCGCTTCCAATGTAGGAAATGCTCTGCCACGCTTACCCCGACTCGGGGCTTCGGCTTCGTTTCGTTGGCTCTTTGAACCGTTGGTTCCGCACGAAAACTTTCGGCCACACCATCGCGCATGAGTGAAGATGCCGAAGTTTGACATTCTCGTTTTCCGCTCTTCGCCCCCCCGGAAAACACCCCTCACCCTGTCAACACAGTAAACTTAACAGAGAGGGGCGACCTGATTGCGCGGCAGCGGTGCCGGGCCGCCTGACCGCAAGAAATGGGATGCCCGACGCCAGGCTGCGGGTCATTGCGGCGGGCAACGTCCAGGATGATGAGCGCCCGCCCGAGGCGCGATAAGGAGAATGCCCCGATGTCGTCACAGACCGAAAAGGCCGCCTTGTTCGCCGCGCTGCACCGGCCGGGCGACCCCGTCATCCTCTACAATATCTGGGATGCGGGCAGCGCGAAGGCGGTGGCGGCGGCCGGCGCGAAGGCGATCGCGACGGGCAGCGCCTCGGTCGCGGCGGCGAACGGGTTCGCGGATGCCGAGGGACTGCCGATCGAGTTGGCGCTCGCCAATGCGGCGCGGATCACGGCGTCGGTCGATCTGCCGGTCACGGTGGATTTCGAGGGCGGCTATGCGCTCGCCCCTAAGGAGGTCGCCGCCAATGTCGCGCGGCTGGCCGAAACCGGCGCGATCGGCTGCAATTTCGAGGATCAGGTCGTCGGGCGCGCGGGGCTGCACCCGATCGCCGATCAGGCGGCGCGCATCGGCGCGATCCGCGCGGCCGTCGGCGCGCATTTCTTCCTCAACGCGCGCACCGACATCTTCCTGCAGGCAAAGCCGGACACGCATGACGATCTCAAGGTCGATGCGGCGATCGAACGGGCCGAAGCCTATGCCGATGCGGGGGCGAGCGGCTTCTTCGTCCCCGGCCTCGCCAATCTCGCGCTGCTGGAGCGGGTCTGCGCCGCCTCGCCGATCCCGGTCAATTTCATGGCTTTTCCCGGCGCGCCCTCGGCCACCGACGTGGCGGGCGTCGGCATCGCGCGGATCAGCCACGGCCCCTTCCCGCACATGGACGCGATGAAGGCGCTCACCAGGGCCGCGGCGGCTGTCTACGGGCATTGACCGGAAGCCGGGTTCCCTTGCGGAGAGGGACCCGAGGGACCACCTCCCTGCGAACCGAAGGAGATCCTCCATGCCCAAGCGCGATGCCGTTTTCCCCGCCAACCGGCACGATCTCTATGCCCAGCACGGTTATTCCGCCGCGATCCGGTCCGGCGATCTGCTGTTCGTCTCCGGCCAGGTCGGCAGCCGCACGGATGGCTCGCCCGAGCCGGATTTCGAGGCGCAGGTCCGTCTCGCCTTCGCCAATCTCGAGGCGACACTGAAGGCCGGCGGATGCACCTTTGACGATATCGTCGACGTGACGACCTTCCACACCGATCCCGAAAGCCAGTTCGGCACAATCATGGCCGTGAAGAGCGAGGTCTTTTCGGCGGCGCCCTATCCGAACTGGACGGCGATCGGCGTCAACTGGCTCGCCGGGTTCGATTTCGAGATCAAGGTCATTGCCCGCATCCCCGGCTGACAGTCGCTAGTGGAGACAGTCAATACGCCTCATCGGCGAGCGCCGCCTCGCGCGCCAGGGCATCGAGCACGCGGTCCATCCGCTCGATGATCTGGCGCTGACGGTTGGCGCGTTTGGCGGTAACGTCGCGCATCGGCCCGCCATCCTCCGATTCCTGGATGACGAAGCCCTCGTCCTCGATCTGCCGGAGCGCTTCGATCGCACGGTCGCGTTCGTCGCGAATCAGGTCCACCACATCCTGGTTCATGACGTCCGCATAACCCAGAATCCCGTTCGACGCGATTCCGTCCGGCGCGGCCAGGCCCCGGCTCCGCCTAACCGGCGCCGCGCCCGCGCCAGAAATCCAGGCTGAAGAAGGAGCCGCCGGGCGAGGATTTGAGCACGGTCATACGGAACAATCGCGACGAGACCCGGATGATCAGCACGAT
>CAYTMM010000098.1:0-9027 GCA_964438875.1 uncultured Sphingosinicella sp. | reverse complement strand
CTGGTGGCAGATGCCGGTGCCCGGCGGCACGACCTCGAAATTGTCGAACGCACTCTGGCCCCATTTCAGGAACTCGTAGCGCTCCATGTTGCGCTGATATTCGAGCTTCACATTCTCTTCGAAGCTCTGTGGTGTGCCGAAGGCATCGACCATTACGGAGTGGTCGATGACCAGGTGGACGGGGACGAGCGGATTGATCTTCTGCGGATCGCCGCCGAGCTTGCGCATCGCGTCGCGCATCGCGGCCAGATCGACTACGGCGGGAACGCCGGTGAAGTCCTGCATCAGCACACGGGCCGGGCGATACTGGATCTCGCGATCCGAACGGCGTTCCTTCTGCCAATCGACCAGCGCCTGGACATCTTCGACCGTCACGGTGTCGCCGTCCTCGAAGCGCAGCAGATTCTCCAGCAGCACTTTCATCGAGAAAGGCAGGCGCGAAACATTGCCCAGCTTCTCCGCCGCCTTGGGCAGCGAATAATATGTGTAGCTTTTGCCGCCGACCTTGAAGGTGTCGCGGGTTCCCAGCGTGTCCTGACCAACAGCCGTCATCTCGTCGCTCCCTTTCCCCATGGAGCTCAACCGGGGCCGCGCGGGGCCCGCGCGCGGTTGAGTGTCGCGGCGCGTCTAGCAAGCCCGGAGCCGGTGGGAAAGGGAGGGAAAGAGAGAGAATGGAGAGGACCCGCCGCGACCGGCGGCGGCGGGTCCTCTCGCGGGGCACGCTCGGGGGGCAGGCGTGCGTTCCGCTGTCTGACAAGTTTTGGTAAATGAGCAGCTTGCCATCAATCCCGTGGAACTACGGGGGCAGCTCGGTTCGTCGCGCGAACGCAACCGGAAGTCCGCAGCCGGCACAATGGCGGCGAATATCCTCGCATGCCGCAGTGTGCCGTGTGGCGAAGAATCGGTGCCGATTCATCAAGGCCATGCGTCCCGTTAACCCGGTCTTGGCGTCCGGCATGGCAAATGGCCCCATGTCCACGGGCAACACTTTGTTTTGGGCCGGCGCGATCCTGATCGGCGCGGCGCTGCTCGCGCCCGGCCTGCCGGACCGGGCGGACACGCCGCCGCCCGGTCCGCTCGCCGCTTCGCCCGAAGACGGAAGCGTGGCGGTGGTGGATGTACGGGCCGGCAATGGCAGCGCGCGCCAGACACTGACGCGCGCTGCCGATGGCCATTTCTATGCCGAGGCGCAGGTCAACGGTGCGCGTATCCGCTTCCTCGTCGATACCGGTGCCAGCCTGGTCGCGCTGACGCCGGAGGATGCGCGCCGGGCCGGCCTCGCCATCGGCGATGCCAGCGGGCGGGCGCAGGGGGCCGACGGCGAAATCTCCTTCGCGCCCGTGACGATCGACCGGCTCGCGATCGGATCGATCGAGGCGCGTGCGGTGCGCGGCGCCGTGGCCGAGCGGCTGCCAGTCTCGTTGCTCGGCCAGAGCTTCCTCTCGCGCGTTGGCAGCGTCGAAATGCGCGGCGACACAATGATCCTGCGCTGAGCCGCTCAAAAACTCGTTTCGGAACATGAGCTTATTGGAACGTCATCGGAGTCCGGCGCGTTGAGGCATGCGGCAGGGGTTAGGACGAGGAGCCGTAAGATGACCAACCAGAACCAGAACAATGATCGCCAGCAGCAGGACGATCAGGAGCGTCAGAAGCAGCAACAGCAGCAGGATCAGGACCGTCAGCGCCAGCAGGGCGGCCAGCAGGACGAGCAGCACCGCCAGCAGCGCTGAACCTGAAGCGATCGATGAACGGGCCGTCCGGGAAACCGGGCGGCCCTTCGTCAATGCGCCTTATGCGGCTTCACGACATGCAGGACGGCGGCGATGACTCCGCCGACGATCAGGCCAACGATCCCGTAGCCGATCGCGCTGGTCAGCCAGCCGACGAAACCCTGGGCGATCGGCGCCCCGTGACCGGCGGCTTCGGCCACCTGATGGATCCAGTGCGGGATCGGGGTCAGGTGGAACACTTCCAGCCCGTGGACGATGATGCCGCCGCCGACCCAGATCATCGCCGCCGTGCCGATGATCGACAGTGCTTTCAGCAGCTTCGGCATCGCGTTCACCAGCCCCCGGCCGAAAGCGCGCGCACCCGGCGATTCACGGCCGGCCAAGTGAAGGCCGACATCGTCCATTTTCACGATCAGCGCGACCGCGCCATAGACCACGACGGTGATGCCGACCGCGACGACAGCCAGCACAATGGCTTGCATCGCCGCCGACTGTGCCGGCAGTTCGGCCAGCGCGATCGCCATGATCTCGGCCGACAGGATGAAATCTGTACGGATCGCACCGCTAACCTGGCGGTCCTCCAGTTCCTGCGGATCGGTGATCTCGACCACTTCGGCGCTGTGATCCGCCCCTTTCGCGGATTCGATCACCTTTTCCGTTCCCTCGAAGCTCAGATAGGCACCGCCCATCATCAGGATCGGGATGATCGCCCAGGGTGCGAACAAACTAAGCGCGATGGCCGCCGGCAGCAGGAACAGGAGCTTGTTCTTCAGCGAGCCGCGCGCGATCTTGGCGATGATCGGCAATTCGCGGTCCGGGGACAGGCCGACGACATAGCGCGGCGTGACCGCGGCATCGTCGATCACCACGCCCGCCGCCTTCGCGCCCGCCCGGCTCGCGGCGCCAGCGACATCGTCGATCGACGCGGCCGCGACCTTCGTGAGCGCCGCCACATCGTCCAGCAGCGCGACCAATCCACCCGGCATGCGAATGTACCTCCCGATCCACGCCATGGCTAGCGCGGTCCGGGGCGCCGCGCATCAGGATTCGTCAGGGCGAAGGAAGGGAGCGAACCGGCACATTGATGTTGCACAGATCGACACCGCCGGCCGGCACCTGGAAGAAGGCGCCTCCACGATTGGCGCGGCCTGTCACATAGCGTGCGAACGCCTCCGTATCGGTGCGCATCACCTGCCAGCGCGGGCGCTCGGCTTCCGGCATGTCGGCGGCAAGGCGGACACGGGTGATCGGCACCGGCGTCTCGCCGGCCTCCACCTGGTAAACGCCGAGCGGCCCGGTGCCACGCGGACGGCCGGAAAGATGGGAGATGCCGTCGATCACCCGGCCGATCGTGGCGATGTTGCGGTCGAGATGGCGCGGCGCATGGCCGATCACGGCATAAAGCTCGCCCCCCGTACCCGTGTCCGGCGCCATGTCGCGCCCCACCCCGACCGATGCATAGCAATGAGTCGGCCAGGCCATGCCCCGCTCCGGGTCCCAACCGATCGGCCAGCCATCGACATGGCCGGCGACCGGCGCATAGCTGTCGGGATAGCCGAGCGGCCGGGCGTTCAAGCCGGAGGCAGAGCGTTCATATTCGGCCGGTGGACGGCGCACCACGCCTTCGGGCAAGGCGATTTCCGCATCGCCATTGCCCCATTGCGCGACATAATTGTCCTGCATCCGATAGATTGTCGCGCCGTCCCACCAACCGGCGCGAGCGAAATGGCGGACATTGGCGACATGGACCGGCGCGAAATCGGGCGCGAGTTCGATCAGCACCCGGCTGCCATCGCCCAGCTCCATGACCAGCAGATTCTCCGCCGCGATCTCCCGCCAGTCGGACGGCGCGGAATTGGCGACGATCTCCGAAGGCTCGGTCGCGCCCGACAGCGGCGCGGGACGCCACTGACCGGGCTGGGCGCCGGCGGAAGCGGCAAGGCAGACGGCGAGAAGAGCGAGACGGCGCATGGCATGCTCCCTGTTCGATTTCGACATCGTGCGGGCAAATTGGCCCTGTGATCAAGCCTGTGCAGCGCACCCATGACCGGTCATGGGTGCGTCACGCAATTCGTGATACCTTGCTGCGCCGCCTGTCTCGACTCGAATCAGCGCAGGCGGTGTCCGCGTGGGAGACTTCGCCATGAACGCGATGACAGCCAGCGACATGAAGCCCGCCCCCTGCGCCGGCCACACTATTTTTGGGGGCAATCGATGAGCGACGCGCCCGTGCCGAGCGACGATCCCGCCCGCACTACGATCGCAACGCGCGGCGCGCAGATGTACCCGACACTGACCGAGGCGGAAGTCTCCCGTCTCCGCCGCTTCGGGACTTCGTGTCGCTATACCGAGGGCGAGGCGATAGTGCGGGCCGGCGAAACCGGCCACGGCATTGCGATCATCCTCTCCGGAGCGGTCGAAATCTGGCAATGCGACGAAACGGGGCGCGAAATCCCGATCGTCACCCATCTGCCCGGCGGCTTCATGGGGGAGCTGGCGCAATTGTCCGGCCGCGCCTCGCTGGTCGATGCCGAGGCGGCGCGCGAGACCGAGTTGCTGCTGATCCCGCCCGACAAGCTGCGCGCCGTGCTGACGGCCGAGGCCGATCTTGGTGAACGGATCATGCGGGCGCTGATCCTGCGCCGGGTCAATCTCATCGAAAGCGGCGCGGGGCCGATCATCGTCGGCCCCGCCAATCATGGCGATGTGCTGCGGCTGGAGAATTTCCTGCGCCGCAACGGCCATCCGCACCAGAGTCTGGACCCCGCCGAGGACGAAGCGGCCGAGGCCTTGATCGCCCGCTTCCGGGTCGAGCCCGAGGAGTTGCCGATCGTGCTCTGCCCGGGCGGGCAGATATTGCGCAATCCAACTGAGAATGCGCTGGCGCGCTGCATCGGCATGGTGGGCGCCATCGATCCGGACAAGCTTTACGACGTGGCGGTGGTCGGCGCCGGTCCGGCGGGGCTGGCAACCGCCGTCTATGCGGCATCGGAAGGCTTGTCCGTGCTGGTACTCGATTGCCGGGCATTTGGCGGACAGGCGGGGGCCTCCGCGCGAATCGAGAATTATCTCGGTTTCCCGACCGGCATTTCTGGCATGGCGCTGACCGGACGGGCGTTCAGCCAGGCGCAGAAGTTCGGCGTCGAGATGGCGATTCCCGACGAGGCGGTGCGGATGGAATGCGGCAACGATCCGCTCCGCCTGACGCTGGCGAACGGCGAGCAGGCGCAGGCGCGTGCGGCGGTGATCGCGACCGGCGCGCGCTACCGCCGGCTCGACATTAGCGATCTCGACGGGTTCGAAGGCACGTCCGTCCATTACTGGGCCTCACCGCTCGAAGCGCGGCTGTGCGAGCGACAGAATGTCGCTCTGGTCGGCGGCGGCAATTCCGCAGGGCAGGCGGTGGTCTTCCTTGCCGGGAAAGCCGGCCACGTCACCCTGCTGACCCGGCGGCCGCTGGACCAGACCATGTCCGCCTATCTGGTCGAGCGGATCGCGGGCCTCGAAAATGTCGAGGTCGTGACCGGGGCGGAGATCTGTGCGCTGGAAGGCGATGGTGGCACGCTCTCCGCGATCCACTGGTGCCGGCGCGGTACAGAGGAAAAGGCACGGCGTGAGGTGCGGCAGCTTTTCCTGTTCATCGGCGCCGAGCCCAATACGGACTGGCTGGGGCAATCGGGACTTGCGCGCGATGCCCACGGCTTTGTGCTGACCGGGCCGGACGCCGGCGAAGACCGCTTCCCGCTCGAAACCAGCCGGCGCGGCATCTTCGCCGTCGGCGATGTGCGCTCAGGCTCGGTCAAGCGCGTCGCGGCGGCGGTCGGCGACGGCGCACAGGTGGTCGCCGCGATCCATCGCTATCTGGCCGATCACCCCCTGCCCGCCTTGACGGCGACCGCGCCGGCGCGGGAAATGGCAGGATGACGAACCTCACCATAACCGCCATCGCCGGCAGCCTGCGGGCTGCCTCCTACAATCGCGCTTTGCTCCGCGCCGCCGCGGAAGTCGCACCGGACGGGATGCGCATCGAGATTTTCGATCTCGTCGACGTGCCGCTCTACAATGGCGATGTCGAGGCGGCGGGCGATCCGCCCGGCGTCGCGGCGATGAAGGCGGCGATCGCACAGGCCGACGGTATTCTCTTCGCGACGCCCGAATATAATCATGGCGTCCCCGGCGTGATGAAGAACGCGGTCGACTGGGCCTCGCGCCCGCCGCGCAAGGCGGCGCTGGGCGGCAAGCCGGTCGGCCTGATCGGCGCTTCGCCCGGCATGACCGGCACGGCGCGCGGGCAGAGCCAGCTCAGGCAGGCCTTCGAGTTCACCGACAGCTATTGCATGCCGCAACCCGAATTGCTGGTCTATCGGGCGCATGAGAAGTTCGGCGAGGACGGCACGCTGACCGACGAAACGACGCGCTCTTATCTCGGGAGATATCTGGCGGCCTTTGCGTTGTGGGTGGAGCGTTTTCGCGGCGAATGATCAATCAAGGAGGACGTGATGGGTATCAATGCGGTGAAGGAAGGCATGGACGTGATTGGCGCGGACGGCGTGCATGTCGGCACGGTGGATCGGGCCGAGGACAAACGGATCAAGCTGACGAAGCAGGACAGCGGGCAGGGCGCTCATGAAGGCCATCATCATTATCTTTCCGAAGGCCTGATCGCCGGCGTGGAGGGCGACAAGGTCCGGCTGTCCGCAAACGCCGCCGTCGCGATCCATTTCGAGGAAGAAAAGGACGACTGAGCCAGCCCGCCTTTCGGGCGGGAGCGGCTGAACGTCTTACGAATTCCAGGCGTCAGTCCACAGGCGCTTCCCGAACCTCGGCGATGCGATCGCCCGCGACGAGGAAAACGCGGCGCGGTTCACGCATGGCGACGAGCAGCGGTCGACCGATCCACTGGACGAGAAAGACGTGGATTTCGTCTGGCAGCGCACCGAGCGGCTGACGTATGATGACAGGCTGCGGCGGCTGACCCGCCACGGTTTCCGGCACGACGAGATCGACGCAGCCTTCCGCGAAAGCGTGCGTTTCCGTCACCGTTCCGTCGGGGGCGACGGTGGAGCGGAAATGCCCGCCGAGCGGATAGCGGCCGCGCTGTGCGGCCGCGCTCACCTGGTAGACGTCTACCGGAGCGCCGGCCGTGTCCGGCGGAATGACGAGCACATTGAACGGCTGGGTGCCGCAGGCCTGCACGTCGAGCCCTTCGGTCGCATCGCGGGCCACGGCCATCCGCGCGGCAATCGGGCCGAGCGCCGGACGATCCGCACCGGTGAAAGTCTCGCGCGAAACGACCCGGCCGCCGAGAATATTGGCGCGATAGGCCGCGACAGGTCCGTTCTCCCCTTCGCCGCGGGCATAAAAAGTGACCTGGGTGGCGTTGCCCTCCGGCAAGGCGATCCAGCCGGCGATCCCCGCCGCCTCCGGATCGGCGATGCGGCTCAGCATGTCCCGGCTGGCGATGGAGCCGACACGCGCGATCACGGCGAGTTGCTGGCCGCGCCGGGCGGCGGCAGTCAGCGCATTGGTCTGCGCCGTGGTCAGCGGCGGGGCCGCACCAGAGGCTGGTGCCGGCGGTTCCTCGGGCACGGGCTCCTCGACGATGGGGGCCGGTTCCGCCCCCGCTTCGGGCGCAAGCGGTTCGGGTTCCTGCGGTGCCGCATCATCCAGATCGCGCACTGTGTCGGCGAGATCGAAGAGACCGGCCGATGGCGGATCGGCCGCCTCCTGCGCGGCGAGCGGCACGGCGGCGAGCGCAGCGGCGAGGGGGAACCAGCGAAACGGACGCATAACTCTTCCTTGGCAAACGAGGGCCGCACGAGGGATGGACCCGCGCGCGTCTCCGATCAAGCGGCCTCGGGACCGGCCGCCGCTACAGAGCGATCGCGACCGTCTTCAGTTCCGTATAGGCCTCGATCCCGTAGCGCCCGCTCTCCCGGCCGAGGCCGGATTGCTTGTAGCCGCCAAAGGGCAAGGCGACATCGGCGGCGGAGGCGCAATTGCCCCAGACCATGCCGGCCTTCAGCTTCGCCGCCAGCTTGTGCATGGCGGAAACGTCGCGGGTCCAGATCGTCGCGGCGAGGCCGTAGGGTGTATCGTTGGCGGCCTTCGCGACCTCGTCGAGATCGTCGTAGCGGGTGGCGGCGAGGACCGGGCCGAAGATCTCCTCGCGGACGATCTTCATCTCCGGCTTCACGTCGACCATGATCGTCGGATTGACGTAATAGCCGTCCCCGCCCGGCGCATCGCCGCCGAACAGGACGGAGGCGCCCTCCTTCCGGCCCGAATCGATGTAGGAGAGGACGCGCTCGTGCTGCTCGTTCGAGACGAGCGGGCCCATGCGCGTTGCAGGATCGAGGCTGGGGCCGACCTTCAGCTTCGCCGCGCCGGCGGCGATCGCCTCGATCAGCGGATCGAAGACGTCGCGGTGCGCGAAGAGGCGCGATCCGGCGATGCAGACCTGGCCGGAATTGGAGAAGATGGCGGTCGCCGCGCCTCGGGCAGTCGTCCCCACGTCCACGTCGGGCAGAACGATGACCGGGGACTTGCCCCCCAGTTCCAGCGTCACGCGCTTCAGCGTGTCGGTCGCGTTGCGGTTGATGATCTTGCCGACCTCGGTCGAGCCGGTGAAGGCGACCTTGTCCACGTCCGGATGGCGGACCATGCGGTCACCCGCGGTGTGGCCGTTGCCGGTGACGATGTTGAGCACGCCGGCCGGGATGCCGGCCTCGGCGATGAGATCGCCCAGCTTCAGCGCGGTGAGCGGGGTCTGCTCGGCGGGCTTCAGCACGATCGTGCAGCCGGCGGCCAGCGCGGGCGCGATCTTCTGCACCGCCATCATCAGCGGGAAATTCCACGGCACGATCTGTGCGCACACGCCGACCGGCTCACGCCGGACATAAGCGTGGAAGGCGCCGGACGGCATGGCGGCGGGATCGACCTGCTCGCCAGAGATGCGGGTCGCCCAGCCGGCGACGTAGCGCAGGGTGCGGATGCAGGTAGGCAGATCGTAGCCGAGGCTGGCGCCCTTCGGCTTGCCATTGTCGATCGACTCCAGCTCGGCAAAGGCATCGATCTCGGCCTCGAGCAGATCGGCCAGCTTCTCGATCGCGCGCTGGCGCTGATAGGGGGCGAGGCCGGACCAGCTGCCGTCATCGAAGGCGGCGCGGGCGACGGCGACGGCGCGGTCCACGTCCGCATCGGACGCCTCGACGACCCGGGCGATTTCCCGGCCGGTCGAGGGATCGAAGACGGCGATGGTTTCGCCGTGCGTCGAGTCCACCCATTCGCCGCCGAT
>CAYTMM010000097.1:0-9230 GCA_964438875.1 uncultured Sphingosinicella sp. | reverse complement strand
GGCGACAACAGCAGCGGTCAGCTCGGCGACGGAACGCGAATCACCTCGCCGACGCCAGTGCGTGTCTCGGGGCTCGCTGACGCGATCGGGATGCGCCTGCGCGAATTTGTCGACGCCGGTGCCGGACGGCATGGCGGCGGTGATCGCGCAGATCTTCGGATCGTCATTGGCGAGGCTGGCCAGCGTCTCGCCGAACACATTCTGATAAGCGGGCGGGCCGCCGCCGGGGCCCTTGTCCTGCTTGCCGGTCACGATATCGAACTTGACGACGCCATGATATTTGTCGGCCGCCGCCTCGGCCGGGGCATAGCCCTTGCCCTTCTTGGTGACGACATGGACCAGCATCGGACCGAAATCGGCGTCGCGGACATTCTCCAGAATCTTGACCAGGAGATCCATGTCATGCCCGTCGACCGGGCCGACATAATAAAAGCCTAGCTCCTCGAACAGCGTGCCGCCCGTCGCCATGCCGCGGGCATATTCCTCCGCCTTGCGCGCGGCGGTGTGGAGCGGCGTCGGGAGTTTGCGGGCGAAACGCTGGGCAAGGCCGCGCAGCGTCAGATATTTGCCCGAGGAGACGAGCCGGGCGAGATAATTGGACAGGCCGCCGACGGGCGGGGCGATCGACATGTCATTGTCGTTGAGGATGACGACGAGGCGGTTGCCCGCCTGTTCGGCATTGTTCATCGCTTCATAGGCCATGCCGGCGCTCATCGCACCGTCCCCGATCACCGCGATGCCCTTGCCGGGCGTGCCGGCCAGCTTGTTGGCGACCGCGAAGCCCAGAGCGGCGGAGATCGAGGTCGAGCTGTGCGCCGCCCCGAACGGGTCATATTCGCTTTCCGACCGCTTGGTGAATCCGGACAGGCCGCCGCCCATGCGCAGCGTGCGGATGCGATCACGCCGGCCGGTGAGAATCTTGTGGGGATAGCATTGGTGGCCGACATCCCAGACCAGCCGGTCGCTCGGCGTATCGAACACATAATGAAGCGCGACCGTCAGCTCGACGACCCCAAGGCCCGCGCCAAGATGCCCGCCGGTCACGGACACGGCGGAAATGGTCTCGGCGCGCAATTCATCGGCAAGCTGGCGAAGCTCATCACGCTTCAGGCCGCGCAGATCGTCGGGCGTGCCGACTTTGTCCAGCAGCGGCGTTTCGGGTCGGTCGTTCATGCAATCCCCATCTACAAGCCGCCTTCATAAGCCCGTCGAGCCGGGAAGTCGAACCTTCCGCGCACGCAAAAATCTCGCAAAAGTCAGTCCGGGAACGTCGCACGGCAAAGCCCCGGGACGCGGAGCCAGCGACTCGCTCAGCCGCCGCGCTGCTGGCGGGCGAAGGACACGAAAAAAGCGGCGGTAACCAGCCCGCCGATGCCGGTGCCGACGCCAAGCGCGATCAGGATGAAGCGCAGATCGTCCGCTTCCCGGCTCAGCCTGCCCGCGCCGAACAGAAAATGGACCGCAAGGGCGAATGCCACGCCCGCGGCCGCGACGATGAGAGACCAGCGGACCAGGCGCGGCCAATAATCGCCTTTCACGAGTCGGCGCCCGCTCAGCACGCTCTGATAATGCGCAAGCACCTGACCTATCTGGCCCTGTGCCGCGACATCCCCCGGAATGCGCAGCACCGAATTGTGGCGTGGGGCGGACAAGGCGACGCCGCCATAAGACAGACCGGTCATCAGGAGAGAGAATTCGATGCAGACCGGCCGTTCCGGCACCATCCGCACGCCGACGACGCGCATCAGGCCCGAAGAGACCAGCCCGAAATAATGGCGGCCGTCGATCAGCACGCCGTCGGCGGCGAACGCCACGTCGATCCACCGCTCCGTATCCTTCGCGGTGGGGCGATAAAGATTGGCGCCGTCTTTCTTGCGGGCGGCCTCGTTCGTGCGGAAAGCGGTGAGCGCCGAGGGCGAGACCTGCCAGGTAGCGATCACGCCTTCGCCGCGCGCCACCGCCGTCCCGCGCCGCCGGATGCGATCGACCATGAAGGCGAACAGCCCGGAAAAGATGAAGACCAGTGGCCCGAACGCGATGCCGGCAGTGGCTAGGCTCGCCTCGTCACCACCTCCCGCGGCAATGCCGGCGATCATCGCCGCCAGGCCCAGAACTGCAACCGCCGCAAAGAGCAGCGCGAGTCGCTTCAGTCGCTCCATCCCGGCCCCTTCGTTCAATTTTCGGTCGAAGCGCCCCTCGAGGCTCGCGCGCGGCCTGCCGGCTAGTCCGCGCAATCCTCGCAGCGGCCATGGACCTCGATCACCGGGCGGACCGGGGCGAAGCCGGCCTTTTTCGCCGCGTCACGCACGCCGCCGGAAAGCGTGTCATCATCGAGATGGGTGGCCTGGCCGCAATTGTCACAGATCAGGAAGATGCAATCGTGCAGGCAGCCGGGATGATCGTTCGCGACATAGGCGTTGGCGCTTTCGACCCGGCGGGCGAGGTTCGAGCCGACGAACAGGTCGAGAATGCGATAGACGCTGTTGGCGGCGACGCGGCGCCCCTGATCCTGACTCACCTTCTCGGCGATGTCATAGGCGGAGGCCGGCTTGTCGAAGCCCGCAAGGGCGTCGAACACGGCGGCGCGCATCGGTGTCCATTGCTCGCCAGCGCCTTCCATCGTGCTCCGCGCGGCGGTGGCGAGATCCGCGCCGGCATGGCTGTGATGTTCGTGTCCCATGCGGGAGAATGTAAGCCTTCGCGATGGCCCGAACAAGCGGTCGCGAAGGATCAGATCACCGCGCGGCGATTGAGATCATGGCCGAGCGCGAGGATGAGAACGCCGATCAGCGACCAGAGCAGCTCGCCACCACCGTCGTGACCCAGCGTCAGCGCACCGGCCATGATGCCGAGACCCAGCCCGCCGATCGCCGCCGGCAGCATGAAGCCGTGGATCACAATGCCGCGCCCCAGCCCGACAATGCCGAGCAGGATGGCCAGGACGAGCCCGATCTCATGCACCAGCGGATGCAGAAACAGGCCGGCGGCCGAAGCGAGCACCGTGACCAGCACCGCGCTGGCCACGCAATGGACGAGGCATAGGCCGCTGAGGCCGATGGCCCAGCGATCGATCGCTCCCGTCCTGATGGCGCTCTGAAACAAACCCGCGACTCCGTTCTGGCGGCGATATACGCCTGCCTTATCAGAGTTACAATATAACATTGGATGAAAATTCGGCGAAACGCCGCTGCGGTTGGCAAGCGGCGCGGGCTCGGCCATAGGACCGGCCATGTCGACGCTCCTTGCTCGTCCGGACGCGCGCCGTCCTCGCCCCAAAGCCATCGCAAACTGGCTGATCGTCGTCGCGATCATGGTGTTCGCGATGATCGTGGTCGGCGGCATCACAAGGCTCACGGAATCGGGCCTGTCGATGGTGCGCTGGGAGCCGATCTCCGGCACCATTCCGCCGATGAACGAGGCCGCCTGGCAGGCGGAGTTCGACCATTACCGGGCGACACCCCAGTACCAGCAGGTCAATAGCGGCATGTCGCTGGCCGAGTTCAAGACCATCTTCTTCTGGGAATATGTCCACCGGCTGCTCGGCCGGCTGATCGGGCTGGTTTTCGCTTTGCCCTTGCTCTGGTTTTGGTGGAAGCGCGCCATTCCGGCCGGCTACGGCTGGAAGCTCACGGGGATTTTCGCGCTGGGCGGGCTGCAAGGCGCAATCGGCTGGTGGATGGTCGCGTCCGGCCTGGTGGATGTGCCCGAGGTCAGCCACATCCGCCTCGCCGTCCACCTTCTCACCGCCTTCGTCATCTTCGGCGCAACGATCTGGGTGGCGATGGACCTGAAACTGCTCGCACGCGATGCGGCGGCGCGGGCGGTCAGGATGCCGCTGCTCGCCATATGGGCGCTGTGCCTGATGTTCATCCAGTTCCTGTTCGGCGCCTATGTCGCCGGGCTGGAGGCCGGCTACGCCTTCAGCAGCTGGCCGAAAATGGGCGACGAATGGTTTCCGGCCGAAACGCCGATGATGGAGCCCTTCCTGCGCAATTTCGTCGACAATCCGATCATGGTGCAGTTCGTCCACCGCTGGTTCGCCTTCGTCGCCGGCGGCGTCGCGATCTGGCTGGGCGTCAGGGCCTGGGCGCGGATATCCTGGCAGGACGGCGGGATGCTGATCGGCGCCGTGCTGGCGCAGATCCTGCTCGGCATCCTCACCATCCTGTCCGGCGTGCAGATCGACATCGCCGTCGCGCACCAGGGCATGGCCGCCCTGCTGCTCGCCGCCATGCTGAACGCCGCGCACCGGCTGGGCCGCGCGGCGCCGTGACCGGGATCGTCAGCGTCTACGCAATCTTCGCGGACGCCGACGAGGCCGCCCGCATCGGCCGCATCGCCATAGAGAAGCGGCTCGCCGCCTGCGTCAACATCCTGGCGCCGTGCCGGTCGATCTACCGCTGGCAGGGCAGCATCGAGGATGCCGAGGAAGTTCCTGCCATCTTCAAGACCCCCGCGGACAGAGCTGAAGCGCTGATCGCGCGGATCGCCGAACTGCACAGCTATGATGTGCCGGCCGCGGTGGCGTGGCCGATCGAACAATCGCTGGATGCCTATTCGGCGTGGATCATCGACGAGACATCGTCCTAGACTTTCGATATCGTCCCGTTATTCCCATCGCCTGGGGCTGACGCTAGGGAAACCGGGATGAATTTCTTTCTTGCGACTTTGGCTGCCCTTTCCCTGTTCGCGGCGCCCACGCCCTATTCGGAGGGCGAGCCGGATGAAGCGCGGATCGTCCATATCCTGTTCGATCCGCCGGTCGATCGGCCGCTGCGCTACCTTGTCGAGACGATCCGGGACCGTGAGGGGACGCAATCCCGCAACGGCTCTATCGTCACCGTCGCGTTCGACGCCGCAGATTACGGATACCGGACAACGTTCGTGCATGAAGAAGCGCCCGGTATGGACTTCCTGCCGGCATTGCCCGGCATGGACAGGATTTCCGAGCTGGTCCGCCAGCCCTATTCGGTGCGGACATCGGCTGCCGGAGAGATTGTCGGGCTGGAAGACGAAGCCGGCTTGATGGAAAGGATGTCGGCCGCCGTCGAACTGATTGCAGCGGACGCCGATATGCCCGCCGATGCGGGCATCGCGCTGCGCGCCTATGTGCAGCGTTTCCGCGATATGCCCCCGGCCGCGCGGCTCGAATTCATGATGCAGGATGTCGCCCCAATCATCGGCCTCGGAGAGGTGGAGCTCGTGCTCGGCGAGGCAATATCGGTCCCGATAGAATTGCCAACGCCGTTCGGCGCGATTCCGGTCATCGCCGAGCTCCGCCTTGAAAATGTCGTCGACGGGGTCGCGCTGGTGATTAGCCGCACCGAGGTTCCCGACGACGAATTCCGGGCCATCGCCCTGAACGCGATCGAGCAGCTCGCGCCCGCAGGCCAGCTTGAGGAGATCCGGCGCGCGATCGCCGACGAGCCCATGTCGATGGCCATCAGCGAGAGCTATTATCTCTCCGTCGATCGCGGCACACTCGTGCGTTACGAGCGGGAAAAGGTGGCCTTCACTGGTGCGGGCGAGGGCCAGAGCGTATCGCGCGATTCAATGGTGATCGCCCGGCTGGATTGAGGCGCCGGATCGTGAGCTGCATCTCACCAATTTCGCGGGCCAACCGCTCCGTATCGAACGGATCGAGGTGCTCAACGCCGATAGCGGCGCCGCGCTCGGCGGCTGGATGGGTCGCGCCGGCATAAGCGGAGCAGAGGACATCCGCCGGATCGCGCCGGGGATGCGGGCACTGGTCTATTTCAACCTGCCGCTGACTGCCCCTGCGCCGCGCGCGATCGTCGACCAAATCGATTTCCGTTTCGCGGAAGGCGGGGAGCAGGCGCTGCGACCTGGCGCGGCCCGGCCAAAGGGTGTGACGAGGCGAGGTGATCGGCCGGCTCGGCCTCACCGGCCAAGGCAGCGAGCCCCATCTCCATTTCCATGTCGCAAGCGCCAATTCAGTGCTGGGTGCGGAGGGCCTGCCCTTCCTGATCGAGCGTTTCGCGCGGCTCGGCGCCTATTCGTCGATCACGGCCTTCGCGCGCGGCGGACCGTGGGACCGCACCGCCGCCGGCCCGGTGGGGGCCGCGACACCCGTGCCCAATACGGTCCTGCGCTTCTCCGACTGACATAATGGTATTATTTTACCTCTCACGAAACACCCGCTTTTCCTTGACTTTCCCCGCCTCATTCGCCAATTGCCCGCCGTCCGCGCCGCTCGCTTTGAGCGGCGCTGCTCATTTCAAAGAGGTCAAAGCTCCATGAAGGCGCTGATGAAGACCACCAAGTCGGCCAAGCCGCGCGAGGTGGAGAAGAAGTGGCATCTCATTGATGCCGACGGACTGGTGGTCGGGCGTCTCGCCTCGATCGTCGCCAATATCCTGCGCGGCAAGCACAAGCCGAGCTTCACCCCCCATGTCGATTGCGGCGATCATGTGATCATCATCAATGCCGACAAGGTGAAGTTCACCGGCAAGAAGCTGGCCGACAAGATCTATTACAAGCACACCGGCTATGCCGGCGGCATCAAGGGCATCACCGCCGGCAAGGTGCTGGAAGGCCGCTTCCCGGAGCGCGTGCTGGAGAAGGCGATCGAGCGGATGATCCCGCGCGGGCCGCTGGGGCGCGATCAGATGCGTGCGCTGCACCTCTATAACGGCACCGAGCATCCGCACGGCGGCCAGAACCCCGAAACCCTCGACGTCGCGGGCATGAACCGCAAGAACAAGGTGGGCGCCTGATGTCCGACAATCGCCAGTCCCTTTCCGATCTCGCCAAGCTGACGGCCGAGCCCGAAGCCCCGGCCGAAACGCCGGCCGCCGAGGCCCCGGCCGAAGCGCCCGCCGCCGAGGCCGAAGCCGCTCCGGCGGAAGCGCCGCAAGCCGCTGCTCCGGTCGCGCCGCAAGCCTCCGTCACGCCGCTGCGCGAGCAGCAACTCGACAAGCAGGGCCGCGCTTATGCCACCGGCCGCCGCAAGGATGCCGTCGCCCGCGTCTGGCTGAAGCCGGGCTCGGGCAAGATCGTGGTCAACGGCCGCGACCAGACCGTCTATTTTGCGCGCCCGACGCTGCGCCTCGTCATCAACCAGCCGTTCGGCCTTGCCGGGCGCGAGGGCCAGTATGACGTCGTCGCCACCGTCGTCGGCGGTGGACTTTCCGGCCAGGCCGGCGCGGTCAAGCACGGCATTTCGCAGGCGCTGACCCGCTACGAGCCGGCGCTGCGCACGACGATCAAGCAGGCCGGCTTCCTGACCCGCGACAGCCGCGTGGTCGAGCGCAAGAAGTACGGCAAGGCCAAGGCCCGCCGCTCCTTCCAGTTCTCGAAGCGCTAAGCGGTCCCCAGGCCAAGAAATTGGGCGGTCCGGCGACGGGCCGCCCTTTTTCGTTCAGGACAACGTGGTTATCCCCTCGACAGCGAACGCGGCGCTGCTGGAGATCGCCGTGATTATGCGCGACAGTCCCGTCTGATGAGGGCAGTGCACAAGGCTATGCACGAAACGGGAGCTGCCGCCGACAGCCGCATTCTGCGTGCTATCCGGCTGTTCGAACAACGGCTCGACGAGACCGTCCTGATCGCCGACGTCGCTGCCGAACTCGGCCTGTCGCTCCATCATTTCCATCGCCTGTTCCTCAGCCAGACCGGAGAAACGCCGGCAGGTTATGTGCGGCGGATGCGGCTCATCTCCGCCGGCATCCGGTTGCGCTGGACGCCGGACCCGACGATCACCATCGCCCAGGATTCGGGCTTTCGCAGCCGCACCGCCTTCGTGAACGCGTTCAAGGCCTTTCACGGCGCGGCCCCCTCTGCCTACCGCCGAGCCTTCCTGGCCGCCGGGCGTGAAGTCGCCGCATCCGGCGCGGGCCAGCGTATCGCCTTGCGCGAGATCGAAAGCTTCCGGCTGATCGTGCGCCGCTATGTCGGCGATCTCGACAACGTGCCCGATTACTGGGCGGATTTCATGGCGGCCCTCCCCCGCACGGCGATCAGCGGCAAGCCGCTCTACCTCGGCCTGATGTTCGAGGATCCGCGCACGACGCCAGCAGGCAAGGCGCGTTACGATTGCGCGATGACGGTGCCCGCCGGGCCGGACTGGTCGCCCGGATCGGCGACGATGGACGGCTTGGACATCATCGAGACCCGCCCCGGCCGCTATGCCTGCATGTCCTTCTCAGGCCCGCCAGGCGATATCGCCGCCGCCTATGACGAACTGGGCGCCTGCCTCCGACAAAAGCGCTATCCGCTGACCAACGATCCGGCGATCGAGCTGCATCACATGCCGCGCCATCTCCAGCCGGACGACAGGCGCGAATTCACGATCATGCTGCCAATCCACTAGATATCAAGCTTGAGTACACATCGCGCTGCACGGCGCGATAGCCTCCCCTCCGGAATCGCAATGGCGGCATATGCCGGGCCTCCGCCCGGACCGACATCGCGAATGTGAGGGGGGAACATCATGCGCATCAACGGACTGTCCAGGCTTCTCATCGCCAGCGCGCCGGTCGCGCTCGGCATCGCACTGGCAACGCCAGCCGGGGCCCAAGTCACATGTCTACTAGAGGACGGCACAAACGGCGGCTCATTCGGCGTGGGAACCGATCCATTCGCCTGTGGTGTCAACGCAAGAGCGAATAGCCAGGGCACCGCGATCGGTGTCGAAGCGCAGGCCGGCGACGTCCGAAGCACAGCGGTTGGCTATTCTGCATATGTCAGCATTTTCGGAGAAGGCAGCTCCGCTTTCGGGGCCTATGCGCTGGCCCAGAGGCCGGGAGGCGTCGCGATCGGCAGCTTTGCGACTGTGGGAGGCGAATGGCGTTTTGATTCGGATGGCAATCCGGACGCTGCACTTCTCTATGGCGGAAACAACGAGAATGGGACTGCCATAGGTTTCAACGCACGGGCTTCCATAGCCGCCAACCAGCCCAATACGACCGCGCTCGGTGCGAACAGTGTCGCAGGGGCGAACAACGCCACGGCGCTTGGCGAGAGCGCGCAAGCGACCTTCGCCAATTCCGTTGCCCTGGGCCGTGGCTCGGTGACGAGCGCGGCGGATACGGTATCGGTTGGCAACGACACGCTGACGCGGGTGATCACGCGGGTGGGGGCTGGCGCGGTGAACGCGACGAGCAGCGACGCGGTGACCGGCGCGCAACTGTTCGCGACCAATGCGGGCGTCACAGCCGCGCAGACCACGGCGACCACCGCTCTGGCCGATGCGGCGAGCGCGCAGTCCG
>CAYTMM010000096.1:0-9369 GCA_964438875.1 uncultured Sphingosinicella sp. | reverse complement strand
CCACGCCGCGCGACGCCATCACCTCGATCGGCAGGCAGCCCTCGAAATAGGGCGTGTCCTTTTCCCACTCCTTAAACTCGGTTTTCTCGCCGTCGAGCAGGCCCTGGTGGAAGGCGAGGTACTGCTCCTTCGTCATCGGGCAGTTGATGTAGTCGGCTTCGCCCTTGTCCCAGCGCGACGCCTTCCAGCAGATGTCCATATCGATCGTGTCGCGATGCACAATGGGCGCGATGGCGTCGAAGAAGGCGAGGGCGTCCGCGCCGGTCGCGCCGCCGATCGATTCCGCGAGGCGCGCGGCGGTCAGCGGGCCGGTGGCGACGATGGTGAGGCCGGCAGCGGGCAGGGCGTCCACCCGCTCGCGGACGATCTCGACATTGGGATGGGCGGCCAGCTTCGCCGTCACCGCATCCGAGAAGCCGTCCCGGTCCACCGCCAGCGCCGAGCCGGCGGGGACGCGATGTTCGTCGCCGCAGCCCATGATGATCGAGCCGAGCGCCCGCATCTCGGCATGGAGCAGGCCGACGGCATTGTTCTCGGCATCGTCGGAACGGAAGCTGTTCGAGCAGACCAGCTCGGCGAGTCCATCGGTGTGATGGGCCGGCGTCATATCGCCGGACCCGCGCATTTCGGACAGGCGGACCTTCACGCCGGCCTCGGCGAGCTGCCATGCGGCTTCCGACCCGGCAAGCCCGCCGCCGATGATGTGAATATCGTAGGTCATAGGCCCCCAAGACCATAATCGTCATTCCGGCGAAAGCTGGAATCCAGCTATGTCCTGTTCCGCCTTCCCGCGAATGCCCTTCACATTCGCGCGCGGCGACGCAGGGATCGCGCAGAAAGATGAGAGCAGAAGCGCGTTCCCGCATTCGCGGGAATGACGGGAGTGGCAAGGAGGACGCCATGCGCATCTACACCATCGGCTATGAGGGCGCGACGCAGGCCGAACTGATCACGGCGCTCAAGGCGGCCGGCGTCGAGCGCGTGATCGACGTGCGCGCCGTGCCGCTGTCGCGTAAGCCGGGCTTTTCGAAGAACGTGCTGACGGCGGGTCTCAAGGAGGCCGGGATCGACTATGTACTGCTGAAGGCGCTCGGCACTCCGCCCGAGGGCCGCGAGGCGGCGCGCAAGCGCCGGTTCAGGGAGATGGCGCGCGTTTATGCGGCACAGCTCGAAACCCCCGAGGCCGCCGCGGACGCGGCGCAACTGAATGCGTTCGCCGAGGAAAAACCCTCCGCCTTGCTCTGCTTCGAGCGCGATCCGGCGCATTGCCACCGCACTCTGTTGCGCGAGGCGGTGATGCCGGATGCGGAGGCGGTGGACCTTTACCCCTGATCGCCCCTTGGTTCGCCGACGAGTAGATGCCCGGCCTTGCGAAGATCATATCTTTCCGGCCAGCGCCAATCCGATGCAGGCGCGGCAGATCAGGGCGGAGACAAACGCGGTTCCAATGAGGATCGCTGAAACAATCGCATCTTCGAACACGGCCCCCATGTAGGCTGAGATCGCAAGGCCCATAACAACTCCGGTCGCCGCCCATATCGAAATGCGGAAAAACGCCCGATTCTCGTTGGCGAGTGCCGCCAACAACGCGCAACCAACGAGATTAGAAATAATGGCGATCGCGAAGCCAAATGGAATCGCCAAAACGAGAATTTCCGAATCCCATTGGGGGGAGAGCCGCCGATTCTTGACTGGAAAGGAGGAGCTCGCTCAGGGCGATGAGAGCGACACATATCGGCCCCGCCAACGCTGATGCAATCAGCGCCGCGATGACGACGGTTCGTACCGAAACGCTTGGCCCGTTTTCTTCGGGTTGTCCTCCTTGCGGCATTTCAAACACCCGATTCGTTCGATCCATTTCCTGTATTTTCAGGCATGCCCTCGCCATCGTCCCCGTCGCCTTCCTCGATCCGCGCCGCGCTGACGACATGTTCGTTGTCGGCGACGTTGAACAGGCGCACGCCGGCGCTGCCCCGGCCGATCACGCGCAGGCTTTCGAGTCCCATGCGGATGAGTTTGGCCTGATCGGTGACCAGCATAAGCTGATCGGCCTGCATCGCCGGGAAGCTGGCGACGACGGGGCCGTTGCGGCGGATATTGTCGATATTTGTGATGCCCTGGCCGCCGCGCCCCGTGCGGCGATATTCGTAGGCCGAGGACAACTTGCCATAGCCATTGGCGCAGACGGTGAGAATGAACTGCTCGCGCGCCGCCAGTTCGGCGAAGCGTTCGGCCGCCATTTCGGGCGCGCCTTCCTTCTCCGCCTTCCAGGGCGCGAAACGCAGATAGTCCTCGCGCTCCTCCTGGTTCTGCATGCCGCCGCGGTGCAGGATCGAAAGCGAAATCACCTCGTCGCCCTCGTTGGCGAGGCGGATGCCGCGCACTCCGGTCGAGTTGCGGCTCTGGAATTCGCGCACATCGTCGCCCCGGAAACGAATCGCCTTGCCCTGGCGGGTGGCGAGCAGCACATCATCCTCCTCGCCGAGCAGTGCGACGCCGATCAGCCGGTCGTCTTCATCCTCGCCCTCGAACTTCATTGCGATCTTGCCGTTGGACGGAACGTTGGTGAAGGCATCCATCGAATTGCGCCGAACCGATCCCTTGGCCGTGGCGAACATCACGTGGAGCTTGCCCCAGTCTGCCTCGTCCTCCGGCAGCGGCAGGACGGTGGAGATGGTCTCGCCTTCGGCCAGCGGCAGCAGGTTCACCAGCGGCCGCCCGCGCGTGGCCGGCCCGCCTTCGGGCAGGCGCCAGACCTTCATGCGATAGACCCGGCCAAGGGTCGAGAAGAACAGGACCGGATTGTGCGTCGAGGTGACGAACAGTTCGGTGATCGCATCCTCTTCCTTGGTCGCCATGCCGGCGCGGCCCTTGCCGCCGCGCCCCTGGGCACGGAAGGTGTCGAGGGTGGTGCGCTTGATATAGCCCTGCATGGTCACGGTCACGACCATGTCTTCGCGCTCGATCAGGTCCTCGTCGTCGATGCCATCCGCAGCCGGCGCGATCTCGGTGATGCGCGGGGTGGCATAGGCGGCCGCGATCTCGTCGAACTCCTCGCGCATCACGGCGTAGAGCTTCGCGCGGTCGCCAAGGATTTCGAGCAATTCGCCGATGGAGGTGGCGAGCTCGCGCAATTCGCCGGCGATCTCGTCGCGGCCCAAAGCGGTGAGGCGGTGGAGGCGCAGCTCCAAGATCGCGCGCACCTGCAGCTCGGACAGACGGTAGGAGTCTCCCGAAATCTCCGTCTCGATCGCCTCGACCAGCCGTATATAGGGCGCGATCTCCGCGATCGGCCATTCGCGGGCGAGCAAAGCGGCGCGCGCTTCGGCGGGGGAAGCTGAGTCGCGGATGATCCGCACCACTTCGTCGAGATTGGTGACGGCGATGACGAGACCAAGCAACAGATGCGCCCGGTCGCGCGCCTTGGCGAGCTCGAACTTGGCGCGCCGGGTGATCACCTCCTCGCGGAACTTGACGAAGCTGGCGATGATGTCGCGCAGGTTCAGCGTTTCCGGCCGCCCGCCGCGAATGGCGAGCATGTTGGCCGGGAAGGAGGATTGCGCGGGCGTGTGCCGCCAGAGCTGGTTCAGCACCACTTCGGGCGTGGCATCGCGCTTCAGGTCGATGACGATGCGCACGCCGTGACGGTTGGATTCGTCGCGGATGTCGCTGACACCCTCGATCCGCTTTTCCTTCGCTGCCTCGGCGATCTTCTCGACCAGGCCGGACTTGCCGACCTGGAAGGGGATGGACGTGAGCACGATCGAGCGGCGGTCGCCCCGGCCTTCCTCGATCTCGTGGCGCGCGCGCATCATGATCGAGCCGCGACCGGTCTGGTAGGCGGCGCGGGCGCCGGCCTGGCCGAGAATAAGGGGCTTGGTCGGGAAATCCGGAGCCGGGATATGCTCCATCAGCCCTTCGACGGTGATCGCCGGATCGTCCATATAGGCCTTGCAGGCGCTGATCACCTCGCCGAGATTGTGAGGCGGGATGTTGGTCGCCATGCCGACCGCGATGCCGCCGGCGCCGTTGACCAGGAGGTTGGGGAAGCGCGCGGGCAGGACCTGCGGCTCCTCGCGCGAGGCGTCGTAATTGGGCGTGAAATCGACAGTGTCCTTGTCGAGATCGTCGAGCAGGGTCATCGCGACGCGATTGAGACGCGCCTCGGTGTAGCGCATGGAGGCGGGCGGATCGGGATCCATCGATCCGAAATTGCCCTGGCCGTCGATCAGCGGCACGCGCAGCGACCAATCCTGGGTCATGCGGGCGAGCGCGTCGTAGATCGCGCTGTCGCCGTGCGGATGGTAATTGCCCATCACGTCGCCGACGATCTTGGCGGACTTGCGATAGGGTCGGCCGGCGACGAAGCCGCCTTCCTGGCAGGCATAGAGAATGCGCCGATGCACCGGCTTCAGCCCGTCTCGGACGTCCGGCAGCGCGCGGGCGACGATCACCGACATGGCATAATCGAGATAGGAGGTCTTCATCTCCTCGACGATGGAGATGGGAGAAATGTCCGACGGTTCGATGGTCGGCGGTGCGCTGGCCAAGTTTCTGTTTCCTGGATCGGTGAGACATGGATAAGGCGCATCACGCGCCGGCGAAGGCAGACCCCTAGCCCATGGCACGAGAGGACGCCACCCCGCGTGCGCGCGCGTACGCGCGCGAAGAGCATTCAGGCAGGATCCAGATGAAGGTGGGCGGCACGGAGCGCCACCGGCCTGATTTCGCGTCCTTTTCGCTTCGGCGCGGTTCAAGCCGGGTTCATTGCCCGCCCCCTAGCAAGCCGGAGCCGTTAACGGTAGAAGCCGGCCCGCTAGGCAAGCGACCTTTGTGGGATTCGCCTGCGAGGGCACGAATTTTGAGGGGAATTCTTCTGATGACGGTTTCGAGGATCGCGCTGGCCGCCCTTCTCGCCACATCCGCCGCGCTGGTTCCGTCCGCCGTCAATGCGCAGAGCCACACGCTGACCGTCACCCAGGCAGAGAACGCCGCGTTGCAGGCGCTCCAGATCGCCGCCGGCGGCGCGGATCACGCCGCGCAGGACGCCGCGCTGGCTGCCGCGCGCAGCGCAGCGCAGAGTGCCGCCGCGCGTTATGCACTCGGCAATCTCCAGTTCCAGATCGGCCGCGCGCGCGGCGACGCGCAGATGCAGAACCAGGCAATCGACGCGCTTGTCGCTAGCGGCGTTCCGCAGGGCTCGGAATTGGCCAGCCTGCTCGCCGTGCAGGCGAGCCGCACCTACAGCACCAACGATTATCAGGGCACGGACCGGCTGCTGGGGCGGGTCGTCGAGCTGCAGCCCAACAATGCGGCCGCCATCGCTGATTATGCGCAGTACAAGGCGCGGATCGGTGACCGTGAGGCGGCCGTAACCTTGTTCCAGCGCGCGATCGAGGTTCAGCAGGCGAGTGGCCAGGCGGCGCCGGAAAGCTGGCATCTGCGCGGTCTGGCGCTGGCGTTCGACGGGCGGCTGGCGCCGCAGGGTATCGCGCTGGCGCGCGGTCTGGTCGCGGCGTATCCGACACCGTCCAATTGGCGCGACGCACTCTACGTCTATCGGCAGCTTGCCGCCGGCGATCCGGCGCTGGAGCTTGATATAAGGCGGCTTGCCCGCGCGAGCGGCGGCGTGGCCGGAGAACGTGATATTCTTGAAACCGCACGCGCGTTCGAGGGCGCGGGGCTGTCCGGCGAAGCGAAGGCGCTGCTCGACGACGCTGTGTCGCGCACGATGCTCGACGCCAACGAGGCGCAGGTGCGTCAGCTCATCGCCAGCACCAACCGCAGCGCGACACAGGCGCGCGCGGGGCTGGCCCGTGCCCGGACCCAGGCGTTGGCTGCCGCGACTGGCGCCGCTGCGCTCGCCGCCGGCGATGCACATTTCGGTTTCGGCCAATATGCCGAGGCCATCGAACTTTATCGCGCCGCATTGCAGAAAGGCGGCGAAGATGCGGATCTCGTCAATAGCCGCCTCGCTGCGGCGCTTGCGCTGGCCGGCCAGCGCGCCGAAGCTGAGGCCGCGCTGGCCGCGATCACCGGTACGCGCACCGAGTTGGCGGGATTCTGGCGCGCCTGGCTCACCCGTCCGGCCGCATGACGGGAACCGAAACGAACTCGGCGCGTAGCATCGCGCACAAAGGAGATGATCGTAGATGAACAAGCCCTTCACCACTCTGGCGGCCGTCGTCGCGCTGGGCGCCGCGGCTTCGATGTTCGCCGGTTCGGCCGATGCTCAACGCTCCGGCAAGCAAAGCAAGCAGAGCGGCGGCGGTACGCTCAGTCGTGAAGAGAGCGCGGCGATCGCGCCGGTCGTGCAGGCTGTCCAGGCTGAAGACTGGGCGACGGCCAGTGCCGGTCTTCCCGCCGCACAAGCTGCCGCGCAAAGCCCCTACGCCCGATACGTAATCGGCCAGCTTCAGCTCGCAGTCGGCCGGGGAACGCAGAGCACGCAACTCCAGTCGCAGGGCGTCGATGCGATGGTGGCCAGCGGTGCTGCCCCGGACGAGACGATTGGCGCGCTGCTTGGCGTTCAGGCGGATTTCGCGATCCAGGCGCAGAACTGGGCGGCCGCGGAAGTACCGCTGACCCGCTTGCTCGAAAGCGACCCCAATAACGTGCAGCGGATCACCCTGCTTGCGCAGATCAAGCTGAGGCTCAACAAGGGCGATGAAGCGCGCGCCTTGTTCCAGCGCGCTCTTGAGGTGTCCACTGCCAGTGGTCAGGCCGCTCCGGAGGAGCTTTACCGTCGCATGCTGGCGATGGCCTATGAAACGCGCCAGCCGCAGGAATCAATGGCGGCGTCCCGCCAGCTCTTGAACGCCTATCCGAGCGCGACGAACTGGCGCGATGCGCTGCTGATCTATCGGCAGCTCAGCACTGCCGACGACCCTCAGCTCACTCTCGATACGCGCCGGCTGATGCGCGCCGCCGGCGCGTTGGAGAGCGAGGCCGATTATGTGGAGTATGCGGATCAACTCAATCGAGCCGGTTTGCCCGGCGAGGTGAAAGCGGTTCTGGACGAAGGCTTGTCGCGCGGCAAGCTGCGTGCCGGCGGAGCGCATAGCGAACTGCTGAGCCGCGCCAACGGGACCGTTGCCGAAGATCGGGCCGCTCTTGCCGGCCAGCGCGCGGCGGCGCTTGCATCTGCCCAGGCGCGTCCTGCGATCGGACTGGCCGACGCCTTTGCCGGTTATGGTCAATATGCCGAAGCGGCCGCGCTTTATCGCGCGGCGCTCGGCAAAAGCGGCGCCGATGCCGATCTGATCAATACGCGCCTCGGTGCCGCGCTTGCCCACGCCGGGCAACGCAGCGAGGCGGAATCGGCGTTTCGTGCTGTGAGCGGATCGCGCGCGGATCTGGCAGCATTCTGGCTGATCTGGCTGGAGCGGCGCCCGGGCTGATTTCGGAACGTCCCGTCGCAAATCGGGACGCATCGGATTGTACCCTTTCCCGTGTGTCCGGCTCCGGCTAGTCGGACAGTGAGCTGGCGGGAAGCGGGAAGGGCATGCGTTACGACGACAGGATCGAGACTGTGCTTGCGCAGCCGGGAGACCGACCCGGCCGCGTGACCGCGCAATGGCGCCAGCTGGTCGATCTTCTTGCCCAGTATCGCTATGGTGCCGGAAATCCCTTTGTCGAGCGTGCGTTTGCCTTCGTCCGTCAGCATCGCGCCGAGGTCGATAGCGTGACCCGCCGGCACATCGCTGAAACTCTTACCGGGCGCACCGTCGCGCCTGACCTCGTCGTCTGCTTTGCCGAAGACAATCCCGCCATCGCCGCGCCGCTGATGACCGGGGCGCGGCTGACGGCGGACGAATGGCTGAGCGTTCTGCCCCGGCTGGCGCCGCCGGGCCGCGCGCTGCTGCGGCACCGGCGCGATCTCCCGCCGGAAGTGGAGCAGGCGCTGGCTGCTTTCGGCTCCAGCGATTTCGCGCTTGCGGGCAGCGTCGCCACGCCGTCCGATGCCGAACCGGAGCAGGGGGAGTCCCAGATTCGCGAGCTGGTCGAGCGGATCGAGGCGTTCCGCCGTCAGAAAGCAGAAACGCCGCCGCCTATCCTGCCGGATGACATCGACGGCGGGGCTGCGAAGGACAGTGCGGATTCATTCCGCTGGGAGACAAGCGGTGACGGCACGATCCGGTGGGTGGAGGGCGCGCCGCGCGGTGCGTTGATCGGTCAGACGATTGCCGCGATCGCCGGTCCGGCCTCGTTTGGCGTGGACGGACAGGCCGCTGGCGCGTTCGAGAAACGGGCATCGTTCCGCGACGCGCGGTTCCGTGTGGCGGGGGAGGGCGCTGCATCCGGCGACTGGCGTATTTCAGGTGTGCCCTTTTTCGATCCGGCACGCGGCAATTTTCTGGGTTATCGCGGCACCGCGCGGCGGCCGCGGCTGGACGAGATCGCCGGAACTCCGGAAGGCGTCGGCGTTTTCGGCACGCCCTTTCCCGCCGATGCGCTGCGGCAACTTATTCATGAACTTCGCACGCCCCTCAATGCGATCATCGGTTTTTCCGAAATGATCGAGGGCCAGTATCTGGGGCCGGCTGCCGCCGGTTATCGCAACCGTGCCGCCGATATCATGGCCCAGGCCAGAGGACTTCTTTCGGCAGTCGACGATCTCGACACGGCGGCGCGGATCGATTCGAACCGCCTCGAACTCGACGAAAAGGTGACGGATGCGGCCACCCTGGTGACGCGGCTGCACGAATCCTATGCGCGGATCGCTGCCGATCGCGGGGCCCGCCTTGCGCTGGATATCATGCCGAATCTGCCGCTCGCCGATGCCGCACCGGCCGCCGCGGAGCGCATGATCGCTCGGCTTCTTGCCGCCACGATCGGTCTGGCCGGGAAGGGGGAAAAACTGACCGCCACGCTGACTCTCGCGCAGCTTGCCGAACAGCCGCTGCTGCGGCTGTCGCTTGGCCGCCCCCGGGTGATTGCCGGTGTCGTGGAATCGGAACTGCTCGACCCAGGCTACAGTCCGGACGGCGACTGGCCTGCCGCGCCGGTATTGGGACTCGGCTTCGCGCTCCGGCTGGTCCGCAATCTCGCCGAAGCCGTGGGCGGCGGTCTCGACATCGGCGAAACGCGGATCGTTTTGGACCTGCCGGCAAAAAGCGAATCGCCGGTAGATGCCGGAGTGAGAGAAGGGAACTGAGTCGGCGCGTTTGCGAGGCTGGCGTTGCGGCTTCCGCTCGGCTATCGCGGCGCCGGCTTCGGGATGGGCCTGTAGCTCAATGGTAGAGCCGGCCGCTCATAACGGCTTGGTTGCGGGTTCGAATCCTGCCGGGCCCACCAGAAGGCCGATCGATTGGGTCGGGGAGTAGCGCAGCCTGGTAGCGCATCTGCTTTGGGAGCAGAGGGTCGCAG
>CAYTMM010000095.1:0-10084 GCA_964438875.1 uncultured Sphingosinicella sp. | reverse complement strand
GGCGAAGGGTCTGGGTGGGCTCGACGGCCTGATCGCGCGCAGCGACGCCAATGCGGCCGCGATCGATGTTATCGTCGCGGCGCGCGACTGGCTCGGCCATCTCGCCGCCGATCCGGTCAGCCGCTCGACGACCAGCATCTGCCTGACGGTCGAAGGTGCGGACGAGGCTTTCATCAAGAAGATGGCGTCGCTGCTCGAGGCAGAAGACGCCGCCTATGACATCGCCGGCTATCGCGACGCGCCGCCGGGCCTGCGCATCTGGTGCGGTGCCACGGTCGATACCGCCGATGTCGAGGCGCTCGGGCCCTGGCTCGACTGGGCCTACGAGACCGCCAAGTCATCCTGACGCCCCCTTGCTCCTGCGCATGCAGGAGCGCTGCCCGAACGCGAAATCTGGCCTCCTGTTTGCTCAGGAGCGCTCCAGTTCCAAGGAAACCGAAATGCCCAAAGTCCTGATTTCCGACAAAATGGACCCAAACGCCGCCGATATCTTCCGCGCCAACGGCGTGGAGGTGGACGAGAAGCCCGGCCTCACCAAGGACGAACTCAAGGCGATCATCGGAGAATATGACGGCCTCGCCATCCGTTCGTCCACCAAGGTGACGGCCGACCTGCTGGAGGCAGCCGCCAACCTCAAGGTCATCGGCCGGGCCGGCATCGGCGTCGACAATGTCGATATTCCGGCGGCGACCGCGCGCGGCGTCGTCGTCATGAACACGCCGTTCGGCAATTCGATCACCACCGCCGAGCACGCCATCGCCCTGATGTTCGCCGTCGCCCGCGACCTGCCGGCCGCCGACGCCTCCACCCAGGCCGGCAAGTGGGAGAAGAACCGCTTCATGGGCGTCGAGCTGACCAGCAAGACGCTTGGGCTGATCGGCGCGGGCAATATCGGCTCGATCGTCGCGGATCGCGCGATCGGCCTCAAGATGAAGGTGGTTGCCTACGATCCCTTCCTGACCCCGGAGCGTGCACTCGATCTCGGCATCGAGAAGGTGGAGCTGGATCATCTTCTCGCGCGCGCAGATTTCATCACGCTGCACACACCGCTGACCGATCAGACCCGCAACATTCTGTCGGCCGAGAATCTGGCCAAGACCAAGAAGGGCGTGCGAATCATCAATTGCGCGCGCGGCGGGTTGATCGACGAAGCGGCATTGAAGGCGGCGCTGGAGAGCGGGCATGTCGCGGGCGCGGCGCTCGATGTGTTCGTCGAGGAGCCGGCGAAGGACAATCCGCTGTTCGGCGCGCCCAACCTCGTCGCCACGCCCCATCTCGGCGCGTCGACGACAGAGGCGCAGGTCAATGTCGCGCTACAAGTCGCGGAGCAACTGTCCGAATATCTGATGAAGGGCGGCGTCACCAATGCGCTCAACATGCCATCGCTCAGCGCCGAGGAAGCGCCGAAGCTGAAGCCCTATATGGAGCTGGCCGAAAAGCTCGGCTCGCTGATCGGGCAGGTCGAGGGCGACAATGTCCAGCGCATTTCGATCGAGGTCGAAGGCGCCGCGGCCGAGCTCAATCAGAAGCCGATCACCGCCGCCGTGCTCGCCGGGCTGATGCAGGTTTATTCGGACACGGTGAACATGGTGAATGCGCCCTTCCTCGCAAAGGAGCGCGGGCTGGAGGTTCGCGAGGTGCGCCATGAGCGGGAGGGCGATTATCACACGCTGCTGCGCGTCACCGCCGCGACCGCCAACGGCCCGCGCACCGTCGCCGGCACCCTGTTCGGCAATGCCTCCCCGCGCCTTGTCGACATGTTTGGCGTGGCGGTCGAAGCTGATCTGGCGGGCGAGATGGTCTATTTCGTCAACGAGGACAAGCCGGGCTTCATCGGACGCCTGGGCACCGCGCTGGGTGAGGCGGAGGTGAATATCGCCACCTTCCATCTTGGCCGCCGCGACGTGGGTGGCGAAGCGGTGGCGCTGGTCTCGGTGGACGGCCATATCGGCAGCGATCTGGTCGAGCGACTGAAGGCGCTGCCCGGCGTGAAGCGGGTCAACGCGCTGCGCTTCTCCGGAGCCGCTTGAAATCGATCTCCTCGTGTATTATGTATCTAATACACGAGGAGATCGACTCATGGCCAAGGTGAAAATTCCCAAGCGCGTCGGTGGCGTCGAGATTCCCAAGAAGGTCCGCAAGCGGGCGAAGAAAGTGGTGAAGATGGCGCAGAGCGATTCGTTCCGCGCTTTCGCCTCCGCCGCGGCGGCGACCGCCGCGCGCGGCCAGCGCGCCGCCCGCGAGGCATCAGCGGACGCGCGCGAGGAAGCGCGGCAGTTCGGCGCCCGGATCAGCATCGACGCGGAGCATCTGGGCGAGACGCTGCGGACGGCGGCGATCAATGGCCTGCGCCGCTTCCTCGACGGGCTCGAGGAAGGATTGCAGCGCACGAACGTCACTGTCGACGCCGAGGTGGTGCGGGCGGCGCCGAAACCGCGGAAAAGGCGAAAGCCTACCGGTCCCGCTGACGCGGCAGCGGCCTGATCACCGTTCCGCGCAGCTGACCACGGACCGCGCCGGCCGGATGCTCGGCATTGTGGACGTTCACATAGAAATCATAGCCGCGCCAAGCGATCTCGCGGGCCAGTTCCTGGCCGATCGCCGCGCAACCCTGGCTGCGTCCGGCCTCGTCCGGCGTGGTCAGCGTCACCACCGGCGGGCCGGCCGTTCCCGCTGCACCGCGATGGATATGGGCGGCGGTGGCGGGCGCGATCTGGCGGACATACAGATTCCAACAGAGCTGGCCATTGACCGGCGTAACGCGAATCTGCGCTGTGCCGGTCCCGTCCGGGTCGCCCGGACCCGGCACTTCCTGCAACCCCGTCAATGTCACCGCCAGTTCAGCCGGCCGGTCCTCCTGGCTGGTCGTGCAACCGGCGAGCAGCGCCATGCCAGCGCCGATCAGAATAGCTCTCATCCCCTGTCCCCTTCTTCATCCTCATCAACCCAGTGGGTCAGCAATGTGTTGGCGATCGCGAACGCGGGCGGCGCCTGGAAGGGCGCATCCGGCGCATTCGCCAACGCTGCCCGCACTCCGGCGCGATCGACCCAGAAACCGTCTTCCAGCTCATTCGTTTCCAGCACGATCTCATCCGTGTCCGCCTTCGCCAGACAGGCGATCATCAGCGATCCGGGAAAGGGCCAGGGCTGGCTGGCGACATAAGAGACATCGCGCACCGCCAATCCCGCTTCCTCGATAAGTTCGCGCGCCACCGCCTCCTCGATCGATTCCCCCGGTTCGACGAAGCCGGCCAGCGCGGAATAGCGGCCCGGCGGATATTGATGCTGCCGCGCGACCAGCACGCGGCCGTCATGCTCGGCGAGCATGATCACGACCGGATCGACGCGCGGAAAATGCTCCGCGCCGCAACCTGGACATTGCCGGCCCCAACCGGCGCGGAACGTCTCCGTCGCCGTGCCGCACACGCCGCAGAAGCGGTGCTTGTTGTGCCATTCGTTGAGGCTGCGCGCCGCACCCCAGATCGCCGCGTCGCGTGGGTTCATCCGGTCGATCAGCCGCATCACGTTCCACGAACGCCGGCCGATCGCCGTTGTGCGCACCAGCGGCGCGAAGAGCGGCACGCCGTCGATGAGACCGAGGAAGATCGTCTCATCGGCTCGCGCTTCGGCAAATGTCGTCCAGTGCAGCGCGCCTTCCGGCTCCAGCACCGGATCAAGATCGGCAAGATCGAGCAGCCGCGCATCCCCATTGGCCATCATGTCGGCCAGCCGTTCCTTGTCGAGCCGAAGATGATCGGCGCGATCAAGACTGGCGCCAGTAAAGCCAGGGTTATTCATGCCGCCTCCCGCCAACTGATCCCGCATGCGGCGAGCTTGGTGAACAGGGTCGGCAAGCCGGCTTCGCCGATCCTTTCGACCGGCCACCACACCCCCTCTTCACCGACATCGTCACACGTTTCGGTCCGCGCGCACATCAGCTTCATGTTCAGCGCGAAATGGGTAAAAACATGGTCGACCGATCCGGCCTCGCGCCACGGCACCGAGGCGGGTGGCGTTTCAGGAAGAGCCAGCATCCCGCCGAGCAGCCCCCGGTTCGGACGACGCACCAGCCGCACCGCACCGTCATGCTCCAGCCAATAGGCCACGCCGTCACGCTTCGGTTTCGTGGCCTTCGGCGCTTTTGCCGGATAGCGTGCGGGATTGCCTGTGCGTGCCGCAGCACAATGCGCCTCGATAGGGCAAAGCGGGCAATCGGGATTGCGCGGGGTGCAGATCGCCGAGCCGAGGTCCATCATCGCCTGCGCGAAATCCCCCGCGCCCTCGTCCGGCACCAATCCATCCGTCAGCGCCCGGATACGGGGTCGCGCACCGGGCAACAGGTCCTCAACTGCAAACAATCGCGCCACCACTCGCTCGACATTGCCATCGACCGCGACCGCGCGCTTGCCGAAGGCGATCGCGACAATGGCTGCGGCGGTATAGGGGCCGATGCCGGGCAGCTTCAGCAGCGCGGCTTCATCGTCGGGGAAATGCCCGCCATGATCGGCGACCACCGCCCGGGCACAGGCGAGCAGGTTGCGGGCGCGCGCATAATATCCGAGCCCTGCCCACGCCCGCATTACCTCGCCATCCTCTTCGGTAGCCAGGGCCGAAACAGTCGGCCAGCGCGCTGTAAAGGCGGCGAAATAAGGCTTCACCGCCGTCACCGTTGTCTGCTGGAGCATGATCTCGGACAGCCAGATTCGATAGGGATCGGATGCTGCTCCGGCTTCGGCGCGCCAGGGCAGGCGTCGCTTATCCACAGCATACCAACACAAAAGCGCCTGCGAGGCATCGACGGGCATGGGCTGCCTATGCCATGCTTCGCGCCATGACGAAACCGGCTGGTACGCGCAGGAAGCCATCGGCGGCGCCGGAACGCGCGCGTCGCATGCGTGCGGTCAGCGATCTGGTGCCGGAAGTGGGCGGCGCCGCCTTCCGCCGCTTCGGCTTCGTCCAGTCCTCGATCGTCAGCCGTTGGCGCGAGATCGTGGGCGCGCGCTACGCCGCCGTCTCCTCGCCCGAATCGATCCGCTTCCCGCCGGGCAGGAAGAGCGACGGCGTGCTGACCCTGGTGGTGGAAGGCGCGCATGCGCCGATGATGCAGCATGTCGCGCCGGCGATCGTCGAGCGGGTCAACCGCTTCTTCGGCTATGCGGCGGTGGCCCGGATCGCCTTCCGCCAGGGTATCGTACGCGCCGCGCAGACGCAGCCGCGCAAAGTGCCGCCTTCGCTCCGGCCGATCCCTGTGGAAATGAGCGAATCCCTGCGCGCGGTCGCCGATCCGGAGTTGCGCGCCTGTCTCGAATCGCTTGCGCGCGGCCTTTCCTCCGGCGATGGAACGCCGGTGGTGACGACGATCCCGGTCGTCGGCAGAATTGGTGGAGAGAAGAAGCAATGAAGATCCAGATCGGCGCCAGCCTGGCGGCCCTTGCCCTCGTTCTTGCCGGCTGCGGCGAAAGTGGCGGCGGGGATCTCAACGCCGCGGCAGGCAATGGTGCCGCGCCGCTTACCCAGATCGCGGCCCCGGACAACGGCAATTGGGCCGAAGTGGTGAGCGAGACGCCGGAGGGCGGCATCCGCATGGGCAATCCAGATGCGCCCATCAAACTGGTCGAATATGCCTCGATGACCTGTCCCCACTGCAAGACATTTTCAGACGATGCGTCCGAAGCGTTGCGCGACACCTATGTCGCATCCGGTCAGGTGAGCTGGGAGTTCCGCCACTTCCTGCTGAGCGCGCCCGACGCGGCGATGTCGGTGCTGGCTCGCTGCCAGCCGCTCTCGGCCTATTTCCGCACGATCGAGCAGCTTTTCTCGCAGCAGCAGGAATTGATGTCGGCGATCGACGAAGGCGAGGCGCAGCGCATCGGCGCGCTGCCGCCCGAGCAGATGGTCGCACCGCTGGCACGCGCAATGGATCTCGATACCTTCTTCGCCCGGCGCGGAATGCCGGAGGCGCGGTTCAGCGCCTGTCTCGCCGATCCGCAAGGAATGCAGCGGCTGAGTGACGGCACCTCGCGCGCGGTGAATGAGGAGCAGGTTCAGGGCACGCCGAGCTTCTTCATCAATGGCCAACGGCAGAATGTGTCCGACTGGCGCGCGCTCGAGCCGCTGCTGCGCGCAGCGATCGGCGGCTGATGTGAGGGCCCGGCTTCTGGCCGTCGCGATCGCGGGTGCCGCGCTGGCCGCAACGCCCGCCATTGCTCCGGCACAGCAACAGGCACAGCGTGACTGGAGCCGGGTCGTTACCGCCACACCGGAAGGCGGCTTCCGGATGGGCAATCCGCAAGCGCCAATCAAGGTGGTCGAATATTTCTCGCTCACCTGCCCCGCGTGCGCTGCGTTCGCCGCGCAGGGTTCACCACGATTGATCGAATCCTATGTCCGGTCGGGGCGGGTCAGCCTCGAATATCGCAATTTCGTCCTGAACGGGCTCGATCTCGCCGCCGCGATGATCAGCCGGTGCGCTACGCCGGAAAACTATTTCGTGCTCAACCACGCCATCCTCGCCGATCAGGAACAGTGGATGGGCCGCATCGCGAACATGCCGGCCGAACAGCGCCGCGCAATGGAAGGGTTGGAGCCGCTGGACACGATGCGCCGGGTCGTGGAAATTTCCGGGCTTGGCGAGATCGCCGCGCGCCACGGTGTCGATGCATCGCGCGCACGCCAGTGCCTGTCGGATCAGGCCGCACTCGACCGGATCGTGCAGATGCGTCAGACCGGCGCCAATTTCGGCATTACCGGTACACCGAGCTTCGCGGTCAACGGGCGGCTTGCCGGCAGCGTCCACGATTGGGCGGGCCTCGAACCTTTGCTGAGATCCGCACGGTGAGGAGCGGGTGATGCGCTTTGGGGGGCCGCATTGCAGGTAAAGCGCCTCAAGCTGTCGGGCTTCAAGAGCTTCGTCGAGCCGGCCGAACTGGCCGTTGAGCCCGGACTGACCGGCGTCGTCGGTCCCAATGGCTGCGGCAAATCCAACGTGCTGGAGGCGATCCGCTGGGTGATGGGCGAATCCAGCCCCAAGTCGATGCGCGGCGCAGGCATGGAGGACGTGATTTTCGCCGGCACGGCAACCCGTCCGCCGCGCGATTTCGCCGAGGTGTCGCTACTGGTCGAACGTCAGGAAGCCGATGTCGGCGGCGACGCGGGCTTCGCACCTGCAGGCGAGGTGGAAGTGACCCGCCGGATCGAGCGCGGCGCGGGCTCTGCCTACCGGATCAATGGTCGCGACGTGCGCGCCAAGGACGTCGCGCTGCTCTTCGCCGACGCCGCGACAGGCGCCCATTCCCCTGCCTTGGTCAGCCAAGGGCGGATCAGCGCCGTCATAGCCGCCAAGCCGACCGAGCGGCGCATGATGCTGGAGGAAGCGGCCGGCATTTCCGGCCTGCACGTCCGCCGCAAGGACGCCGAGCAGAAACTGCGCGCGACCGAGGCCAATCTGGTGCGGCTCGATGAAGTGCTGACCGATATGGAGCTGCGCGCAAACGCGCTGAAACGCCAGGCCCGCGCCGCCGAACGTTACCGCAAGCTTTCCGATCAGATCCGGGTGGCGGAAGGCCGGCTGATCTTCGCGCGCTGGCGCGAGGCCGCTGCGGCGGCCGACGCTGCCAAGCGGGAAGCGCAGGCCGCCGAGGCCGCAGTCGGCATTGCGGCCGAGGCGCAACGCGCCGCCGCCGCCTGGCAGACGCAGGCCACCACCGAACTGGCCGACAAACGCCGCGCCGCCGAAACGGCGCGCGAGCGTGCATCAGAGCTCGGCCACAAGCTGGCCGCCCTGCGCACCGAGCGGGACGGCATCCGCCGCCGGATCGACGAGCTGGCGGCCCGGCAGCGCACTTTCACCACCGACCGGGAACGCGAGGCCGCGCTGCGCGATGACGCCGCCGCGGCGCTCGCCCGGCTGGACGAAGAACTGGCCGGCATTGCCGCCCGGCTCGCCGAGGCCGAAAGCCGGCGCGGCACGATCGACATCCGCACCGTCGAGCAGGAAGACTCCGCCCGCGCGGCGGAGACCGCATTGGGGCAGGCTCGCGCGCTCCAGGCCGCCGAACAGGCAGAGGCGCGCGTCGCGCAGACGGCGCTCGACGCCGCGCGGCAAAAGTTGGGGCGCACCGAGGCCGAGGCGCAGCGCATTCGGGATCAAATCGCCGGACTCGGCGATGCGGCGCCATTGCAGTCCGCGCTGGCAACGGCCCGCGGCGATCGCGAATCGGCCGAAGCGCGGCTCGCGGATGCCGGTGCGGCCATCGAAGCGGCCGAGAACGAACGCCAGCAGGCCGCCGAAGCGCGCGACGCCGCCGAAACCGAAGCGGCCGCCGCCCGCGCGGCTTTGGCTACGCTTCAGTCCGAGGCGAAGGCGCTGATCAAGGCGGTCGAAACATCGGGCGGCGATCGCGCGATCAATCATGTCCGTGCCGCCGCGGGCTATGAACGCGCGCTCGCCGCCGCATTGGGCGAGGATCTCGACGCCGCGCTGAACGAAGACGGGCCGCGGCGCTGGGCCGGCGCCGATCCGCTGCCCGGCGATCCGCCGCTGCCGGGCGGCTGCGACCGTCTTGCTGATCACGTCGAAGCACACACTGCTCTGCTGCGCCGTCTTCGCCAGATCGGCGTCGTGGAAAATGACGATGGCAAGATCGTGCTCGCCGTCGGCCAGCGCCTCGTCACGCGCGACGGAAGGCTGCGGCGCTGGGACGGCTATGTCGCCAGCGGCCTTGGCGCCGCCGCCGCAGAACGGCTGATCCGGGTCAACCGCCTCGCCGAGATCGAGCAGGCCATGCCGGTCACCGCCAGTGCGGTGGAAACGGCGGAGACGCGAACCGCCGATGCCCTCAGGGTCATGGATAGCGCCCGGGCTGCCGCCGATGCCGCGCGCCGCGCCCAATCGGAAGCCGCCGCCGCGATCCGTGAGGCCGGGCGAGCCGAGGATGCCGCGACGGTGGAAATCGAGCGGCTCGACGTCCGGCGCGCCGGCCTGGCCGAGCGGGCGGAGACCGCCGACGCCGACGTTCGAGACGCGATAAAGGCGCGCGACGAAGCCGAATCGCTCTGGGCGACCCTGCCCGATGCCGCCGCAACCGAGGCAAAGGTGGCCGAACTGCGCGCCGTCGCCGAAGCCGCACAGGCCGCTCTGGCCGACATTCGCGCCGAAGCCGCGACCCATGCCCGCGCCGTTGCCGCCGACCGGCAGCGTGCCGAAGCGGCGGGAAAAGAACAGGCCGACTGGCGGGCGCGCGCGCGCGAAGCCGAGAAGCGCGACGCCGAGTTCGGCCGTCGCATCGCTGATGCCGAGGCGGAAGCCGAACAACTCGCCGACGCGCCGGACGATTTCGAGCAACGCATCTCCGCGCTCATCGACGAGTCCGCCGAAGCGGCCGAAGCGGCCCGCGCTGCCGCCGCTCATGAACGCGCCGGCGAAGAAAAACTGCGTGAGACGGAGGCGAAGCTGACCGAAGGCGGCGAGGCGCTCGCCGCCTGCCGCGAAGCGCGGGCCGGCGCCGTTGCGCGGGCCGAAGCGCAGGATGCGCGGCGGATCGAGATGGGCCGCATTTCGGGCGAGAAATTCGAATGCCCACCGCCCCTGCTGCCTGAACGGGTCGGCTTCGAGGAAGAGACGGTCGAGATCGTCCAGGTCGAATCGACCCGGCTGGAGCGCGCGATGCAGGATCGCGAACGGATCGGACCGGTCAACCTCGTCGCCGAGAGCGAGCTGACCGAGCTCGAGGAGAATCGTTTCGCCAGCCAAGCGGAACGGGAGGAGCTGGGCCAAGCGATCCACCGCCTGCGCGGCTCGATCGGCAGCCTCAACCGCGAGGGCCGCGCCCGGCTGCTCGATGCCTTCCAGAATGTCGACCGCCATTTCCGCAGCCTTTTCACCACCCTGTTCGAGGGCGGGCAGGCGCATCTCGAGCTGGTCGAATCGGACGATCCGCTGGAGGCCGGCCTGGAGATCATGGCGCAGCCGCCGGGCAAGCGGCTTTCGACCTTGACCCTGCTGTCCGGTGGCGAGCAGGCGCTGACGGCTGTCGCCCTGATCTTCGGTCTGTTCTTGACCAATCCCGCACCGATCTGCGTGCTC
>CAYTMM010000094.1:0-10097 GCA_964438875.1 uncultured Sphingosinicella sp. | reverse complement strand
GGTCTCGTTCGACTTGCATGTGTTAGGCATGCCGCCAGCGTTCGTTCTGAGCCAGAATCAAACTCTCAAGTTGATGATCGACAACCACCCCGTGGAATAACGAGGTGGAGGCCGGCATCTCTGGGAGCCGTTCCTGCACAAATACATATTACTGTGGATATGTAAGAGGACATATAGGAACGGCTTGATTTAACCGATTCACCGACACCCAGAGGTTGTCGGCAACCGGGGCCGCCGCCCACATGTCCCTTCATCTAAACCAACAATGTCAAAGAGCCGACGCGTCTCCCCATCCCGTTTTTATCCGGGATACCGGGTTTCGGTTAAGTGAGACGCAAACGGGGTTGGGCAACCGCCCTGCCCCGTCGGTGAAGGGCCATATATGTAGGAGAGTTCCTACCGTCAACACCCTATTTTTCAGAATTGCGACACTTTCCAGTGAACGCCCTTCCGCACCGGAACGATTTACCACTGAAGGGTGCATCGTTCTGCGGCCGAATGATCAGGCAAAGCCCTTTCACGCGGCCGTTTCGACCTAATTTTCAAAGAAAACAGCAACTTGCCTTTCGGCTTGCCGCTGCGGAGGTGGCCATATGACGGCCCGAACCCGACCCGTCAAGCACCTTTGCCGCAAAATCCTCAATCGCCGCTTAACTCCCTCTGCGCTAAGCGCCTGTCCGGCGCCCGGTTTGGCGCATGGCGAGTGGGACGACGGTGTCAGACAGCGAACAGGAACGGGAGCCGGGATTCGCCGCGCAGGTGAAAGGCGCGGTCCTCTGGCGTTCGGGTAGCCAGATCGTCGGCCAACTCATCGCCTGGAGCGCCACCTTCCTGGTGATTCGTCTTCTTGATCCCGCCGATTACGGCGTCGTGGCGATGACGACCGCCGTGCTCGCGTTCCTCGACCTGTTCAACGGGTGGGGATTCGCCAGCGCGCTGGTCAGGGCCGAGCGAATCGACCGGCACCGAATCGCGCAGGCCTTCGGCATGCTGATCATGCTGAACCTCGCGCTCACCGTGATTCTCTTTCTCCTCGCGCCTTATGCTGCGGCATTCTTCGGTCAGCCGATGGTCGCGAATCTGCTTCGGGTGCAGGCGCTCTTCTTCCTGTCGACACCCTTCATCGCGCTCGGAAACGCGCTGCTGGTTCGCGAGATGAACTTTAAACGGCAGAGCCAGATCAATCTGATCGCGGCGGTGCTGAGCGCCTTCACCGCTTTGGGCTGCGCGCTCGGCGGGCTCGGCGTGTGGACGCTGGTGGCCGCGCCGGGGGTACTGTGGTTCGCACGCGCTGTCGGCTTCGCGATCGCTACGAAATTGTGGATCCGGCCGCGCTTCCGATTTGCGGGCGCCGGCGCGATGGCCCGCTATGGCGGAGCCATGACGCTGGTCCAGTGCTGCTGGTTCGTGCAGAGTCAGTCGGACGTGGTGATCGGCGGGCGGGCCCTCGACGCTCATATGCTCGGTGTCTACACGACCGGCCTCTTCCTCACCCAGATTCTCGCCGCGAAGTTCGTGCCGCCGCTGAACGAAGTCGCCTTCGCTGCCTATTCACGGATGCAGGAGAAGCGGCGGGCGGCGATGGGCGGTGCTTTCGCCAACACGGCACGGCTGATCATGCTGGTTGCTCTCCCTTTCTATTTCGGACTGGCCGTCACTGCCGAGCCTCTGGTGCTGACCGTGCTCGGCGACAAATGGGAGGAGACGATCCCGGTCATTCCGGTCCTTGCTTTGGCGATGCCGCTGATGACGCTCCAGATCCTGTTCGCGCCGGCAACCAACGCGCTCGGTCGTCCCTCTCTGGCCGTCTATACCGGTGCCTTCGGCGCGGTCATGATGGTCATTGCTTTCCTGATCGGCGTGCAGTGGGGAATCATCGGCCTCGCCTGGGCCTGGCTCGCCGGGATGGCGGCGTTGCTGTGCGTGACCGTCACCGTGTCGCTGCACGTGATCGGCACGCGGCTGGGCGAGCTGGCGGCGGCGGTGCGGCCCGGTCTGGCCGCGGCGACAGCGATGGCAATAGCGGTGGCGGTGCTCGATTCGGTCCTGCCTCCACTGAGCAGCCCGATACGTCTGGCAGCGCTCGTTTCGTTCGGCGCCGCCGCTTACGGCACCCTGCTTTTCACCTTCGCGCGGCCGATGATCGACGAGATCATCGCGATCCTCCGGCCGAGCCAGACCGTCACTCAGACGCTCTGAATATAATCGAGCATGGCGGCGGCCTCCTGCTCGATCTTGTCGAGTCGGTATTTGACGAGATCGCCAATCGAGACGATGCCGACGATCCGGCCATCCTCGACCACCGGCAGATGGCGAATCCGCCTTCCGGTCATCAGCGAGAGTGCGCCCATGATTTCCTTGTCGGGTTCGACGGTGATCGCCGGCGAGGTCATCAGTTCGCCGACGGTACGGTCGAGCGCCGCTGCGCCCTCTTTCCTGAGGCAATAGATCACGTCGCGTTCCGACATGATGCCGACAACCGCATCCCCCTGCACCACCGGCAATGCACCGATTCGCTTCTCGGCGAGCAAAGCCACCGCATCGCGCACCGGCAAATCCATGCCGACAGTCAGGACGTCCGGTCCCTTCGTCTTCATTATCGCGGCGATCGTCATGGCGAAGCTCCCTCTCCTTCTGCCACCCTTCTCCGGCTAAACGCCGACTCGCCCCTTGATGATCCCATGAGCGGCGGCCAAATGGAAGCCATGCCCAGGCACGACCCCATTCCGCGCAAGATCGATGCGCCGCGCGACGACATCGCTTTGGCCTGGACGCGCTATCGTACCTTCATGACGAGGATGGCGCTGCTTGCGCTCGTCGTCGCTCTCTTGTCGGTGGCATGGATCGCCAGCAGCGGGGAGCCGCTTCGACTGCACATGGTGATCGCGACGATCCTCGGCGTCGGACTTACAGTACTGGTCGGGACCGGACTGATGGGACTCGTCTTTCTGTCGAATCGCACGGGGCATGACGAGGATGCCGCGCAAGGGGGACAGGATGATGACCGATAGAAGAGAGCCGATTCTGCGGGTTGCGCCCGCCCCCGGCGACATCAACTCCAACGGCCACATCTTCGGCGGCTGGGTATTGTCCCAGATGGACATCGCATCCGGCATCGTCGCCTCGCGCGAAGCAGAGGGCGCAGTCGCCACCGTGGCGATCGAGGCGATGACCTTCATCGCGCCGATCCTGCTGCACGACCTCATTTCGGTCTATGCCGACGTGGAACGGGTCGGCCGGACCTCGATCGCGATCCGCATTGAGGTGATCGCGACGCGGGACCGGGGCCGCAAGGAAGTGAAGGTGACGGACGGCGTGTTCACCTTCGTCGCGCTGGACGAGAATCACCGTCCCCGGCCAGTGAAACAAGGCTGATCAGGAAGATATGGGGACGCTGTAGCGCAGCTCGGCACGTCCGTTGGCCGGGACCGTTACCTGCCAAAGCGGCCGGCCGTTGCGACGTGCAAGCCGCGACGAAGCGCGCACGTCCAGACCGTCGTTGACAATCTCTGCCTCGAACGCGACCGGCTCGGCACGGTCGTTGGTCACGCTCAGCACATAATCGCGCAGACCACGCCGGCCGGCCTTGCGAAGCATGAGGGTCGTCTCGGTGCGCACACCAGGCGCCTCGCCCAGATCGATCTCGACATCTTCGCCGACGGCACGGTCCACGATTGTGCCCTGACCGAGCAGCATTGGCCGGTCGCCGTGCGCACCGAATAGACGGATGCGCCCCGCCGGCAACGGCAAGCCAAGCCCCTCCTGCGTCCGGTTGCGCGTGACCAGGAAACGGCGGGCCGCCCCTGTCCAGCCTTCCCCGGCAAGATGCTGGGTCTGACGATAGATAGTCCGCACCTGCACGCCGCCACGCTGCATCAGCGCGACTTGCTTCTGGCTGCGCGCGGCGACCGTCACCGGCTCGGGAATGCGATACAGCTTGAGATCGCCGAGTTCCTCCTGAACCGCCTGTATGGCGGGAGGAGCGGGCGGAGGCGGGGGCGGTGGCGGTGGCGGGGGCGGTGCCGAGGAAGCCAGCGAAAAACTACGTTCGAGCCGGGCGCCAGTGACCACGATGTCCTCCCGATCGAAACTTTCCTCCGGAATGTCACTGGTCGTGCCTTGCGGCCAGCATCGCAGGTTGAGCGGCTGGCCTTCTGATGGTGGGACACGGACATTGGTCCGGTTCAGGCGTCCGGCGACCGCCTGCGTGTCCGCATCGACGAAACTGGTCTCGTCGCTGCTGGCCAGCGTCAGCCAGGCGAACAGGTCGATTCGGCTGCCGTCTTCGGACAGGTTCGCCACATAATCGGCCTGCCAGTCCATTCCGGTCGACAGATAGGAGAGGGTGACGGTGGCGGTGATCGGCTGCGTCGCGCGGGCGCGGACCGAAAGGGTCGGGTGCACCGAAAGCTCCGGCGGGACCGAATCATAGACCGGCGTTTCCGCAAGGCCGGTGCAGCGCAGGGCCTCGAACCCGTCCGCCGTCTCCAGCACGACCGCGCCACCCGCGCCGGAACGCACCATCGCCTCATGCTCGCGCACCGCGCCAGTCGCGCGCGACGTGCGGCGGAGATGGACCCGCCGCCCCAGCGAGCGATCGAGCAAGGTCGCTGGCGAAAGCAGATAGGCATCCCGGTTGCGCTCGACGATGCCCTCCGGCAGGCCGGTGACGATTGCGCTCTGCGGCAGGATGCCGCCGGCGACACCTTCGAATCGGATATCCGATTCGCCCGCCGGAATGGTGACCCGCCGCGTCTCGCTGATCAGCGCGTAACCGTTCAGGAACCTGAGATTCGGATCGCGGTCGGGCGGACGACCCGGATCGCGATAGACGGTGACGTCCACTTCGTCCGCGCCCGGCGAGTTGACAATGGTCTGCGCGAACGCAGGCAACGCGAACGCCGCGAAAGCAGCCAGCCCGGACAGACGCAATATGCGCATCGCGCCCGCCCTAGAAACGCGTGTCGAAAGTCGCCGTCACCACCGCCTCGCCATTGGCGGGGACGGACACGCGCCACAGCGCATCGTCGGCGGAGCGGCGCTCGCTAGGGGCGCTTTCCTCCGAAATACGCGTATCACCCCACAGGCCGGACTGGAGCAGATCGACTGTCACCGCATCGGGCCGGGCATTGCTCAACACATAGCGCATCGTCGTGCGCCAGCGATTCCCGCTCACCCGCTCGCGCCGCTCCACCGTCGGCTGGACCTTCACGTCGAAGGCCTGGCCGGTGACCAGCCCCAGTTCGGAGCCCATCGGCGTGTGGCCGATCTGGCTTTCGCCGACGAACTGCGGATTGCCGCGCGCATCGCGTTGATAGACCCGCACGGTGCCGGCCGGCAGCGCATCGCCCAACCCCTGATCGCGCGAGGAGGAGAAGCGTAGCACCGTATTGGCGCTTTGCGGTTCGTTCGCCGTCGCCAGCCAGCCGACGCGATATTCGTAGGCGCGCTGCGCGGGCGTGTTGGCGACGTCGAGAAAACTCACCTGCTTGGTCTGGCGGTTGGCGATCGTCGTGCGCTCGGGCAGCGGATAGAGATAATAGTCGCCGAGCCGTTCGCGGTCCGGCGTTTCGGTGCCGGCCTGGCGAATATTACCGCCGCGGCGCGGCACACGCGCCCCGCCGCTGGCCGGATCGCCGGCGACGAGCAGCACATCGGCATTGTTGTAGGGCGTGCCCGAATTGTTGGTGAGCGTGATCCAGCCCTGGACGTCCATCCGCCCCGCATCCTCGTCGAACAGGGCGACATAATCGGCGGACCAGCCGAGGCCGGGCGTGAGATAGGTGAGCGTCACCGGCCGCCGCCCGGCGCGTTCGCTCTGCAGCGTCACCGACAGCGTCGGCCGCGCCCGAAGATTTTCCGGCACCCTGTCGAAGATCACGCGGACCGGCAGCCCGTCGTCGCGCAGCACTTCGATCCGTTGGCCGATCTGGAGCACCACGCCGCCATTGGCGGCCAACACCCGCGCGCGCTCGCGCGTCTCCTGTCCGTTGGCGGGATTGGTGCGCACCAGAGTCACCGTCTCGCCCACCGCCTTCTGCATCAGCGCGGCCGGCGACAGCAGATCGAAATCGAAATTCTGCTCGACGATGCCGATGCCCGTCCCGCTCAGTGTTACCGTCTGCGGCTGGATCTGGGCGGACACGTCGGGGAATTCCTGACGTGAGCGGCCTGCGGGAATGTTGAGCTGCCGGCTGTCTTGAACCAGAGCAAGATTGCCGTTGTAGATGGTCACCGACACTTCGCCTTGCGCGGTTTGCGAGGGCGGCGGGATCTCGGTCTGGATCTGGGCGATCGCCGGGACAGCAAGCGAGGCCAGAAGCAAAGCGACGATACGCATGAAAAACCCTCCCTGGAACAGTCCAGGGAGGGTCTTACAGCCTCGACTCAAGGTCAATGCGCAATCGGCTCCGGTCAGGCCGCGGTGGCGCTGTCCTCGTCGGTCGCGCGGGGACGGCGGACGGTCCGGCGGCGCGGAGCGCGGACGGGCTTCTCCTCCGCGACGTCTTCTCCGGTATCTTCAGCCGGTGCGGCAGGCGCGATCGCGGGAGGCAGGCTGTCGAGCGCGATGCGTTCGCCTCCCTCGTCCTCGCCTTCCGTTTCCTCGTCGCGCTGAGCACGCGGGCGGCGGGCGCGATATTCGCCGTTGCGCTGGCCGCGATCCTCGCGCTCGCGGGTACGCTCGCGACGGGGCGGGGCAGCCTCGTCAGCCTCATTGGCGTCGGCAACGATATCGTCCTCGCCCTCGTCCTCGGCGCCGTCATCCTCGCCACGCTGCCGGCGCTGCTCTTCGTAGCGGGAGCGATTTTCGCTGAGGACGCGGAAATAGTGATCCGCATATTGCAGATAATATTCGGTCTGGACCCGATCACCCTGCATCTGCGCGTCGCGCGCAAGGCCCTTATATTTTTCCAGAAGCTGCGCCGCGTTGCCGCGCTGCCGGTTGTCCTGACGGTTGCCGGGGCCGGGATTGCTACCGGGCGGACGTGTGCCACCCCCGCGGCCGCGCCGGCGGCCGCTCTGACGATTGTTGATCAAACGAAAATCCTCACCAAGGATGGTTCACTTTCAACCCGGCCAGGCCAATCCCGGCCATTCCATTTGCACGACCCCGCAAGGCCGAATCCGCGCCTACGGCGCACATCCAGGCACCTCGCCAAATCGCCGTGTCGAGCGACAAGCAATCGGGGGTCGGCGACGATAAGGCCCTCACGCATTCGCTGCTGTGGTTGGCCCCGTCCCTGTGCACCTATGTAGACACCGCGCTGCACAAATCCAAGGGAAAAAGCTCATTCATCCCGCAATTGCCGCAGAATGAGGCAGCGCACGATTCCTCTAAGGTCGGCGCGTGACGAAATGGTGAACCCCATCTGGGTGAAGAGGGCGGCGACGGCGTCGGCCTGTCCCGCGCCGATCTCGACGCAGGCGATGCCGCCCGGTGCCAGCAGCCGGCCGAGCCGGGGCGCGAGCCGGCGATAATCGCCGAGGCCCTCCGGCCCGGCATAAAGCGCGACGACCGGCTCCCAGCCCGCCACATCGGCCGGAAGCGCGGCATCCTCCTCGATATAGGGCGGGTTGCACAGGATGAGGTCGAAACGCTCGGCCAGCCCTTCGTCCCAGTCTCCGGGCCGAAATTCGGCGCGCCCTGTGAGGCCCAGCCGTTCGGCGTTGCGGCGCGCATAAGCGAGCGCCTCCTCCGATCGGTCCACGCCCAGCCCGCGCGCGTCCCGCCACTGATCCAGCGCGGCGAGAAGCAATGTGCCGGGCCCCGTGCCGAGATCGAGGATCGACACCGGCCCGCTGGTGCCGAAATGCGCGATCGCGGCCTCGATCAGCGTCTCGCTGTCCGGCCGAGGCACAAGCACGCCGGGACCGACCTCCAGCTCGATCGTCCAGAATCCGCGCCGGCCAGTGATATAGGCGATTGGCTCGTGCGCCAGCCGGCGCGTGACGAGCGCAGCGAAGCCGGCAGGGGCCGGGTCGCGCGTCCGGCCCAGCAGCATCGCCTCACGCGAGACGCCCAGCGCATGCGCCATCAGCAACTCTGCATCGAGACGCGGCGTCGCGGAGACGTCGTCCAGCGCCTGGGTGGCGTCGCGCAGGGCGGATCGCACGTCCATCGGCGGCGGCGGATCAGTCGCGATAGCGTGCATCGATCGCGGCGAGGCCGGACTGGATCTCCGCCTCGGACAGCCAGCGACCATTCACCATCACACCGGCGCGACGCTGGACATTGGCGACGTCGGCGAGCGGATCGGCTTCGAGCAGGATGAGATCGGCGCGCCGTCCCGTGGCGACCGTCCCGAACCTGTCCTCTTCGCCCAAAAACGCGGCGACGTTGCGCGTGCCGGTGCGCAGCGCCTCATAGGGCGTAAGGCCGGCTTCGACGAGCAGGCGCAGCTCGTGATGGATTGAAAAGCCCGGCACCTGAAAGATCTGCGGCGCGTCCGATCCGAGCAGCAGGCCGGCGCCGGCATCGTGGAGCGCCTTGATCAGCCGGCCACGCATCGCGACGAAACGCTGCGTCCGTGCCGCGTCATAACCGGGCTGGCCCTGCATGTTGTTGCGGGCCTGCGCCCATTGGGCGCGCATTTGCGGCGGAACATAGGTCATTTCCGGACGGGCGAGCAGTTCGTCCGTCGTCGGGCTGGCGGCGAGGATCTGGTACATCAGGCTTTCGGTCGGCACGTTCCACACGCCGGCCGCCCGGATGCGCTCGACCAAAGCGGGGATGCGCGCTTCGTCCACCACATCGGCATGATTGACGCCGAAGAAGCCGCCCGGCCCGGACGCTGCGCCTTCCGGCACCAGCACCGTCACGAAATCGTCGAAATGATCCACCGTCGCCTGCCGCGCCTCCAGGGCCCGCATCAGGCCGACCTCGGCCGGGACATGGCCGCCCAGCGTCATGCCATTTGCCTGCGCAGCCTCGACGATCGCGTCGTAGCGCGGCCGATCGAGACCCGGATGGACTTTCAGGAAGTCGTAGCCCGCCGTCCGCTGCTCGGCGATCATGCGGCGCGCATCCTCGGGCGTCGCGACGCTGTTGCCGTTGAGCGAGGGGCCGGACGTGTAGATGCGCGGCGAGACGATCTCTCCCGCCTCGGCCTGCGCACGCAGCGGGAGGTGATGCGGCGCGCCGAGCATCGAGCGAGCAAAGGTGATGCCGTTGGCGGCGTAGAGGAACAGGACATCCCGCGTCCACTGCGTCTGGTCTGGCTGGGGCGGGACATGGGCGTGCATTTCCGCAAGGCCCGGCATCAGATAACGGCCCCGCCCCTCGATCCGGGTCGCGCCGGACGGCACCGGCGTGCTGGCCGCCGGCCCCACCGCCACGATCGTGCCGTCGCGGATGATGACAGTCTGGCCGACAAGATGCCCATCCCGGTCCATCGGCACGACCGTCACATCAGTGATCGCATAGGTGCCGGGCGGCTCAGCTATCGCGGGCGCGGAAACCATCAGGCAGAATGCAGACAGGATGGCGGTCAGAAGCCTCGTCACGGCACATCTCCTCGATCCGGGCAGTTTTTCCGGTAACCTGCCATGCGCGGCCTTAGGGGACAACCGGCGTCACCCTGACTGCGCTTGCGAAAAATATTAGCCCTCAGCCCTCGTCGAGATGCGCGAGCCGCTCGGCCTCGTCCTCGGCGATCAGGGCGGCGACCAGCTCGTCCATCTGGCCTTCCAGGATTTCGGGCAGGCGGTGCAGCGTCAGGTTGATGCGATGATCGGTCACGCGCCCCTGCGGGAAATTGTAGGTGCGGATGCGCTCGGACCGGTCGCCGGAACCGACCATCGACCGGCGCGCGCCGGTCCGCTCGGCGGCGAGCCGCTCGCGCTCGGCCTCGTAGAGACGGGTGCGCAGCACCTTCATCGCCTTGGCCTTGTTCTTGTGCTGCGATCTTTCGTCCTGCTGGATGACGACGATGCCGGTGGGCAGGTGGGTGATGCGCACGGCGCTGTCGGTCGTGTTCACGCCCTGCCCGCCGGGGCCGGAGGCGCGGTAGATGTCGATGCGCAGCTCCTTCTCGTCGATCTGGACGTCGACCTCCTCCGCCTCGGGCAGCACCGCGACGGTGGCGGCGGAGGTGTGG
>CAYTMM010000093.1:0-10131 GCA_964438875.1 uncultured Sphingosinicella sp. | reverse complement strand
CCTCCCCACGAAATCGTGGGGAGGAAAATGCGCCGGGCGGGCTTTTCCCCTTGGTCCGGCCGGCGCGCCCTTTTCAGACATCGAGAGAGGCCATCATGGCATTGTTCTTCGCGGACCTCGTGCGCGAGGCGAGCTGGGGCACGGGCACGGGCGACCTGCCGCTGGGCGGCGCGCTGCCCGGCCACCAGCGCTTCGCCGACGCGGTGCCGCCCGGCGCGCGCTTTCATTACTGCATCGCGGGCGTCACCCATCCGGACGAATGGGAGACCGGCGAGGGCGAGATCGGGAGCGCGGACACGTTGATCCGGCTGCCGCTCGCCTCGTCGGCCGGGGGTGCGGTTGTTGCGTTCTCGCCGGGTCTCAAGACCGTGGCGCTGACCGTCAATGCGGGCTGGTTTTCAGCGCGCGAGGAGGGCGGCGCGATCGACCCGGTCGCACTGGCCGAGGCGCTGGCGGCGAAGGCGGATCTGGCTGGAGCGGCGTTTTCTGGACCGATCTCAGCCAGCGCGCTGGCGCTGGACGCGCCGCTGGCCATTGCGGGTGGCGGTACCGGGGCGGCGGGTGCCGGCGCTGCGCGAGTCAATCTCGGCCTTGTCATCGGCAGCGACGTCCAGGCGCAGAATGCCCGGCTCGCCGACATTGCCGCGAACCTTACCGCCACATCCGGTGCCGTGGAAAAGACCGGCGCTAACGGCTTCGGCACTTTCACCGTCTCCAGCTTCGGCAAGAGCCTGATCGACGACACGGACGCAGCGGCAGCCCGCACGACGCTCGGCCTCGGCAGCGCCGCCACGGCGAGCATCGGCACGAGCGGCGCTGCGGTCCCGCGTCTCAACGCCGCAAATATATGGAACGGCTTGCAAACATTTGGCGCGGCTGCAGGGCTCGTGAACAATGCCGCCTTCTACGCTAAGACCAGCGGCGGATCCGACGTCCGCATCCTTTTGCCGCACGCCAGCGACACGCTGTATATGGGCAGTATCGACGCCGGATTCTCGACGGTCGTTCTACGCGCAGCCGCCAGCGACATTGCCACGATCACATCGAGCGGCCTTACCATTACCGGGACAGTTGTGGGCGGCACGCCAGGCACGTTTTCACCCAACCCCGCGCGCGTGTTCTACGCGATGCGGGCCAGCGGAAACGCAGCCTACCTCTCTGCGGGCCAGAGCGGTGTCGAGGTTTGGGACATCGGCATGGATGCGAGCAGCCCAACGCTGCGGTTCAAGGCGTCCGGCACCGACATGATGACCCTGAGCAATAGCGGCACCCTGAATGTCGGAGGCATCGAGGTCGGCTATCGCGTCATTCCCCGTGTGGCGAGCAGCGGCGGGACGGCTACGTCGCCCTCGGTCATCAACGGCAAATGCTATGCGACGACAGGCGGCATCACGATCCCGTCCACCACCTATACCGCGGGCGATTGCTTCTCGATCTACAACGACACCAGCGGAAACCTGACCATCACGCAAGGCGCCGGTCTGACGCTGCGGCTCGGCGGGACCGCATCGACCGGCAACCGCACGCTCGCGGCGCACGGCTTCTGCACCATCTGGTTCAACGGTACGAACGAGGCGATCATCAGTGGCGCGGGGGTTTCCTGATGCTCGGCGCCGCTATCGCGGCACGTGCGATCGGCGCGGTGGGCCGGCGCGAGCTGCCTAGTGAACAAACCGGCCCGCGACCGGCCGGAACGCACGAAAACAGCCGCGCCGCGGCGGACCCGCGCGCCATGCGCGCGACACGTCCATGACCATTACGAACGAGGAGCGGGCAATGGGCTTCTATCTGAAGGACCCGCATGCGCGGGTCGATTATGCGATCGACTGGGGCGGCTATCTGGACGGGCAGACCATCGCCGAGAGCCAGTGGTCGGTAACGCCGGACGAAGCGGGCGGCATCGCGGTGGAGGCGGCGAGCTTCGACCTCAACCGCAGCGCCGCGCGGATCGCCGGCGGCATCGTCGGGCGGACATACAGCCTGGCCAACCGGGTGACGATGTCGGACGGCAGTGTCGACGAGCGTTCGATCGTCCTGCGCGTGGAGGACAGATGATGCCGGTGCCGGCACGCGAGGCGGGGCCGCTGCCAGTGCCGCTGGAAGAGCTCAAGGCCTGGCTGCGGATCGAGGGCAGTGGAGAGGACGCGGTCCTGGCGGGGCTGATCCGGGCGGCGGCGGGCATGTGCGAGACGTTCATCGGCCGGCTGTTGATCGTCCGTGCTGTCGAGGAGACGATCCCTGCGCTGCGCGGCTGGACCCGGTTGGCGGCGGCGCCCACGCGTGCGATCGAGACGGTCGCGGCGGTTGGCGCGGATGGGGCGACCGAGACGCTGTCGGCCGACACTTATGCGATCGACATCGATGCGGCGGGTGAGGGTTGGGTGCGGCTGACCGGACCGGGCACAAGCGGACGCTTGCGTATCGGCTATCGCGCCGGGCTGGCCGACGATCCCGCCGAACTGCCCGAAGCGATCCGGCACGGCATCGTCCGGCTGGCCGCGCATCTGCACGCCCATCGCGACGCGGCGGATGCGGGGAGCAGGCCGCCGCCGGCGGCCGTGACGGCATTGTGGCGGCCGTGGCGCCGCCTGAGAGTGGGATAGGAGCCGACATGTTCGAGGAATTGACAGCCCGCGCGGCGCGGACCGGGCGCGACAGGGCGGCCGCACGGGTGCGGGAGATCGCAGCGCGGCTGGCGGCTGGCGTGCCGCCAGGCATCGCCGTCGAGCAGACCCCGGATGGCGTGCGTCTTTCCGGGCGTGCGCTCTTGCGCCGCTATGCGCTGGAACCGGCCTTGCGCTGGCTTGCGGCGGACGCGCGGCGATGAGCGGCGCGGCGACATTCGCGACAGGCGCGGGCGAGGCTCTGGCCATTGCGGCGAAAATGCGGCTGGCCGACGTGACGGCGTTGACCGGAATCTTCGACATGCGCCCCTGGCAGGCGGCGCACCCCTATGCGACCGTGGATGCCGGCGCGGAAACGGACTGGAGCCACAAGACCGGGAAGGGGCGCGAGGTGCGGCTCGCCATCGCCATCCGCGACAAAAGCGAGCGGCCGGAGCGGCTGCGGCGGATCGTCGCCGCGGCCGAGCAGGCGATGGCCAGCCTGCCGGGCGAGGCGGACGGCTGGCGGATCGTCAGCCTGGCTTTCCTGCGCGGCCGGATCGTTCCCGACGGGCGCGACGGCTGGATCGGAACGATCGACTATCGCGGCCGGATGCTGGCCGGAGAGAGCTGAGCGCCTATTGCGGCGTTTCGGCGGCTTCCGGAGCTTCGGTTTCGGTTTCGCTCGGTGCCTGGGGCGGCGGGGCCGCCGCGGCCATTTCGTCGCGATACATTTCAATGAAATTGAGGCGCAGATCCTCCATCGTGCTCTGCGCGTCCTGCTCGGCGGTGGCGCGGCCGCCGCCGGCGAGGACATCGCGATCGATCAACGCCGTGCGAAAGGCTTCCCCGCGATCCGTGCACTGGCCGGCAATGCCCTGTTCAAAGGCGTCGGGCGTCACGTTTCGCTCCATGCTCGTGTTCAGATACTGACGCAGGCAGCTCGAATAGGCCTGACGGGCCGTGTTGATCGCCTCGGTCTGCACCATGGCGGCGAACGCGAGCACGAATGAAAGCATCCTCAACCCCCAATCTTTTCATTTTTTTGGACGAAAGGAGATTGCGCCATGAGCGCCGAAAAAGGAAGCGCATTCTTGCTCAAGATCAGCGATGGCGCGGCCCCGCCCGTTTATGCGACGGTGGCCGGAATGCGAACCACGCAGATGTCGGTGAATGGCGAGGCGGTAAACATCACCTCCAAGGATTCCGGCGGGTGGCGCGAATTGCTGTCCGGGGCGGGCGTGCGATCGGTTTCGGTGGCGGCGAGCGGCATTTTCACCGGGTCGGCCGCCGAGACGCGGATCAAAACCAACGCGCTGGCGGGCACACTCGACGATTACGAGCTGAGCTTCGAGAGCGGCGAGCGGATGCGCGGGCGCTTTCTGGTGACGCGGCTCGATTATGCCGGCGATCATAATGGCGAGCGGACCTATGCACTGGCGCTGGAAAGCTCCGGCGCGGTGGCGGCGATATGAGCCGGGCGGCCAATGCCGTGCGGGGCGAGGCGGCGATCGTGGTGGGCGGCGCACGGCTGGTGCTGCGGCCGAGCTTTGCCGCCCTGGTCGCGGCGGAGGAGGAATTGGGGCCGCTCTTCGCACTCGTCGAGCGGGCGGCGGAGGGGCGGCTGACCCTGGCAGAGATGACCGGGCTGTTCTGGCATTGCGTGCATGAGCGACCGGAGGGATGCACGCGCGCGGCAATTGGCGCGGCGCTGGCGGAAGGCGGGCTCGCGAGGGCGACGCCCGTGCTGAAGGCGTTGCTGACGCAGATCTTGCAAGGACGTGTTTAGCGAGAGCGCGGCGCGGCTGGCGGGGATGGCCGGCGCGTTGCTGGGCTGGCGGCCGGACGAGTTCTGGGCGGCCACGCCGGCGGAGTTGGCGGCGGTATTGACCACGCTGTCGGGCGGCGCGGGGCCGTGTGCGACGCCGTTCGACCTGGCACGGCTGATGGAGATGTATCCCGATGGATGAGGAAATCGAGCGGCTGGTGATCGGCGTGCGGGCCGACACTGCCGCCTTCGCGCGCGATGTGGCGGCGATGCGGGCCGAACTGGACGGGCCGCTGGCCGGCGGGGCGGAGCGGGCCGGGCGGGCGCTGGAGACGGCGCTGGCACGGGCGCTGCGGACCGGGCGGCTGGGCTTCGAGGATCTGAGGCGTTTCGCGCTGTCGGCGATGGCGGAGATCGCGACGGCGTCGATCCGCACCGGGCTTGGCGCGTTGCTGGGCGGCGGCAAGGGGCTGGGCGGATCGATCGGGTCGCTGCTCGGCGTGATCGGTGGGCTGCCGGGACGGGCGACCGGCGGACCGGTGGCGCCGGGGCGGCCCTATCTGGTCGGCGAGCGCGGACCGGAGCTGTTCGTACCGACCGCGAGCGGACGGGTGGAGACGATGGGCGCTCAGGCGGCGCGCGAGGTGCGGGTGAGCATCAGCATCAACGCGCCGGCGGAGGCGCAGGCGGGGGCGCTCCGGGCGTCGAGCCGGCAGGTGGCGCGGGCCGTGCGGGCGGCGCTGATGCGGGTGGAGGATTGAACGTGGGACATTGGCTCGCACCGCCGGACGGGGCGCGGACGCTCGGAACCGTGAAGCGGTTCGACGCGCGTTACTGGACCGTGGATTTTCCGCGGCCGATGATGGCGAGCGCGGTGACGACGGGGCCGAATGCGCTGCGGATCGAGGCGGTGTTCTACAAGGCGGACGATCTGGCCGGGCTGATCTGGGACGCGGAGGATCGGTGGGATCATCCGCTGCTAAAGTATCGGACGAACAGGGATTTCCGGAAATGCCGGCTGTCCTTTCGCTGGCGGTCGGGCGGGCTGGTGCCGCTGGATGCTGTGCATGGGCCGACCTTGACCATAGAGGGAAGGGACGCGGCCGGGGCGGCGCGGAGCTGGTTCGTGCGGCTGTGGAATTATGCGCAGGGTACGCCGGAGGATGCGGCGGTGAGCCTCGACTTCGCGGCATTGGCTGGGGGGTGGGCGAAGGACGATCCGGTGTGGGCGGGCGATGTGGACCGGATGTTCATCTCGCTGGTACCGCCCGGCTATACCGAAGCCGACGAGATGTTGCCGGCGCCGGCCGAGGGCTGGGCGGAAATGAGCGTGATCGCGTGTGACGGCTCGGGGTCGGTGCTGGCGATCGGCGACACGATCGTGCCGGAACATCGGCTGCGGATCGCGACCGGTTATGACGATCTTTATCACCTGACGCCGGAGAGGATGCTGCACAATGTGCTGCGGCTCGGCTATCGCGGCGTCATCAATCACTATGTCGGCATGAGCCATTATTTCCGGCTCGACGCGGCGCTGGAGGTGACCGGTGCGCTGAACGCGCCCTGCGCGGCGTGGCATGCGGATTTCCTGGCGCGGGCGAAGGCGCTGGGGTTCGAGACGATCCTGTCGCTGAGCTACGAACTGTTCGACGCGCATTGCCCGGAGGCATGGAAGCAGCGGGACGGGGAGGGGCATCCGGCGCTGACCGGGTGGGAGCCGCCTTCGGCCCTGCTGTCGCCGGCCAATGATGCGGCGATGGGCTGGTTGCAGGATGTCGCGAAGGCCTTTGCGGCGCTGGCCGTGGCGGCGGGGCAGCGCGTGCGGTTCCAGGTCGGCGAGCCTTGGTGGTGGGTGACGGGCGAGGGGCGCATCTGCCTTTATGACGATGCAGCAGTGGCGGCGTTCGATCCGGTGGCGATTGCCGACGTGCGCGGGGCGCTCGATGCGGCGCAGATCGCGACGCTGGATGCGGCGGGTGCGGTGCTGGCGGCGTCCACGGCGGCTTTGTGCGAAGCGGTGCGGGACGTGGACGAGGATGCGCAGACGCTGCTGCTCGTCTTCCTGCCGACTGTGCTGGAGGGCGCAGAAGTGAAGCGGACGAATGTGCCTGTCGGCTGGGCCTCGCCCGCCTTCGATGTGCTCCAACTCGAGGATTATGACTGGATCACTGCTGGCCGCTCCGGCGCGACCGGGCCGGCGGTGGCCGAGATGTCCTCGCGGCTTGGCTATCCGGTCGGAGAGCAGCACTATCTCGCCGGCTTCGTGCTGAACGCGGAGGATCGCGATCAGTGGCACGACATCGCAGCGGCGGCCGAAGCGGCGCGGCGGCGGGGGGCGGCGGAGACGTTCGTCTGGGCGCTGCCGCAGGTTCTGCGCGACGGGTTCACCTGGTTTGAAATCGGAGACGAGGACGTGGACGCATTCGACGATGTGCGCTTTCCGATCGCGCTGGGGCGCGAGGCGAGCGTCGAGCCGGCTTTCTCGACCGCGATCGCGACGACGGCAGGCGGAGCGGAGCAGCGCAATGCCGAATGGGCCGATGCGCGGCTCCGCTTCGACGCCGGACCGGGCGTGCGCGGCGAGGATGACCTGCACGCGCTGATAGCCTTCTTCCGGGCGCGGCGTGGCGCGGCGGTGGGGTTTCGGTTCGAGGATCCTTTCGACAATTCTTCCAATGGGATGACGGGCGAATCTGAGGCCACTGATCAAGCGATCGGGACAGGCGACGGGGCGCGGACCGACTTCGCGTTGGTCAAGCATTATGGCGGGCAGGAGCGACGGATCACGCGGCCTGTGGCTGGAAGCGTGCGGGTCGCGGTGGACGGTGTGGAGCGGATGAGCGGCTGGATGCTAAGCGAGAAGGGCATGGTCAGCTTCGCCGAGCCGCCGGCCGATGGCGCGGCGGTGACGGCGGGTTTCCGCTTCGACGTGCCGGTGCGCTTCGCCGAGGACCGCATGAGCATCAACCGCGCCACCTTCGCGACTGGGGAGATTCCGTCCGTGCCGTTGATCGAGATCCGGGAAGGCTAGGGAGTTGTCGGCGCGCAGTCATTGAGCGCGCCGACGATCCCGTCGACCCACCGCGCCAACGGGGAATCTGAATCCGCCTCGACGATCAGCTTTGCATTGTTGATTCTGCGGAGATTGGGCTCGTCGCCGTAATGGGCGGAAGTTTCCAGACGGTAGCGGGCGCCGTCAGCCCTGACGGGGATGAGCTCCGGACCATCGACATCGGTCACAAAGGGCGTCGGGGACACGAGCTGCGACAGAGTCGCGAGATGCGCTTGGGCGGCCGGACAGTCGCGTGAGGCGATGACGGTGCGGCGCGCGCGCGGACCTACCGCGAGACGGAAGCGGAACTCGCGAGGTTCCGGACCCGCCACGGGCTCGACGCAAACGACCATGGGATGATCGCTTCTAACAAGTCCTGTCCGTCGCGAGAAGGAAACCGCGCAAGGCTGTGACGGCTGAGAGGACGCAACGAACAAGGCGGCCAGCGACAGGAACATGCGTACCAGAATTCACGAAAGCATCAGCGGGATCAAGGCAGAGACGGGGAGAGACTGGTGGTGGAGTTTATTCAGCATGACCTCATCACTTTCGCCTTGTGCTGGCGGCTGGAGCGGCGGGATGGGGTGGCGATCGGGTTCACGGCGCATGACCGCGATCTCGTGATCGACGGGCTGGCCTATCGCGCGGCGCCGGGGATGTTGCCGTCGGCGATCACGTTGGCCGACGGGTTCGCGGCCGACGCGCTGGATGTGAAAGGCGCGTTGACCAGTGATGCGATCCGGGCGGGCGATCTGGCCGCCGGGCGCTGGGACGGGGCGGCGGTGACGATCTCCATGACCGACTGGACGGCGCCGGGCGCCGAGCGGCTGGAGATCACGCGCGGGATTCTGGGTGAGGTTTCGACGGAAGGAGAGGCGTTCGAGGCGGAGTTGAAGGGGCCGACGGCGATGCTGGACCGGCCGGTGGTTGAGCAGACATCTCCGGAATGCCGGGCGATGCTGGGCGACGCGCGCTGCCGGATCGACATGGCGCCGCGCACCCGGCTGACGCGGATTGTGGCGGTGACGGACGAGGATGTTGTCGAGGTAGCGAGCGCGGTGGGGGCCAATGCCTATGCTTATGGTCGGCTGCGCTGGATCGGCGGGCGCAACAGCGGGCTGGAGAGTGCGATATTGCGAAGCGCGGGGACGCTGCTGACCTTGCGCGAGCCACCACAGTTCGTGCCGGCGACCGGCGATCTGGTCGAGATCGCGGAAGGATGTGACCGGAGCCTTGCGACCTGCGCGGGGCGTTTCGGCAATGCGGCGAACTTTCGCGGTGAGCCGCATCTGCCGGGGATCGACCTGTTGACGCGGTATCCGGGCGGCTGAGGCCGCTCTCATTTCAACACAAGCAAGGAGAGAACCCATGCGGCTGCGAGCTGGCATCGGGCTGCTGGCGCTCGTCATGAGCGGCTGCGCCCATATTCCCGAACATGTGCTGGTGATCGTCGACGGCAACCGGATCGAGCTGGTGAAGACACCGCCCGCGCCGCCGATCGAGGATGAGGACGGCAAGGACGATGAGGAAGAATGAGGCCGCCCGGATCGTCGCGCGGGCACGCAGCCTGATCGGCGTGCGGTTTCGTCCGCAGGGGCGCGATCCGGCGGCGGGGCTCGACTGCATCGGGCTGGTCGCGGCGGCGACGGGGACCACCGATCCGCCGTCCGGCTATGGCCTGCGCGGCGGAACGGCGGAGGCATTGGCGGCAGGGCTGCGCGCGGCCGGTTTTCGCGCGGCGCGGGCGATGCGGGCGGGTGACGTGCTGGCGATGCGGACGGGGCCGGAACAGCTTCATCTCGGCCTTTGGACCGGCGAGGGGCTGATCCATGCCGAAGCCGGGCTGCGGCGGATTGTCGAGCGGCCGGGCGAGGTGCCTTGGCCGGTGATCGGCATCTGGCGGCTAGCGCGCGGGAGGCGATGAATGGCGACCTTGATCCTGACTGCGGTCGGCACCGCGATCGGCGGACCGATCGGCGGCGCCGTTGGTGCGATCCTGGGCCAGCGGATCGACCAGGCGGTGCTTGGCCCCAAGGCGCGGCACGGGCCCCGGCTCGGCGATCTTGCCGTCCAGACATCGACTTACGGCACGGCGATCCCAAAGATTTTCGGGACGATGCGGGTGGCTGGAACGGTGATCTGGGCGACCGACCTCATTGAGACGCGATCGAACAGCGGTGGCGGCAAAGGGCGACCGAAAACCGTATCCTATTCCTATTCGGCGAGCTTCGCGGTGGCGCTATCGGGCCGACTGATCCGCGCGGTGCGGCGGATCTGGGCGGACGGCAAGCTGCTGCGCGGCGCGGCAGGTGACTTCAAGAGCGCGACCGGGTTTCGGCTCTATACCGGCGACGAGGACCAAGCGGTCGATCCGCTGATCGCCTCGGCCGAAGGCGTGGGCCAGGCGCCTGCCTTTCGCGGTATCGCCTATGCGCTGTTCGAGAATTTCCAGCTCGAAGATTATGGCAACCGCATTCCCTCACTGACCTTCGAGGTCGAGGCCGATTTCGGGCCGGTGGCGATCGGGGAGATCGCGGCGGAATTGAGCGGTGGAGCGGTGGTGGCCGGAGAGACGCCGGCGCTGACCGGCTATGCGGCGAGCGGGGACAGCGTGCGCGGGGCAGTGGAGGCATTGTCCGACATCGTGCCGCTGTCATTGGCCGATCGCGACGGAGTGCTACGGCTGCGGGCGGGAACGGATACGCCGG
>CAYTMM010000092.1:0-10201 GCA_964438875.1 uncultured Sphingosinicella sp. | reverse complement strand
GGTTGCCGCCCATCCACATGCCACGCGCTTTGGACGCGGCGATCTTGTCGCGGATGCGCTCTGCGGTGACCTCGCGCTCGAACTGGGCGAAGGAGAGCAGCATGTTGAGCGTGAGCCGGCCCATGCTGTTGGTGGTGTTGAACGACTGGGTCACCGAGACGAAGGATACGTTCGTCCTGTCGAAGGCCTCGACCAGCTTCGCGAAGTCGAGCAGCGAGCGGCTCAGCCGATCGACCTTGTAAACGACGACGATGTCGATCCTGCCGGCTTCGATATCCTTCATCAGCCGCTGGAGCGCCGGCCGCTCCAGCGTTCCACCCGACAGTCCGCCGTCATCATACTCGTCGGGGTGCAGCGTCCAGCCTTCGGACGCCTGGCTGAGGATATAGGCGGAGCAGGCTTCGCGCTGGGCATGCAGCGAGTTGAAGTCCTGCTCGAGACCATCCTCGCTCGATTTCCGCGTGTAGATCGCGCAGCGGATTTTTTTCATGCTGCCGTCCTTCGTTGCTTGAGGCCGAAGAAGGCCGGACCCGACCAGCGCGTACCGGTGATGGCGCGGGCCACTTCGCTCAGGCTTTTCCAGCGCTGCCCGTTCCAGTGGATTGCGTCGGTCTCGTCGACAGTGACGACGTGCACCGTGCCCCGCCATTCGCGCACCAGCCGCAGGCCGGGCGCGAGCATCGCCTGCGGGCGAGCATCACCAGAACCGTCCAGCTGCCGCCGGGCAGCGCGCGATAGACCGCCTTTTGCTCTGGCCTGTATCTCGTAGCTCAGAGCGAGCCGCAGCATCGCAACGCTGAGCCGGGGCACAGGACGACCGGTGAGCTTTGCCCATCGGTCCTGAAGCTCGGCGCGGGACATGCCCGCGATTTCGCACAATGCATGATCGAGCTTGGCCACGATCATGCCCCCGCCGCGATACGGTAGCAGGTGGTATCCCCGCGTTTGTCTTTCGCGATGCTATGGCCTTTCTTCCGCAGGCCGGTCAGCGCGGCACGTGTGGTGTGCGGCAGCCAGCCAGTGGCCGCGATCATCTCGTCGAGCGTCGCGCCCTCATCGCGCCGAAGGAGTGACAGCACCGTGCCGATCTTGCTGGCCGGGCGGGATGAGGGCTTGCTCACGGGAGGAGCCTTGTCCTCGAGTTCATCGGATGCCCAATTTCCTTCTTCCTCATCCTGACCAGCGCCAATGGCGGCCCGGCCTGCGACGGTGATCCGCACACCGATCAGCGGGTCACAATCTGTCGGGGGAGGATCGCTGACATCCGATGTATCGAGTGCCGCCGACAAACCACGCCGGAGGAGGGATTTGACGGCTTTGTCGACTGCGGGTGTGCGTTCGCCGATGCTGTCCGGTAGCGGCAGCAGGCTGCCGTCGTCACGCTGCGAGGCAGTCGAGAGAAGAATGAGCTGAACCGCTCCCCCGGCAGTTGGCTGCTGGGACAATTTCGCTCTTCAGCATTCTCGCGACAGCCTGACCGGTCAGGAACGTCGTGATTTGGAACGCGTGATATTCGGGGGGCGCACCATCCATGAGCAATATCCGGAATGGACAAGCAAGCTGCGCACCACGCTGGGGACGGAGAGCGTAAACGTCGAAATGTCCTGATTGATACGACCGGCTCCTCCTGGCACTTCCGGCGACGTCCGGAGGTGCCTTTTTCTTATCGACGCGGGGCACGATGTGCGTCCTCGCCTAGAAAATGAGAAGCTACCGGGAGGGTCGCGCGCGGTGACGGCACGCGATCAAGAGAAGAATAGCACTGACGCAATAGAGCCCGGCCGTTGTGGCAAGCGCAGGCCGTAAACTGCTTTCGATGCCGATATAGGCGAACAGGTCGCTGAGGGAACCGGCGATCTGAGGCCCAAACCCATAGCCGACCAAGTTCATCACGATCATCAGAACGGCCATGCCCACCCCACGCCGATCGGCTGGAAGGCGAGATACATATGCGCTGATGACTGGTCCGTAATAGGCCACGCAAAGGACGGCGTATAATGCCAACGCCGATAGCGCCGCGGCCAGGCTGGCCAGCGTCGTTGCGAGAATGGCGAAGCCGGCTGCAGCGACATTGAAGATCGCAACACCAATCAGGTCGCCATTGCCGGTTCGTTTGGCGAGCCAGTCTCCGAGCACCCCGCCCCCCGCGATGCCGATGAGACCGCCCACCCCGTACGTTGCCGCAATCAGGATGCCCGCTTCGCCGATTTCAAGTCCATGAACCCTGACAAGAAAGGGCGCGAGAAAGGCGCTGATCCCGACCTGCCCGGCAACGGCGAGACCACAGGCGGCAACGAGAAGCCCCAGAAACGGATCGCGCCGGAACGTCTTGCTGAAGCTTTCCGTTTCCGATGCATCCTGGTCAACCACATCCACGCCGCCGCGCAGAGGTTCGCGTACCAGCGCCCACATCACGAGTGCCAAGACAAAACCCGGCGCCGCAGCCACGAGGAAAGCCGTGCGCCACCCATAATGCGAAGCGATGAGGCTCCCGAACGCAAAGCCGAGAATAATGCCGAGTGGCGTGCTGAGATAGAGAATGCCGATCGCACGTCCGCGCTTTTCCTGTGGGACGAGGTCGCTGGCGATCGAGGTCAGTGCAGGCGCCTGACCGGCTTCCGACACGCCCAAGGCTGCGCGGACCGCAATCATGGAGATGTAGCTTTGCAGAAACGCCACGACTGCCGTTAGCCCGCTCCACACAACCATCATGCCGGTCACGAGCCGCACGCGATGAGAGCGGTCGATCAGCCGTCCCATCGGAATACCCGCCAGTGTATATGGTATGGCGAAGGCGAGGCCGGTCAGCAGGCCAAGTTGGGAATCCGAAAGTAGAAATTCCTGTTTAATCGGCTCCGCCAGCACGGAGACGAGCGCACGGTCGATATTGCCAACCGTGAAGACCGCCATCAGGAGGATGAGGGTCGGCCAGGGAAGGCGCGCGAGGTCCGGCTTGTTCATCTAAGTTCCTCGGGCGAGATGCGGGGAACATATCTGTGTCCCCCGCCCTGAGCCTAGAAGCGATAACTGGCCCGCAGACCTATGACGCGGGGATCACCGATCGTGGCGGCGTTGTAGCCAATCGATTCATACACCACGATGCCGAAGGGCCGATACTCCGTCTTGAACAGGTTCTTCGCGAACAGGTTGAGATCGATCCCGCTGCGGCCGATATCGCGCCAGTCGATACCCATGTTGAAAATGCCGTATCCTGCTTGGCTTTGCGAATCGAGTGGACCGAAAGCGGGGCCCTGCGCGGTATCGGAATAGAAGACCCGGCTCTGATAGTTGTAGTCGGCTCTCAGGCTGACGTCCCCCAGGTGATCCGCGATCGGCAAGTTGATCTGACCGGACACGGAAAGCTGGTGGCGAGAGACCTGGGCAAACGCATTATCGGAAAAGTCGCCCGTGCCCGTGATGAAACTCCCGTAGCGCGGCCGCACATAGGCATAGTTGACCCCCAACTCAAAGGCACCGGACGGGCGGTAGAGAACCTCAAGTTCTCCTCCATAGATCGAAGCGGTAGCCGCATTGACGATGGAAGGAAGGATGCCGCTCGGTGGCACGACGAACCGCTGGATATCGCGATAGCTGGAACGGAACAGGGCGAGGTTCGTGCGCAGGGACGAACCGTCGTCGAGCCGCCAGTCGCGTTTGAGGCCTAGTTCGAAGGCATCGACGTATTCGGGCGCGAACGGACCGAAATCCGCCGTCCCGGTGGCCGTGTAATTGAAGCCACCAGCCCGGTAACCGCGCGAGTAGTTGGCGTACACCAGAGTGCGCGGATCGGCCTGATAGGCCGCGCCCAATTGCCAGGTGGGGGTATCATAACTGGCCCGCCCTTCGATGACGCAGGCATTGGCGGGAAAGGGGACGCCATTGTCCGTGAGATTGCAGACGCCCTGATTGTCGAGCCGGCCACGGAAACTGGTATGGCTCAAAAAACGCCGGTCGTGGGTGAAGCGAAAGCCGCCGGTGAACGACAATTCGGTCAATCCCGGCACCCGCCACGTCGCCTGCGCATAGGCCGCGTAGCTGTTCGCGACCGAACGGTTCTCGGAAAAGCCGATGTCCGCACCGTTGAGGACGATCCGGTTGTTGTCCCGCTGGATGACCTGGTTGCTGTAGAAGAGGCCGGCAACCCAATCGAGATGCGTGCTGCTACCCTGAATCTGGAGTTCCTCGACGAACTCGTGACCATCGTCCGGGATACTTGCCTCCAGAACCTGGAACGGAAATCCTTCCAGATCCTGCTGCTCCAGCCGGTCGAAGTCGCGGTAGCCGATGATGTTCTTGATCGAGATGTTGTCACCGATCTCGATTTCCGTGACGTTGGAGACCGACCATTGGTCGAACCGCGCGAAGACGCGCGCATTGGCCTGTGCCGACCAGAAATTATCGCGCTGAAGCTGCTGGATGCGCGCGAATTCGTCGTTGATGGACGGCGTGCCGCCCGCGCCGCTGAAGATGAAGGTGGCGCCGCTGCCCGGGCGGACGGCGGTTGGTGCGTACGCGGTGCCGTTGGTCCGCAGCCGGGTGCCCTGATACAGGAAATAGCTCTCGACCGCGCCCAGGTTGAAGAGCGCGCCGAGCCGCCACGACAATTGGTTGTTGTCATTCAGCCGACGGAAATTGGCGGGACCGGTATTGGGGATCGTCTGGTAAAATCCGGCAGTCGCGGGATTGGTGACATTGGCCACATAGCCGTCGCGGTCCTCGAAATCGACGGCGGCCCGCAGCGCCACGCCATCGGCCACGGGCACGTTCAGGATGCCTATCGCCTGAACGCCCTGGCCTCCATCGAAGAAGGTGGCGCCGGCCGATACGGAACCCTCCAGGCGGTTCGTCGGCCGTGCGGGCTGGATGACCAGCACGCCGCCCGTCGTGTTGCGGCCGAACAGCGTGCCCTGCGGACCTTTGATCGCCTGGACGGACTCCAGATCGAACAGCAAGGGCGAAATGCCGATCGTGAAGCCATAGCTGATCTCTCCGACGACGACTCCGACCGAAGGGTCCTGCCCGGGTGCGATTTCGCTCGGGCGCACGCCGCGGATGCCGATATTCATGCTGGTCGGCGAGTTGAACGCTTCGATTCGCAGCGCGGGCACCAGCTGATTCAGCTGTGTGGCATCGGAAATGCCGCGATCCGCCAGAAGCGATCCCGACAGCGCGGTAACGGCGAGCGGGACATCCTGAAGACTTTCGTCGCGCCGACGCGCTGTGATCACGATGTCGTCATCGTTGAAAGCACTTTCGGCGGCGGCAGACGGGACATCATTCGAGGTGCCGGACTGCGCCGCAGCGGGGTTCGCCAGGCATGAATAAGCGGCGACGGCAGCCGTGCCGGACAAAAGGATAGCGTATCTCACTCGTCACTCTCCGGTTATATGATTTTACTTCAATGCCTTAGCTTTGCCGGGACGGCAGCTTCAATTTCAGGCCGTCCAGTTCGGCCGAAATGTTGATCTGGCAGCTGAGGCGGCTGGTCGGTCCACGCGGCTCGACCGTTCCTTCCAGCAGCTCTTCCTCTTCTTCGGTTGGCGCCGGGACCCGGTCCCGCCAGGCCTCGTCCACATAAACGTGGCAGGTCGCGCAGTTGAGGAAGCCGCCACACTGGCCCTCGATCTCGATGACGCCGGCGCTGAGCGCCGCATCCATCAGCGAGCGGCCGATTTCGGCCTCGACATGCAGTTCCTCGCCGGACGGGCGTTCGAAGATGATCTTCGCCATGGCTAACGCCTGCCCCCCAGCTCGAGCTCGACCCTGACGGGGGACAGTTCCTGGTGGGCCGCCGTATATTCCGTCGCTTCCATCGGCTGACCGAGGGCCAGGTCGGCATAGCGCGACACGATGTCACGCAGCAGCGAGCGCGTCACGAGCCGTGCGACAGGAGCGCCGATGCAGTGATGGATGCCATGGCCGAATACCAGCAGTCGCTTTGGTTGTCGGGTGATGTCGAAACGGAAAGGATCCTCGAAAACATCCGGGTCGAACGAGGTCGCGCCCTGCAGCATGTAAACGGTCATGTCCTTGGCAAGACTGACGCCTGCAACCTCGGTGTCTTCGGTCGGGAAACGATAATTGAACAGGCCGGGCGCACGGTGACGCGCAACTTCCTCGATCGCATTCGGGACGAGCGAGAGATCGCCCCGCAGCAGGGCAAGCTGGTCCGGTCGTCCGACGATGTGGAGGAGCGTGACACCGATCAGGCTGGCGATGGTAGAGAAGCCGCCGGTGAGGAGGGTGATCAGCTGGGCCAGAACCTCATCGTTCGACAGCAATCCGTCGGGTCCGCCGCGCTTGACGATGTTCGCCAGCACGCGGTCGGTCGGGGCCGACTTCTCGGCCGCGATCATCGCCTCGCAATAGTCCGCGGCCGCACTCCAGCAGCGATCGAAATGCGCGGCCTCCGGACTGCCCGGGGCGCGCCCGCCAGGGGCGAACAGGGCTTCGGCGAGGTCGAGAAAGATCGCGTGATCCTGTGCCGGGATGTTCAGCAGTTCTGAAAGCATGACCCGTTGCGACAGCGGACGTGCGAGCTCGCCGATGACCTCGACCGAGGCCTCGCTCACGATTCCATCCAGGGTTTCCGCCACTGCCCGTTCCACCGCGGGTGCCAGACGGGCCACCGAAGCTGGCATGAAGGCCGGGTTGAGCGTCCGGCGAAGACGGGTGTGAACCGGTGGATCGGAAAAGGCGATATTCAGATGCCCGCTGAAATAGTCTACCGTCTTGACTGCATACGGCGGCTTGACGCTCGAGAAACGGGCATAGTCGCTGTAGATTTCCTCGACATGGGCATAGCGCGAAAAGACCGCTGCCGGCTGTCCATCCACTTCCGTCAGGAAGGGCGGTTCCGCGAGCAGGCGCTGGTAGACGGGATGGGGATCCGTCTTCAGCAAGGGATCGTAGAGATCGAACCAGTGTGATGTGGCGGACATGAAAAGGTCTGTTCCGTGTGAATGTGGCAGCCAGGAAGTTTGGAAAAGGTGCCCGGGCATGAAACCCGGGCACAGGAAACCCGAGGGAGGAGTTCCGCTCAGGGTATCAGGAGCCGGTGGACCGGCGCGGCTGCGACAGATTGCGCGTCCGCGATAAACATGTGGGGGCCTTCATGACGATCCTCGGTTGTCTTATCGTTGGCGCTCGTTCTGCGCGCACATCGGCGGATTTCGGTCCTATAATCGGGCGATATCCCCATGCCGCGGCGGCATGGACGAGAGGCACGGTCGCGCGGGAGAGGTGAACCGAATGGAATTATCGCAATTGCGATACTTCGTGGCCGTTGCGGAGGCGCGAAGTATCAGCCGCGCCGCCCAATTGCTCAGGATCGCGCAGCCTGCGGTTTCGAGACAGATCCGCAATCTCGAACTGGAACTGCGTCAGACGCTGTTCGCGCGATCGGAACGCGGCGCGGAACTGACGATCGCGGGGCAACAATATCTGGACGCGATCAAACCCCTCCTGCGCGAGCTTGACGAAGCCAACGACGCCATGCGTAGTCGTGCTTCCGCGACCATGGTTCTTCACCTCGGTATCGTGCAGCTCGCGCAATGGTATCCTTTGGTCACGGACGCGATCGCGTCCTTTCGTGAGAGCCACGCGAACACGCGACTGGAGGTCCGGCAGATGCCATCCAGTGATCAGGTTCGCGCGCTGATGGCGCGGGAGATCGATGTGGCCATCGGGGTACCGATCAGCGGATTGCCAAAGGATATGGAGAGCATCACCCTCTTCACAGCGCCCCGCGGCATCGTGCTTTCAAACCGGCATGAACTGGCTCAGGTCAAGGACATCGACCTTGGTGACCTAGAGTGCTTCCCGTTGATCACAACCGCGAAGAGCACCTGGACAGGGAATGTTTCGAAGTTCTTCAGCCGCGATGGTGAGGAGGCATGGACGCCCGATTTCACCGAGACTTTTGATAACCTTTCGCTTCTTCTGTCCCGCCTGCGCGACAATGTGTCGATCGCGATCATTCCGCAACTGGGACCCGACGCTCCGATGTCCGACCTACTTTTCCGAAAGGTGGAGGGAATAGATTGGGATGTAGAATTGGCTGTCTACTGGAGGTCTCAGGAGAGGTCCAAAATAGTTTCCGATTTCATCGTGCCATTCAAAAGCCTTTGAAGCTGAGGGCTTATTTTGGCCGACAGCGGACAGGCGGCTTCAGGAACGCATCCCTGTGAAATCTGCCGTTAACAGATCTACTGCGAACTTTCGCCTTGCGCCCCAATCGACCCGGCGGGTCAGTTGCGGGCAAGCGGACGACAGGTGCACGTCCAATATGGCGCCGTCTCAATCACGCACCTCGATCGGAACATGGGTGGGGAGCTTGATCTGGAATTGCGCATTACGATTGGCGACCATGGCATCGAACCACTCCTGACCATCCCAGGCGCCTCCTGCCCTCAACAAAAGTTCTGCGAGCGCAATCACGTGCTGGTTCGCGATCCGGATAGACCCATGTGAAGCTGCTTCGCCGAGCGATTGAAGATCGTCTGTTCCGTGGATCGTATAAGGCATGTTGAAGACGAGTCGCGCCTGTCCCATCGGATTCTCGGGATGCCCCGGGGGACGGCGCGGTTCGCCTCTTGCCCAATCGCTGTCCGGCGGGTTCCATTCAGGATTGATATCGACGCGATCCAGCGTCCAGTTGCCGGTGGGTGTCTCGTATCGCGGTGCGCCGACGGATACGGCTTGCCGGATGACGGGCGCGCCATCGCGATAGACAATCACCTGGCGATCGCTCTTGTCGACGATGAACCGCAGTTCGCCGATCTCGCTGCGGGCTTCATCTCGCGCGGTCTGCAGACGTTGCCGCTCTGCCTCTGCGGGGGATTGTGCGGGATTGGTATCGGCCTGGCATCCGGACAGGAGAACCGCCACGCCGACAAACAAAGGAACCATTCGCAAAATACGCCTCCCAGATCAGTGTGGGCGGTCAACGTCTCCATTGCGATTCCGTTTCGGAGAAAAGCCGGGACGGATGCAGACGTAAGGAACCCGCACGGTCTCCGACCATTGAATCGCCCGCGACAAGATCGGGAGATGGGACATGGCTGCGCGGCCTTACTGGAAGGGACAGATTCGCCTCGCGCTGGTCTCGATCCCTGTGGACATCTATTCGGCGACGAAGAGCGGCGCGAGCATCGCCTTCAACCAGATTCACGAGCCGAGCGGCAAGCGCATCAAATATGAGAAGGTCGTGCCCGGCATCGGCGCGGTGGAGCCCGACGAGATCGTCAAGGGCTACCAATATGCCAAGGGCAAATATGTCACCTTCGACGATGAGGAGCTGGAGGCGGTCAAGCTGGAGAGCAAGAAGACGCTCGCCCTCACCCAGTTCGTTGATCCCAAGGAAATCGATCCGCTCTATTATGAGCGGCCTTATTATGTGGTCCCCTCCGACGATCTCGCCGAGGAAGCGTTCATCGTTCTGCGCGAGGCGCTAAGGGCGACGGGCAAGGTCGCGCTCGGCCAGCTCGCGATGCGCGGGCGCGAATATGTGATCAGCCTGAAACCGTGCGGGCGCGGCATCCTGATGGAGACGATGCGCTATGCCGACGAGGTCGTGAAGGCGCAGGGCTATTTCCTGGACATCGGCGATGCGGAGCCGGACGAGGAGCTTCTGGAATTGGCCGAAACGCTGATCGAGAAGAAATCGGGCAAATTCGATCCGTCCAAATTCCACGATCGCTATGTCGATGCGCTGAAGGAGCTGATCGAGAAGAAGCGCAAGACCGGCAAGCGGATCGAGGCGGAGGAAGACGAGACACCCGCGTCCGGCCGGCGCGGATCGAACGTCATCGATCTGATGGCCGCGCTCAAGAAATCGATCGACAAGCCGGCGGGCAAGAAAGCCGCCCCGCGCAAGGCGCCCGCGAAGAAGGCGCCGGCACGCAAGCGGGCCTAGATGGCGCGCAAGGCCGATCCCCTCGCCGATTACAACCGCAAGCGGGATTTCGCGAAAACCGCCGAGCCCGCGGGCAAGCGCGCGAAGACGCGGCGCAAGGCGCTGACCTTCATGGTCCAGAAGCATGACGCCACCCGCCTCCATTACGATTTTCGACTGGAGCTGGACGGCGTGCTCAAAAGCTGGGCGGTGACGCGCGGGCCGAGCCTTTTCCCGGGCGACAAGCGGCTTGCCGTGCATGTCGAGGACCATCCATTGAGCTATGCCAGCTTCGAGGGCAGCATC
>CAYTMM010000091.1:0-10361 GCA_964438875.1 uncultured Sphingosinicella sp. | reverse complement strand
TGCTGCGCGTACCCGGCACGTCGATCGAGCAGAGTCAGGCGATGCAATCCCGGGTCGAACGACGGCTGGCGGCGCTGCCGCAGGTCGCGGTGGTCTTTTCCAAGACCGGCACGGCGGATGTGGCGTCGGACCCCATGCCGCCCAACATCTCCGATACATTCGTCATCATGCGGCCGCGCGGCGAATGGCCCGATCCGCGCCTGCCGCGCGCCGGGCTGATCGCCGAAGTGGAGGCGGCTTTGGAGCTGCTGCCCGGCCAAGCCTATGAGATCAGCCAGCCGATCCAGATGCGTTTCAACGAGCTGATCGCCGGCGTGCGCGGCGACATCGCGGTGAAGGTGTTCGGCGATGATCCGGCGCAGATGGCCGAGACCGCCGAACGGGTCGCTGCGCTTCTGCGCCAAACGCCCGGGGCGGTGGATATTCGGGTCGAGCAGACCGAGGGACTCCCCATCCTCGACATCCGGCCGCGGCGCGATGTGCTGGCACAGCTCGGCATTCCGGCGGGGGCGGTGCAGGATGTCGTGGCCGCGGCCGTGGGCGGACGCGATGTCGGGCTGATCTTCCAGGGCGATCGCCGGTTCCCGGTGACGATCCGGCTCGACGAGGCGGCGCGGGCCGATCCGGACATGCTGGCGCAGGCCCCGGTGCCGCTGCCCTCCGGCGCGTTTGTACCGCTCGCCAGCGTTGCCGACATCGTGGTGACGGAGGGCCCGAACCAGATCAGCCGGGAGAACGGCAAGCGCCGGATCGTCGTCCAGGCCAATGTGCGCGGGCGGGACGTGGCGGGCGTCGTTGCGGAGGCGCAGGAGCGGATCGAGCGCGAAATCCGGCTGCCGGCAGGCGTCTATCTGGATTGGGGCGGACAGTTCGAGAATCTGGAGACGGCACGGGCGCGGCTGATGCTGGTCGTGCCCCTCTGCCTCGCGACGATCCTGCTGCTGTTGTTCGGCGCGCTCGGCAATATGCGGGATGTCGCGATTGTGTTCACCGGGGTGCCGCTGGCGTTGGTCGGCGGCGTGGCGGCGCTCTGGCTGCGCGGCATGCCCTTTTCCATTTCTGCGGCGGCGGGTTTCATCGCCCTGTCGGGCGTCGCAGTGCTGAACGGGCTGGTGATGCTCACCTCGATCCAGAAGCTGGTCCGGGAGGGCACGGAGCGGGCGGCGGCGGCACGGCGCGGTGCGTTGCTGCGGCTGCGACCGGTGGTGATGACGGCGCTCGTCGCTTCGCTGGGCTTCGTGCCGATGGCGTTGGGCTATGGCGCCGGCGCGGAGGTGCAGAAACCGCTGGCGACTGTGGTCATCGGAGGCCTTGTCTCGGCGACGTTGCTGACCCTGATCCTGCTGCCGACGCTTTATGCGCGCTTCGGAGGCGCGGCGAGCGCGACGGACGGGACATGACGGAAATGGCAGGAGTGGAGGGACTCGAACCCACGACCCTCGGTTTTGGAGACCGATGCTCTACCAGCTGAGCTACACTCCTAGGCCAGGGGCGGCGGCTTAGCGGTCGGCGGAGGAGGGCGCAAGAGGCAGGTGTGCGAACCGACCGCTTGGACGGCGCGACGCGTCAGGCGGCGGCGCGTTTCGCCTGTTCCGCCAGCATCGTGCGGGCTGTCGCTGCCGCAACAGGGCGTGAGAAGATGAAGCCCTGAATACGGTCGCAGCCCAGCGCGCGGACGAGGCCGAGCTGTTCCTCGTTGGCGACGCCTTCCGCCACGGTCTTCATGCCAAGGCTTCCCGCGAGCGCGACCACGGCGCGGATGATCGCGGTGTTTTCCGGATCTTGCCCCGAAATCGACTGGACGAAGGAGCGGTCGATCTTGAGCGTGTCGAAATCGGCCTTTCGCAGATAACCCAATGAGGAATAGCCGGTGCCGAAATCGTCCATCGCGAGGCGCACGCCGAGGCTTTGGATCTGCTGAAGAATCTTCTGGGTCGCGCCGGTCAGCTCCAGGAAGACCGTCTCCGTGACTTCCAGCTCCAGCCGGCGCGGTTCGAGTCCCGCCTGGGTGAGCGCGGAGACGAGAGTGACGATGAAGCCGGGATCGTGCAGCTGGCGCGGGCTGACATTGACGGCGATCGAGATGTCGTCGGGCCAGTTGGTCGCTTCGCGGCAGGCAGTTCGCAGCACCCATTCGCCGATCCGGCCGAGCATTCCGGTTTCCTCGGCGATTGGAATGAATTTCGCCGGAGAAATCTGCCCCAGTTCCGGATTGTGCCAGCGCAGCAGCGCCTCGAAGCTGCGGATCCGGAGACTGTCGGCCTCCACGACCGGCTGATAGTTGAGCGAGAATTCCCCGGCGTCGACCGCGCCGCGCAGAGCCAGTTCGATCTTGCGGCGCTCTTCGGCGCGGGCATGGAAGCTTGGTTCGAAGAAGCGGATGTCGGTACCGCTGGAATCCTTGGCGCGATACAGAGCGAGATCGGCGCTGCGGATCAGCTCCTCGACTGTGTCGCCGTCGCGCGGGCCGGTCGCGACGCCGATGCAGGCGCCGACGAAGAGGCGCTGGTCGCGATAGAGGAACGGGCCTTGCAGCGCGCCGACCAGAGCCAGGCAGAGCTGTTCCAGCTCGGCCCGGCTTTCGATATCGGGCACGACGATCGCGAACTCGTCACCGCCGAGCCGTCCGGCAGTCATCTCGTCCGAGATCACCGTCTCCAGGCAGCGTGCGACCTGCTGAAGAACATGATCGCCGGCGACATGGCCAAGTGAGTCGTTGATCGTCTTGAACCTGTCGAGATCGATCAGCAGGATCGCGCATTCATGCTCCTTGTGCCTGGCCGCCGCCAGCGCCGATCCGAGATTTTCGATGAGCTGGAGCCGGTTGGGCAGGCCGGTCAGTGCGTCGTGGCGGGCCATATGAGCGATCCGGTCCGCCGCCTGCCGCGCGGCGGTCACATCCGACCCGACTCCCTGATAGCCGACGAAGCGGCCTTGCCGACTGAACATCGGCCGTGCGGACAGCGCAATGCACTTCATCGCATCGCCGACCGGGAGGGTGATGACCAGCTCCGTGATCGCCTCCCGCCGCGCGGCGCTCGCCTCGGCGGCGGCGAGCTCGCGCCGGACCGGCTGCTCGGTACGCGGCGCGGCGCGCAGCAGGTCGAGCAGCGACATGCCCTCCAGCTCGTCGGCGGCACGGCCGATCGCACGGGCGAAGCGTGCCGAGACATTCTGGAAGACGAGCTGACCGTTGGTTTGCCACAACCAGTCGGCATCCGAGCTTTCATATTCGCGCAGCAGCAGGCTCACGGTTTCCTGACGCTCCTCCAGCACCAGGTCGAGATATTTGCGCTGCATGAAGGCACGGCCATTCATCAGTACGATCGCGAGCATCGCGGCCGTGTAGATCGGACCGATCATCATGATCGGCACCGAGCCGGTCGTCGCCAGCATCTGCGTGGTCGCGACGCCCATGATCGCAACATAGGCGGCCGCCGCCGCCGGTACCGGGGAGAAGATGAAGGCGGCGCCCGCCATCATCGTGGCCGTCATCACGCCGAGCGCGAGCTGCTGTCCATGTGTCGCATATTCGAAGAAGAAGCGCGCGGGCACGCACCAGACGAGACCGAAGAAGATGCTGTGATAGGCGGCGCGGTTGATCGTCTTGCGGGGGAGCGAATGGAGCTGGCGCCCGCCGAGTTGGCGCCGGTGGCTGATCATGTAGCACAGCAGCAATGCCAGACTGCCCAACCAAAGGGCTATTTCGGTGGGCGGCGCGCGGTCGTGCAGCATGTACACGATGAAGAGCGCGTTGAGGGTTTGGCCGAAGCCGCCGACCAGCAGCGCCTTGCCCATTTCGTCCAGCTGCGCAGCGCGCACGCGTCCCCACCCCCTGGCGTCAGGGGGAGTGGCACGATTGAACACGACGCGCCAGTCGAGCTTGGGCAGGCTTTTTTCGGTCATGGCGCTCCCAGAAGGAAGCCATAGCCTTGAAAGCGTTAGTGAAGCGTTATCTTAATCCGTGTTCGGGCACCGCCGCGATCATGCGGCGATGTCGTAGACCTGGATCCCGCCGGAGAGATAGAGGTTGCGCGCCTTCGCGCGGGACAGCTTGCCCGAGCTGGTGCGCGGCAGCGAGCGCGGCGGCACCAGCTCGATCACGCAATTGATGCCGGTGATCGCGCGGACCCGCTCGCGGATCGCTTCCCGCAGCCGGCCGCGCTCGTCGAGATCGGAAGTGCGGCACTGGACCAGCACCGCCGGCGTTTCCTCGCCGCCCGGCGTGGTGATCGAGAAAGCGGCAATGTCGCCGGCTTTGAAACCGGGCAGCTGTTCCACCGCCCATTCGATATCCTGCGGCCAGTGATTCTTGCCGTTGATGATGATCATGTCCTTGGCGCGGCCGACGATGTAGAGATAGCCGTTCGACAGATATCCCATGTCGCCCGTGTCCAGCCATCCCTCTCCGTCCAGGCACGCCTCGGTGGCCTCCTCGTCGCGGAAATAGCCGACCATCACCGAGCTGCCGCGGCAATAGACCCTGCCGATTTCGCGTTCGCCCAGCACCCGACCGCTATCGCCGCGGATCGCGACCTCCATGTCGCGCACCGGCTTGCCGCAATTGACCACGGCGCGATATCGCTGAGGCCGGTCCCGTTCGCTGGCGGTGCCGCCGGCGAGAAGCGTCTCCTCGACCATCTCGACGACGATGCCTTCGCCAGGCGGCATGACAGTAACAGCCAGTGTCGCCTCGGCCAGACCGTAGCTCGGTAGGAAGCTCCTCGCCTCGAAGCCCGCAGGGGCGAAGGTGTCGACGAAGAACTGCATGACATCCGGCCGGATCATGTCCGCGCCATTGCCGGCAACCCGCCAGCGCGACAGATCGAAACGGTTCGCCACATCCGTCTGGCTGGACACGCGCCGGGCGCAGATATCGTAGCCGAACGTCGGCGAATAGCTCATCGAATTCTGTTGGTTGCGGGTGATGAGATCGAGCCAGGCGAGCGGCCGCCGGGCGAAATCCTCGGTCTTCAGATAATCGACCGACATCTGGTTGGCGACCATCGAGAGCATGCAGCCGACCAGGCCCATGTCGTGATAGAAAGGCAGCCAGGATACGCCGCGATCGCCTTCGCCGATATGCATGGAATGGGCATGGGCGGCGAGATTGCTGAGCAGCGCCCGGTGGGTAATGATCACGCCGTGTGGAAAGCGGGTCGATCCGCTCGAATATTGGAGATAGGCGATATCGTCCGGGCCGGCCTCATGAAGCGGCGCGTCGGGCGCATCTTCCTGGATGAAGCTTTCCCAGTCCATGCTGGTGACATTGCATGCTTCGGCGGCGGCGGCGGCCATGCCGAGCTCGGCCGGGTGGAAAAGGATCGCCGGATCGGCGCTGTCCAGCTGCACCTTGAGTTGCTCGATATAGGCGTCGCGCCCTCCGAAGGAGGTGGGCAGCGGCAGCGGAATTGGCCAGGCACCCGCATAGAGCGCGCCGAAGAAGAGAGCGACGAATTCCGGCGCCGTTTCCGCGATCAGCGCGATGCGGTCGCCCGGCCGGATGCCTCGGGCGACCAGCCGCCGCGCATTGGCGATCGCGTCGGCGCGCAGCTCGGCATAGGGATAGACGCGCACCAAAGTCGCGCGCGCATCATGGAAGTTCATGCCACGCTGGCTGAGCGCGGCATAATCGAGAGCGTCCGTCATCGTCGCGAAGTCGGCGCGGCGGCGCGGCAGATCGTCGTCGGTCGGGGTCGGCTGGAGAGGTTCGTTCATTGGGGCGGTTATGCCTCGAAAATACAATTCGACCATCGTCCATTGCGGACGTTGCGCGTTCATAATCCGGCTCGACTGTGGCACAAACATGGCCATGACGCCCCCTTACTCTCGCAAGCAGAGGCCGCCGCTCGACGCGGAAGGTCTGGAGCAGGCCGCGCTGCGTTATGCCGCGCGCTATGCGACGACCCGTGCGCGGCTTGCCGCCTATCTGCGCCGCAAAGTCGCCGAACGGGGGTGGGCCGGGGATGGCGAACCGCTTGTCGACAATCTGGTCGCGAACATGGTCCGGCTGGGTTATGTCGACGATCGCGCCTTTGCCGTCGCGCGGGCGGCTTCGCTGGGGCGCCGCGGCTATGGCGCGCGGCGGGTCGATGAAGCCTTGCGCGCTGTCGGTATCGAGGATGCGGATGCCGCCGATGCGAAAGTCGAAGCGAAAGCGCGGGCCTGGCAGGCAGCGCTGCGATATGCCCAGCGACGCCGGATCGGACCGTTTGCGGCGAGCGCAGACGATAAAGTATACGAAAATCGTGACACATACGAAAAGAGTCTTGCGGCGATGCTGCGCGCGGGTCATCCTATCGACTTGGCGCGGCGGCTTATTTCGGCGCGACCGGGCGAGGTCCCGGAACCGGACGATCCATAAAGGCGGTGGTTCACAATTGTTAAATACCTGTTAATTTTACGGGGTGTCGGAGCCCTTGGAACAATTGAGCATGTCGAGCAGGGAGGCAGTGGAGGCGGGCGTGGCCGTTTCGGGAGAAGACGGAGGACCGCTTCGCGTGGAGGATGATGGCCTCAAGCGGCTGGTCGGCAGTGTGAAATGGTTCGACGCCACCCGCGGCTTCGGTTTCATCGTCAGCGATGAGGCGGACGGCGACATCCTCGTTCATTTCAGCATCCTCAAGGAACATGACCGGCGTAGCCTGCCCGAAGGCGCGATCATCGAATGCCTGGTGGCGATGCAAGAGCGCGGACTCCAGGCGCGCAAGGTGATCGACATCGATCTCAGCCAGGCCATCCTGCCGGAGCCGGGGATGGGGCTGTCGGCCCGCGCCGACCGGATCGATCCCGCCGCCCTGGTCGACGAAGCCGGGGAGTTCGAGCCGGTCCACGTCAAATGGTTCAACCGGCTGCGCGGCTATGGCTTCCTGGTCCGGGACGGAGACGAGGCAGAGGATATCTTCGTCCATATGGAGACGGTACGCCGCGGCGGGCTGAGCGATCTGGTGCCCGACCAGGCCCTGAAGGCGCGGATCGCCGTCGGCAAGAAGGGGCCGCTCGCGGTCGAGGTCGCGCCAGCCTGACGGCTTTTGCATGGCCCGATGAACACGCAAGAGCTTGCGCGGAGCCTCGCATAGCGGCTAGTCGCGTGCGGCATGGGTTTCTTCAAGAATCTTTTCACTTGGTGGGAAGGCGCCTCGACCGGCACCCGGCTCCACAATTGGCGCCACGGCCGCAAGGTCGGCAGCGACGATGCCGGAAATGCCTATTTCGAAGGCCGTAAGGACGGCCGGCGCTGGGTGATCTATGCCGGCTCCAACGATGTCAGCCGCGTGCCGCCGGAATGGTATGCCTGGCTCACTCGCCAGATCGACGCGGTGCCGGACGAGGCGCTGCCGCCGCCGCCGCCCTTCCTACGCGCGGCGACTCCGAATCTGACCGGCACGCCGCTCGCCTATCGGCCGCCGGGCGCGCTGGAACGCGGCGGCCATCGCGCCGCCGCCACCGGCGATTATCAGGCCTGGACGCCCGACTGAGTCATGGCCGTTCGTGCCGGTATCGCCCTGATTGCGGGCTTGGCCGCCCTGGCCGGCTGTGGCCCCACCGGCGCGCCGGTCCAGAACGAGATCGGCAACGAGACGACCGAGACGATCGACGTGCCGCAGACGGTGGACCAGCTGCCCGCTGGCACCACGCCGATGGCGGAGCGTGTCGCCGTCATCCGACTGCTCAACAAGCGCAACGGCCAGATGCGCGAATTCGAGCTGCGGCCCGGCCAGGCGGTGCGCGCGGGCGACGTGATCGTGCGGCTGCGCGCCTGCGAGACAACTGCACCCTGGGAAGTCCAGCAACTCACCGGCGCCTTCGTCCAGCTTGATGTCGCCAATCCGCAGGGGCAGTTCCAGCGGGTCTTTTCCGGATGGCTCTATGCGGAATCGCCGGGCCTCAACGTGGTCGAGCACCCGATCTACGACGTGTGGCCGAGAAGCTGCGCGATGACCCATCCGGAAGGCGGCGATCCGGCCGGACCGGCGCGTGCCGCCAGCAGCGAATCGAGCGCGTCGAACGAAGCCGAGCCCGCGCCTGCGCCAACGCCCGAAACCCCGCCGGCGCCGACTCCTCCCGAGCCTTCGCCGAGCGCCGAGGAGAGCAACTGAAGATAGCGCTCCTGCGAGATTTCGATCGCGCCGAGGCTCTTCAGATGGTCGGTCATGAACTGGCAGTCGAGCAGGGCGAAGCCGCCGGCGATGAGCCGCGCGACCAGCCAGGCGAGCGCCACTTTGGACGCGTCCGTGCTCCGCGAGAACATGCTCTCACCAAAAAAGGCGCGGCCGAGCCGGACACCGTAGAGACCGCCGGTTAGTTCGCTCCCATCCCATACCTCGATCGAATGGGCATGGCCGAGCAGGTGAAGATGGGCGTAGCTCGCCTCAATCTCCCCATTGATCCAGGTGTCCGTACGCTGAGCGCAAGCGTGAACGACTTCGCCAAAGGCCTGATCGCGCGTGATCTCGAAACGATCCGCGCGTAGCGTCTTGCGCAGCGAGCGGGAGAGATGGAAGCCGTCCAGCGGCAGGATCGCGCGCCGGCGCGGCTGGACCCAGAACACGTCCGGTGCGTCGCGCCCGTCCGACATCGGAAAGGCGCCGATCGCATAAGCGCGCAACAGCAGGTCCGGATCGATCGACATGCCTGCCGGCATCGGCGGCGTAGCGCCGGGCGTCAACCGGATTTGGCGGCTTTCGACAGACGCTTCTCGATCCCGCTCCACAAAGCGCGCAGCGCAGCGTCTGCGGGTGAGGATGGCGGCAGGTGGCCAACCTCGGCGGGATTGGCCGACATCGCCTCGAATGCGCTTGCCATTGGAATAGCGGGCCAATCGGGATGCGCGTCGAGTGCGGCCCGGTGCAGCGCGCGGCGGCGATCGACCATATTATGGATGGGCAGGACCGACCCGCGCCGAAGGCCGTGCCGATCGAGAAAGGCGACGACCTCCTCGAATGCCCGCTGCGAAAGTGGCGCGGGGATGACGGGAACGAGAATCAGGTCCGCCGCCCGCAGCACCTGCTCGCTCGTCTCGGTGAGGCCGGGCGGCGCGTCCAGAACGACTCGGTCATAACCCTTGCCGGCATCCTCGATCAGCCTCAGGAGTCTCTTGCGCTTGCCGAGACCGAAGAGGAAGCGATCGAGGCCGCGCAGCGAGGCGTCGGCGGGCAGCAGGTCGAGACGGGGGATCGCCGTCGGGCGGATAAGCTTGGCCGGCGTGACATCCTTGGCGAACACCGCCTGCGCGTCCTTGCCGCCGGCCTGGGCGGCGCCGAGCATGAAGCTCGCCGCGGCTTGCGGATCGAGATCCCAGAGCAATGTTTTTCGTGATGAGCGCGTGGCGGCCGCCCAGGCGAGATTGACCGCCAGCGTCGTCTTCCCGACGCCCCCCTTCAGACTGTAGACCGCGATCGACCGCATGATTGCCCCCGCCCAGGTTCGGGGACAAAGCTATGAGAGAATGATGACAGTCGCGGGACAGCCCGATCAGAGAATCTCGCGGACCTTCTCGATCGGCCGGGCAAGACGGACGCCCTTGTCGGTGACGACGAGCGGGCGCTCGATCAGCGCCGGATCGGCGGCCATCGCATCGAGGATCGTATCGTCCGATGCGCCTTTTTCGACCAGCTCCTTCGCGCGGTCCTCGCGCATCCGCAGTCCTTCGCGCGGGGTCATGCCGGCCGCGGCGTAAACACGCTTCAGTTCATCGCGCGACGGCGGCGTTTTCAGATATTCGATCACTGTCACGTCAACGCCGGATTCGCGCAGCAGATCGAGCGTCTTGCGCGAGGTGGAGCATTTCGGATTGTGCCAGATGGTGGCCTTCATGGTTTCGGCTCCTCCCGCGCCAGCCATTCCTCCAGCCATTTGATCGTGTAGTTGCCTTCCTGAAACTCGGGATCGTCGAGCAGCTTCTGGTGGAGCGGGATGGTGGTCTTCACGCCGTCGATCACGAATTCCTGCAACGCCCGGCGCAGGCGGCGCATCGCGCCCTGACGGGTGGTGCCGTAGACGATCAGCTTGGCGATCATGCTGTCATAGTAAGGCGGCACGCGGTAGCCGGAATAGAGGCCGCTATCGACGCGCACGTTCATGCCGCCCGGCGCGTGATAGTGGCTCACCAGGCCCGGAGAAGGTGCGAAGGTCACCGGATCCTCGGCGTTGATCCGGCATTCGATGGCGTGGCCCCGGAACACGACGTCCTGCTGCCGCAGGGTGAGCGGATGGCCCTCGGCGATGCGGATCTGCTCGCGCACGAGATCGAGACCGGTAATCGCCTCCGTGACGGGATGTTCGACCTGCAGGCGGGTGTTCATCTCGATGAAGTAGAACTCGCCGCCTTCCCACAGGAACTCGATCGTGCCGGCGCCGCG
>CAYTMM010000090.1:1938-10502 GCA_964438875.1 uncultured Sphingosinicella sp. | reverse complement strand
TCTGCATCGTGGAAGCTTATCGCTGCGATGCCAACGTCCGCAATGGGTCGATTGCAGACCGTCCGCTCCCCGCTTCCATTGTAGGAAATGCTCTGTCACGCTTGACCCCGACTCGGGGTTTCGGCTCCGGCTCGCGGCTCTTTGAAATTTTCGGCCCGATGCACGCCATCGCCCCGCCTAAACACCCCTCACCCTGACAACATAGTAAATTTAACAGAGAGGGAGGGCGCGGCGGTCGCGCCGCATTCGGGGCGCTGAAACCCTGAAATCCGACAGGCCCGATTTTCCCCTTGCGCCGCGCCCGCGCGCTGGTCACAGCCGGTGACGCTATGACCGATTTCTACCGCATCCGCCGCCTGCCGCCCTATGTCTTCGCCGAAGTGAACGCGATGAAGGCGGCGGCGCGGGCGCGGGGCGAGGACATCATCGATCTCGGCATGGGCAATCCGGACGGCGCGCCGCCGGCCCATGTGGTGGAGAAGCTGGCCGAGGTCGCCCGCAATCCGCGCGCGCACGGCTATTCGGCGTCCAAGGGGATTGCCGGGCTGCGCCGTGCCCAGGCCGGCTATTATCAGCGCCGCTTCGGCGTCGATCTCGATCCCGACAATGAGGTGATCGTCACTTTGGGCTCGAAGGAAGGCCTCGCCAATCTCGCCCAGGCGATCACCGCGCCGGGCGATGTGGTGCTGGCGCCCAATCCCTCCTATCCGATCCACCAGTTCGGCTTCATCATCGCCGGCGCCGCGATCCGCTCGATCCCCGCCGCGCCGGGTCCGGACTTCTTTGACATGCTGGAGCGGGCGGTGCGCTACACGGTGCCCAAGCCCACCGTGCTGGTCATCGGCTATCCCAGCAATCCAACCGCTTACGTTGCTGATCTGCCCTTCTACGAGAAGGTCGTCGCCTTCGCCCGCGAGCATGGCCTGTGGGTGATCTCCGATCTCGCTTATGCCGAAATCTATTATGGCGACACGCCGACGCCCTCGATCCTCCAGGTCGAAGGCGCGAAGGACGTGGCGGTCGAGTTCACCTCCATGTCCAAGACCTATTCGATGGCGGGCTGGCGGATCGGCTTCGCGGTCGGCAATCCCTATCTGGTCGGCGCGCTCGGCCGGGTGAAATCCTATCTGGATTATGGCGCCTTCACCCCGATCCAGGCCGCCGCCGCCGCCGCCCTGAACGGCCCGCAGGACATCGTCGAGGCGAACCGGCAGCTCTATAAGGGCCGCCGCGACTGCCTCGTCGAAAGCTTCGGCCGCGCCGGCTGGGAGATCACTCCGCCGGAGGCGAGCATGTTCGCCTGGACCCCGATTCCGGAGGAATGGCGCAAGGAAGGCTCGATGGCCTTCGCCAAGCGGCTGTTGCAGGAGGCGGGCGTCGCAGTCAGCCCCGGCGTCGGCTTCGGCGAGGAAGGGGAGGGCTATGTTCGCATTGCCCTGGTCGAGAACGAGCAGCGCATCCGTCAGGCGGCGCGCGGCGTGAAGAAGTTCCTGAAAGGGTCGTAGCGTCATGCGTCATCCCGCCGCTCCCGATATCGATCTGCGCGCGGTCTGGCAGGTGACGACGCCGAGCATCGAGGCGGACGCGGCGGCGTTCTGGGATCGGCTCGGCCTGCTACCGCCCGATGTCGATCCGGCGGCGCGGGCGAAACAGCTTGCGGCCGTCGCCTACAAGGATGGCCAGCTAATTGGCGTGATGACGGTCATGTTCCAGCGGATCGAGTTCCTGCGGGCCCGCTTCGCGATGATCCGGGGCGCTGTCGACCCCGGTCACCGCCGCGGCCATGTCGTGAGCGCGCTCGGCGGCCTGACGCGGTCCTTGCTGGAGCAATGGTCGAAGGCGCATGCCGCCGAGCAGGTGGCCGGGATCGGCGCACTCGTCGAATCGCGGGAGTTCACCGACTTCGCCAAGCGGCCGATCTGGCCGCAGACCCGGCTCGCCATTGCCGGCTACACGCCGGACGGGCAGCAGATCCGGGTGGCCTGGTTCGATCACTTCCGCTTAGGGTAGGGGCTCGAACGAGGTCACATCCCGCATCTCGGCCGTGCCCGGCCCGATCGCCATTGGGCAGGCGACATTCGGGATGGCCGCCACTTCGAACAGCTCGCTGATGGCACCCTCCAGCCGAAGCCATTGCACCATGTCACCGCTGGCCAGGTCCACGACCGCGATGCCGCACCAGGGTGTCGCGCCCCGCTTCGTCAGCTCCGCGTCGAGCGGCAGCCCGTCGAACGCGCTCTCGCGCGGCCGGGAAAGAGTGACGATGGCGTGGCCGCCATGCAGCGTCAGCCCGCGCAGGAAACCGGGGCAGAACGCCGCTTCGGTCCGTTCCCCGGCCGCCGGATCGATCCGCACGATCGCGCCGCGCCCGGAATCGAGCAGCCAGACCGTCCCGTCCGCCGCGACGCGTGGGCTGTGCGGCATGGAAAGGCCCTCGGCGACGATCCTGTCCTGCGCGATGTCGATCAGGACGCCGCCATCGGCCCGCCGGTCCCGCCAGCCTTCCGCCACATCGCTCGCTGCTACTGCGGTGGCGTAAGCGGGGGTGCCGCTCTGCATGGCGAGGCCGTTCAGGTGGCAGCGATCCTCCGCCGCCAGCTTCGAGATGAAACCCGGCTTCCAGAGCGGCGCGAAGCCGTGGGTCGTGCTGAACGTCGCGAGGCAATTGTAGCCGGTGGCGACGAAGACCGGCCGCCCGCCGCCATCGATCGCCAGCTCGTGCAGGTCGATGTCGCCGGTCGTCTGCGCCGCGCGCGGGACATAGAGCCGGTCATAGTCGCCGTTCACCCGCTCCTCTTCGCCCAGCACATTCTCCAGCCGCCAGACCTGATGCCCGGCGGCGAGATAGAGGCGCTGGCGCGTGACGGCGAGGCCGGTCGCCCGTTCGAAGCGCTGATGATGGAAGGAGAGGCGCCCGTCCGCCATCCGTCCGACCAGAAACAGCCGCCCGGTCTGGTAGGAGGTGAAGGCCAACGCGCAGCCTTGTCGGTCCAGCCAGCCGGCCAGCCCGCGCGATGCGGTGATGCGGGTGTCGAGATCGTCGCTCATCTGTCCTCCACATAGCGGACGATTGCGTCCGCCGCCTCCTCTGCGCTCATCGTCGTCGTGTCGATCCGGATCTCCGGCGCCTCGGGTGGCTCGTAGGGCGATCCGATGCCGGTGAAATTGGCGATCTCGCCGGCCCGCGCCCGGGCATAGAGGCCCTTCTCGTCGCGCCGCTCGGCCTCCGCCAGCGGCGTATCGACGAAGATCTCGACGAAGCGTCCCTCGCCCAGCATCGCCCGCGCCATCTCCCGCTCGGCACGGAACGGGCTGATGAAAGCGGCAAGGACGATGAGGCCGGCATCGGTCATCAGCCTGGCCGCCTCGCCGGCCCGGCGGATATTCTCGACCCGGTCGGCGGCGGTGAAACCGAGATCCCGGTTGAGACCGAGCCGCACATTGTCGCCGTCCATCAGGAATGTGTGCCGTCCGCGCGCGTGAAGCTTCGCCTCGACCAGATTGGCGATGGTCGTTTTGCCCGCGCCGCTGAGGCCGGTGAACCAGAGCAGGCACGGCGTCTGTCCCATCAGCGCGGCGCGGCGCTCCGGCGTGATTGCCAGCGCCTGGGCGTGGACATTCTCGGCCCGGTGCAGGGCGAAGTGGATCAGCCCGGCGGCAACGGTGGCATTGGTGGTTCGGTCGATCAGGATGAAGCCGCCGAGCGCCCGGTTCGTCTCGTAAGGCTCGAACAGGATTGGCCGTGCGGTCCAGATATTTGCGACGCCGATCTCGTTCAACTCCAGCGTCTTTGCCGCCAGCCGCGCCATCGTGTCGACACCGATCCTGTATTTGGGTTTCTGCACGGTCGCCGGGACGATCTGCGTACCGATCTTCAGCAGATAGTGCCGTCCGGGCAGCAACGCTGCCTCGTCCATCCAGATCAGGGTCGCCTCGAACTGGTCGGCGGCCTGGGGGGGGGCTTCAGGCGCGCAGATCATATCGCCGCGCGCGCAATCGACAGGATCGGCGAGGGCCAGCGCGATCGACTGGCCGGCGCCCGCCTGTTCGATGTCGCCGTCCATCGTCACGATCCGCGCCACCTGCATCCGCCGTCCTGAAGGCTGGATGGTCACTTCGTCCCCCGGGCAGACAATGCCCGCCGCAATCGTTCCCGTATAGAAGCGGTCGCCATTGTCCCGGATCACCTGCTGGACCGGCAGGCGCAGCGGCCCGTCCGGCGGCGCCGCGATCTCCGCCTGCTCCAGATGCTCGATCAGGGTCGGCCCGTCATACCAGCCGGTGCGGCCGGAGCGCGTGACGACATTGTCCCCGTCCAGCGCGCACAGCGGGATGGCCGTGACATCGCCGCCGCCCGCTTCGGCGAGGAAGGCGAGGAAATCGTCGCGAATCGCCACAAAGCAGCCCTCGTCGAAACCGACGAGATCCATTTTGTTGACCGCCAGGCAGAAGCTGCGGATGCCGAGCAGGCGGGCGATGACGGCATGACGCCGAGTCTGGGCCAGCACGCCCTTCGTCGCGTCCACCAGCACCACGGCCAGCTCCGCGTTCGAGGCGCCGGTCGCCATGTTGCGGGTATATTGCTCATGCCCCGGCGCGTCGGCGAGGCGGAAACGCCGCCGCGCGGTCGCGAAGGACAGGTGCGCCACGTCGATGGTGATGCCCTGTTCGCGCTCGGCCTCCAGCCCGTCCGCGACGAAGGCGAGGTCGGTGAGATCGGCGGCGCGATCCTCGGGCAGCGCGCCGCAATCGGTCAGCAGCCGGCCGATCAAGGTCGACTTGCCATCGTCTACCGATCCGCAGGTGATGAAGCGCAGCAGCGGGGCCATCGCCGCTTGTTACCGGGCGTCCGCCGCTTTTCAAACGCTTTGGCTTGCACCGCGGAGCGCAGCGGCCTAAATCGCGCCCATACACCGGCCGCTCCGAGAGGGGCGGCCCTTATTGTTTCTGGAGGACTATATGGCCCAGCCGCTCATGCCCCACGCGACGGCCAGCTGGCTCGTCGACAACACCGCGCTCACCTTCGAACAGATCGCGCAATTCTGCGGTCTGCACATCCTGGAAGTGCAGGCGATCGCCGACGACACCGCCGCGACCAAGCTGACCGGCCGCGATCCGCTGCGTTCGGGCGAGCTGACGATGGACGAAATCGAGAAGGGACAGAACGATCCGGCCTACAAGCTGCAGATGCAGAAAGAGCCGGATCAGGCGGTGCGGACCAAGGGGCCGCGTTACACGCCCGTCTCCAAGCGTCAGGACAAGCCGGACGGCGTCGCCTGGCTGATTCGCAACCACCCGGAGCTTTCGGACGGCCAGATCGGCAAGCTGATCGGAACCACCCGTTCGACCATCCAGGCGATCCGCGAGCGCAGCCATTGGAACATCGCCAATATCCAGCCCAAGGATCCGGTGACGCTTGGCCTCACCTCGCAGCGGGAACTTGACGCGTCGGTAGCGAAGGCTGCCAAGGCCGCCGGCCTCGATCCGTCGCGGCAGGATGCGGGCGTGGATCGCGATCGCGCTGCCTTGATCGAGGAACTGCGGGCCGAACGCGAGCAGGCCGCGCGCGATGCGGAAGCCGCCTTGACCGCCGAAGGCGCCAGCGAAGCCGACCAGGGCTTTGTCGATCCCTTCCGCAACTGAGGGCATTTCGCCGGACGCCTCGCTGGCGTCCGGCGCCTACACGCATCGCGGCTTGACCTATCCGTTCGGCCGCACCGGGCCTGAACCCGGCACCCTGATCGGGATCGCCGAAGGCGTGGGCTGGACTCGGCTGCCCGTGCCCGGCCCTTTGAATCACATCAATATATGGGTGCTCGATGATGGCGCGGGCGTTGCGCTGGTCGATACCGGCCTGGCTCTCCCCGCCTCGCGCGAAGCCTGGGAGAGGCTGTTCGCCGGCCCGCTTGCCGGGCGGACGGTGACGCGGGTCTTCGTTACCCATTTCCATCCCGACCATATCGGCCTCGCCGGCTGGCTGGCTGAGAGGTTCAATGTGCCGCTGTGGATGACGCGCGGCGAATGGCTGTTCGCCCGGATGCTCACTGCCGATGTCCGGGACGCCCCGCCGGTCGCTCAACTCGCTTACTGGCGCGCGGCCGGCTGGAGCGAGGACGCGATCGCCGCCCAGGCTGCGAACGGATGGGGGCGTTTCGCTTCCGCTGTCAGCCCCATCCCGGTCAGCTTCATCCGCATGGAAGACGGCGATACGATCCGGATCGGCGGGCGCGACTGGCGGGTGATGGTGGGCACAGGCCATTCGCCAGAGCATGCCTGCCTGATCGACGAAGCGGGCAAGCTGATGATCGCCGGCGATCAGGTGCTGCCTCGGATCACCTCCAATGTCTCGCTGTCTCTGAGTGAGCCGGAGGCCGATCCGCTCGGCGACTGGCTCGCCTCGATCGCGAAGCTGCGGCGGCTTCCCGACGATCTGCTGGTCCTGCCTGCCCATGGCGAGCCGTTCACCGGCCTGCACGCCCGCCTCGATCGGCTCGCCGCGGGGCATCTCGATCGGCTGGATGCGCTTCATGACCACCTGATCGAACCGCGCCGCGCGGTCGATTGCTTCGGCATATTGTTCGCCCGGGATGTGGGCGATCATATCGGTCTCGCCACCGGCGAGGCGCTGGCGCATTTGCGCCATCTCGAGGTCGCCGGGCGGGCGATCCGCGAGAGCCGCGACGGCGTGAGTTGGTATCGCGCGGCTGCCTCCGCTTGACCATCAGCGCCGCCGCGCCCAAAGCTGCGCGCATGAGCGAACCTGTATCGGATGTCGCGGAGCTTTCCTTCGAGGCTGCGCTGAAACGGCTTGAGGAGATCGTGCGGAAATTGGAAAGCGGCGAGGCGCCGCTCGATGATGCGATCCGTCTCTATGAGGAAGGCGATCGGTTGAAACGGCAATGCGAGGCGCGGCTGCAGGCGGCGCAGGCGCGGATCGAGGCGATCCAGTTCGGACCGGACGGGGCACCGGCGGGAACGACGCCGTTCGGCGGCGCATGATCGCGGCCGTGGACGCGCCTTTGCTGCCGCTGCAATCGGCGCTTGCCGAGATCGGCGGCGAGATCGATCGGGCTTTCGATGCGCTGCTGCCAGTCCCCGCCGATCCGCGCGCGCGTCTATATGAAGCGATGCGTTATGCCGCGATCGGCGGCGGCAAAAGGATGCGGCCATTGTTGGTCATCGCTGGCTGCGGCCTGTTCAAGGTCGATCGCGCGCGTGCGCTACGCGCCGGCCTCGCCGTCGAATGCATCCATGTCTATTCGCTGATCCACGACGATCTGCCCTGCATGGACGATGACGATCTCCGGCGCGGCAAGCCCACCTTGCACCGCGCCTATGACGAATGCACCGCGATCCTCGCCGGCGATTCCCTCCATGCGCTGGCCTTCGAGATTCTCGCCGACGAAGCGACACACGAGGATCCGTTCGTGCGCGCGGAACTGGTCACGTCGCTTGCCCGGGCCTCGGGGCCGGAGGGCATGGCGGGCGGTCAGATGATGGACCTGATGGCCGAGGAGACGGAGCTCGATCTTGCCGCCATCACCCGGCTGCAACAGCTCAAGACCGGCGCGCTGATCGGCTGGTGTCTGGAGGCGTCGGCGATCATGGGCAAGGTGCCGCCCGAGGGGAGGACGGGCCTGCGCGGCTATGCCCGCGATATCGGCCTCGCCTTCCAGATCGCCGACGATCTGCTCGACCATGAGGGCTGCGAAGAGAAAGCCGGCAAGCGGCTCGGCAAGGACGAGGAGGCCGGCAAAGAGACGTTCGTCTCGCTGCTCGGCGCGGATCGCGCGCGGCAGCAGGCCCGTGCGCTGGTCGATCAGGCGATCGATCATCTGCGTTCCTTTGGCGCGGATGCCGAGCTGCTGCGCGCCGTCGCCCGCTTCGCGGTCGAGCGGGATCATTGAGCAAGGATCGGAGGAGGACATGAAGACAGCGGTCTATCCGGGCACGTTCGATCCGATCACATTGGGCCATATGGATATCATCCGCCGCGCCGCCCATCTGGTGGACAAGCTGGTGATCGGGGTGACGACCAACCCGTCCAAATCGCCGATGTTCACGCTTGATGAGCGGCTCGCCATGGTCGCGCGCGAGACGCGGGACGTGCCGGGGAATATCAGCGTCGTCGCCTTCGATTCTCTGCTGATGGATTTCGCGGTGCGCGAAGGTGCGTCGATGATCGTTAGAGGCCTGCGCGCCGTCGCCGATTTCGAATATGAGTATCAGATGGCCGGCATGAACCAGCAGCTCAATGCGGAGATCGAAACGATCTTCCTGATGGCTGATGTCTCGCTCCAGCCGATCGCCTCGAAGCTCGTCAAGGAGATCGCGCTCTATGGCGGGGCGATCGGCCGGTTCGTCACGTCGGCTGTGGCGGATGATGTGCGCGCACGGGTCGACGCGATTGGGCGCAAGGGAAGCTGATCCGCGCTTGAGGCGCGACGGCTGGGCCGGCATCGGCTGGCCGGTCGACTATGGCGGGCGCGGCGAACCGACGGAGCGCATCATCCTCTGGTACGAGGAATATGTGCGGGCGCGGGCGCCGTCCGTGCTCGACTGCA
>CAYTMM010000090.1:0-1928 GCA_964438875.1 uncultured Sphingosinicella sp. | reverse complement strand
TGAGGCGCGACGGCTGGCGCTCTACTAATCCGCAACTCCATCATCGGGATTATCGAGTCATGGCCTTGCGTTTGCGTACCCTCGTTGTCGGATTGACCGGCCTGTTCATGGCCGGCGCGCTCGCCGCGCAGGAGGCGCCGACCGAGGCCCCCGCTGCTCCGGCTGCCCCGGCACAGGCGACGCCGTTGCCCCCCGCGCCGCCGACTCCGCCGCTGGAGGCAGAGAATACATGGCACCTCGATCTTTCGAGTGGCGGGCGCGTCTCGATCCAGCTCCGGCCGGATGTCGCGCCCCATCATGTCGAACGGATCAAGACGTTGACCCGGCGCGGTTTCTACAACGGCATCATTTTCCATCGGGTGATCGAGGGCTTCATGGCCCAGGGCGGCGATCCGACCGGGTCGGGAACCGGTGATTCCGATCTGCCCAACCTCAATGCCGAATTCAGCAATCTGCCACATGTGCGCGGCGTGCTCGGCATGGCGCGCACCCAGGACCCGAACAGCGCCAACAGCCAGTTCTACATCATGTTCGTGCCCCGGCTGAATATGGACCGCAACTATACCGTGCTCGGACGAGTGGTCAGCGGCATGAGCTTCGTCGACGCGCTGGAGCGTGGCGAGCCGCCGGTGACGCCGAGCCGGATCGTCCGCGCCTCGATCGGATCCGACAACGTGCCGCCGATGAGCGCCGAACAGTTACGCGCGGAGGTCGATCGGCTCGCCGCTGCGGCATCCCGGCCGGCGCCTGCGCCCGCGGCGCCCGGCACGGCGGTCGTGCTGGTGCCGGCGCCCGAGAATCCGGCGCAGGCCGGGCAGCCGCCGCGCTGAGGTGCGCGTCGACCTTTTCGACTTTGATCTTCCGCCGGACCGGATCGCGCTGAGGCCCGCGGCCCCGCGCGATTCGGCGCGGTTGCTGGCCGTATCGCCGGCGGCGCAGTCCGATCATGTCGTGACCGATCTGCCGCGCCTGTTGCGCGCGGGCGACGTGCTGGTCTTCAATGACACGCGCGTCATCCCCGCGCAGCTCGAAGGGACGCGCGGGGAGGCGCGGATCGGCGCGACACTGCACAAGCGCGAGGGGCCGCGCGCCTGGCGCGCCTTCGTGCGCAACGCCAAGCGGCTGCGCGACGGCGACCGGATCGATTTCGGCGCGGGCGTGGGGGCGATCGTGTCGGCCAAGGAGGCGGACGGCTCTGTCCTGCTGAGCTTCGAGGGCGACGAGCCGGTCGAACTGCAGCTCGAACGTGCCGGGCGAATGCCGCTGCCGCCCTATATCGCCGGCAAGCGCCCGCCCGATGCGCGCGATGCCGAGGATTATCAGACGATGTTCGCGCGCGAGGCAGGGGCGGTCGCTGCGCCCACCGCTGCTCTGCATTTCACGCCCCGCCTGATAACGATGCTGGCCGAAGCCGGGATTGCCCATGAGACGCTGACACTCCATGTCGGCGCGGGCACCTTCCTGCCGGTCAAGGCGGATGACACCGAAGCCCATGTGATGCACGCCGAATGGGGCCGGATCGATGCAACGACCGCCGATCGCCTCAACACGGCGCGCGCGGCGGGCGGCCGGATCGTGGCGGTGGGGACCACGTCACTGCGCCTGCTGGAAAGTGCGGCGGGAGAAGACGGACAAATCCGACCCTTCGAGGGCGACACCGCCATCTTCATCACGCCGGGCTACCGGTTCCGCGCGGTGGACGTGATGGTGACCAACTTCCATCTGCCGCGCTCGACGCTGTTCATGCTGGTGTCGGCATTGATGGGGCTGGAGGTGATGCAAGAAGCCTACGCCCATGCGATCGGCGAGGGCTATCGTTTCTATTCCTATGGTGACGCGAGCCTGCTGCTGCCCTGAAAACAGGCTCGCGCCGCCAACCGACTATTTCGTCGTATAACCGCCGTTGATCAGGATCGTCTGGCCGGTGA
>CAYTMM010000089.1:0-10589 GCA_964438875.1 uncultured Sphingosinicella sp. | reverse complement strand
AAGAGCGAGCCCTGCCCCTCGATCAGATCCCAACCACCATCGTCGCGCGCGGTCGATGCCGTGGTGGCCGATTTCATCTCCGGCGCGATCGAGCGGCTCGCTCCCGCGCGCGACGATGGTGGTTGGGATCTGATCGAGGGGCAGGGCTCGCTCTTTCATCCATCCTTTGCCGGGGTCTCGCTAGGCCTGTTGCATGGCGCCCAGCCCGAAGCTCTGGTGCTCTGCCATGAGCCCGGCCGGCCGCATCTTCGCGGCATTCCCGGCCGGGCGCTGCCGGGCCTCGCCGAATGCCTGGCGCGCAATCTGGAGGCGGCACGGCTGACCAGCCCGGACGTGCGTGCCGTCGGCATCTGCCTCAACACTTCAGGCATGGAGCGTGGCGCCGCGCTCGCTTTGTGTGCCGCGACCGAAGCAGAAACGGGCCTTCCCTGCACCGATCCGATCGCTCTTGGCGTGGATCCCATCATCGACCGATTGCTATGCCTCGAACCCTCTACGCGCAGCGCGACCACTTCCCGCTGAACGCTCCGTTCCGGATCTCGCGCGGGGTCAAGACCGCCGCCGATACCGTGACGGTGACGATCGTGGAGGACGGCGTGACCGGGCGTGGCGAAGCCGTGCCCTATCCGCGCTACGGCGAAAGCCAGACAAGTGCGCTGGAGGCGATCGAGGCGGCGCGCGGCATGATCGAGCGGGGCGCGGGACGCGACGAGCTGCGCGAGATGCTCCCCGCCGGCGCCGCGCGCAACGCTTTGGATTGCGCTTTGTGGGATCTGGAGGCACGGCGCACGGGCCGCGATGTGGCGACCATGATCGGCGGCGTGGCCCTCGCGCCGGTCGCGACCGCGCTCACGATCTCGATCGACACGCCCGATGCGATGGCGGCGGCGGCGGGGCGCTTGGCCCATGTGCCGCTGCTCAAGGTCAAGGTGGATGCGGCGAACCCTGAAGCGCAGATTCGCGCGGTACGCGCGGCGGCGCCCGGCCCGGCGTTGATCGTCGATCCTAACGAAAGCTGGGACCGGGCGTTGGTCGAGGCGATGCAGGACCTGCTCGTCGAGATACGGGCGGACCTGCTTGAGCAGCCTGTGCCGGCCGATGCAGATGCGTGGCTGGAGGAGTTCACGCCGGCCGTGCCGATCTGTGCCGACGAATCGCTTCATGTCGCGGCCGACCTGCCGGTCGTGGCGCGGCGCTATCAGGTGGTGAATGTGAAGCTCGACAAGACGGGCGGGTTGACCGAGGCGCTGGAGGTCGCCCGGGCGGCGCGGGCAATGGGCTTGGGGCTGATGACCGGCTGCATGATCAGCTCGTCGCTATCGATCGCGCCGGCGCTTCACATCGCCCTGATGTCGGATTTCGCCGATCTTGACGGGCCGCTCTGGCTTCGGGAGGACTATCCCGGCGGCGTCGGCGCGGAAAACGGCATTCTCCATCCGCCCGCCGCCGGCTTTTGGGGAATGGCATGAAAAAGGGCTGGATCGCGCCACTGCTGCTAGTGCTTGTCGGGGCGTCGGGACCGGCGGAGCCGCCGTCGCGACAGGTCGATCTGATTATAAGAGGCGGCACGATCTATACCGGTTCGGATGCGCCCTTCGTGGGCGACGTGGCTGTTTCGGGTGATCGCGTTTACGCGGTCGGGCGACGGTTGCGGGTCGATGCGGCGCGGGTGATGGACGCGCGCGGCCTGACCGTCGCGCCTGGCTTCATCGATCCGCACAGCCATGTCGAAACCGCGCTCGCTTCGGAAGACCCTCAGGAGCGACTCATACCCGCCTTCCTGATGCAGGGCGTCACCACTGCCTTCATCGGCAATGATGGCGGCGGCAGTCCGGATATCGCGGCAGTGCTGGGCCGCGCCGGCGAACGTCCCGTCGGGATCAACTATGGCGCCTATGTCGGCTTTGGCGCCGTGCGCCGCGCCGCGATCGGCAACGAGGATCGCGCGCCGACGCATGAGGAACTTGCCCGGATGCGCAGCCTTGTCGCGACCGCAATGTGCCAGGGCGCGCTCGGCCTTTCGACCGGTCTTTTCTATGCGCCGCAAAGCTTCGCGTCAACGGACGAAGTGGTCGCGCTGGCGCAGGAGGCGGGCGCGCGCGGCGGCGTCTATGACAGCCATATCCGCGACGAATCCAGCTACTCGATCGGGCTTGCCGCCGCGATCGACGAGGCGATCGAGGTCGGCCGCGCGGCGGACATGCCGGTCAACATCTCGCACATCAAGGCGCTGGGCGTTGACGTGCATGGCCAGGCGGGCGCGATCATCGCGCGGGTCGAAGCGGCGCGTGCCGCCGGGCAGCGCGTCACCGCCGATCAATATCCCTGGTCCGCCTCCGGCACGAGCCTGGTCGCCGCGCTTGTCCCGCGCTGGGCGCAGGACGGGGGCAGGACGGCCTTGCTTGCCCGGTTCGCCGATGCGGCTCTGGCGCCGCGCCTCCATGCCGAAATGGCCGAGAATCTGCGCCGTCGCGGCGGCGCGGAATCGTTGCGGATCACCGAAGGCGGGCATCGCGGCGCTACATTGGCTGAGGTCGCAAACGGCGCCGACCCGATCGTGGCGGCGATCGCGGTGATCCGGGTGCAGGATCCGGCCGTCGCCTCGTTCAACCAGACCGAGGCGGATATCGCGGCCTTCATGGTCCGTCCTTGGGTGATGACCGGTTCAGATGCCTCGACCGGCCATCCGCGCGTCTATGGCAGCTTCGCGCGCAAATATGCCGAATATGTCGTCGCACGCCGTGTCATCTCCCTGCGCGATTTTATCGAGCGGAGCACGTCGCTCACCGCCGATACGTTCGGCATCGCCGATCGCGGCCGGCTCCGCGCCGGGGCCTTTGCCGACATCCTCGTCTTCGATCCGCACCGCTATGCCCCGCGCGCGACCTATGATGAGCCGACCCTGCTCGCCGATGGTGTGCGGCTGGTGCTCGTGAACGGCATTCCGGCGGTGGACAATGGCGCGCTGACGGGCGCGGCGGCCGGCCGTGCGCTGGCGCACCGGCCGCCGGAAGGCACGTGCCCGTGATCGATGCCGAAGCTTGGCACCGCGACGGCTATGCCATCGTGCGCGGCTTCTTCTCGTCCGAAGAGATTGCCGCGATCGGTGCGGACGTGGATGCCGTTCATGCGGAGGGGATCGCCCACGGACGCAGTTTCCGGCACGGGAATCTGCTCTACCGGATGGGCCAGGGGCAGGACGGCCCCGTCGTGCAGATGGTGCAATGGCCGGCCTATCACCGCCCCGTGCTCGATGCGGTGCGCCTCGATCCGCGCTTTGCAGTTTTGCTGGAGCCGCTGATCGGCGGCGATGTGAAGCAGATCATCAACCAGTTGCACTGGAAGGCGCCGGGCGCCGCCGCCGATTTCGCCTGGCACCAGGATTCCCGTTTTCGCCGTCCGGCCGCCTGCTATCGCAATCTCGCCACGTCCTATGTCCAGACCGGCCTCGCCATCGATCCACACGGGCCGGAATCCGGCGGGATGCGCTTCGTGCCGCAAAGCCACGTCCACGGCGATCTCGATCTCGACACCGATACGGAAGTTCTGGGCAATGCGATGCACGACGGGGCGCTGGAAAAGGTCGGGCTGTCGGACGCCGATGCGATCCAGCTCGATCTCGCGCCGGGTGATCTTGCCTTGTGGAATCCCTATCTGGTCCACGGCTCCGGCCCCAATCATGCGCGCCACCAGCGCCGCTTCTACATCAACGGCTATGTCCGCGCCGAAGATTGCGATCGGGGCGAATGGACGTTCCGCGACGGGACGCCGGTGCCGCTAGGTTCCGAGCCGGCGCTCGTCCATTATGAGGAACTGCGCGACCGGAGTGAGCCCCATTATGTGTGAGGCGCGATCCGGGTCAGTCCCGATAGAAGCGGACATTGCCCAGTTCGAGCATGGCTTCGCCCCCGGTTTCTCCCGCCAGCTGGATGGTGATGGAGCGTAGCCGGGCGAGATCTAGCTGCGTCCCGGCATCCGCGCTTCGAAAGGCGCTGAACGGGATACGGATTTCCTGTGCGGTTTCACCGGCGGCGAAGGCGGCGCGGAAGGCGTTGTGCTCCTCGATCCCGTAGCTTTCGAGGACAAGCGCATAGCGACCCGCGCCGCGCGCGTCGAAGGCGATGCCGGCAAAACCACGGGCATCGGCGACGTGAATTGCGCCGCGCGTCAAGGGCAGCACCAGATTGGCGAAGGGGCGGGGCGCCGTCCCCATCCGCGCATAGAGGAACAGGCGACCCGGCGCGGTGACGCCCCGGACATGATGGAGATGGCTGTGATCCGCGCCGGCCTCGTTGGTCGCAACGGGCAGAGTGTCGAGATCGGTCCGTCCGTCGGCGCGGGCGCCTGTGTCAATCGGCCCATCCATAACATGGACCGGGAGCGGAGAGGGCTCTGCGGCGTCGATCAGTCGGCGCAGCGGCGGCAGCGGCACCTCGCGCCCGCCGACGAACACGCGGCGCACCTGATAGAGATCCTCGATCCGCTGATCGGGCCGTCCGGCGACGAGGATCAGATCGGCACGCTGGCCCGGCGCGATGCGTCCGTGGGTTTCAGTCCGGCGGAGAATGGCGGCGCTGTTGACGGTGGCCGCTGTCAGCGCTTCGGCGGGGGTGAAGCCATGTTCGGTCAGGACACGGATTTCGCGGATCGCAGAGGAACCCTGATAAACGCCTCCTATGCCCGCATCCGTGCCGATACCGATCCGGATGCCCGCCGCTTTCAGCCGGCGCAGATTTTCCCGCAGGAAAGTCCAGCGCCGCGATTCCAGCTCCGGGATTGCGGCATCCGGTTGGCGGGCATCCTCCTGCGTCCGTTCGGATGGACGGAGCATGGCCCATTCGATGGGGAGCATCGCGCGGTCCTGCTGCGGCTCGTAGACCACCATGGTCGGCACATAGCCGATCCCGTTCGCCCGCATCAGCGCGATCAGTTCGTCATCGACCAGCCCGTCGCCGATGCCGTGGCCGATCGCATCGACGCCAGCTTGTGCCGCAATCCGCGCGCCGTCCATCGTCACCGTATGGGTGATGACCGGGATGCCGGCCGCATGGGCACGCTGGACAATCGCGCGCAGTGTCGGCAGGTCCATGCTGTTGGTGTCCGGGATGCGGCCGTAGCGCCAGCCGTCCGCGAACACCTTGATGACGTCGGGTCGATAGGCGAGCGCCCGGTCCATCGCCAGCGCGGCGGATCGCGGCGAATTGGCGAGCAGAGTGAAATGGTCCCCCCAGCCACGCTCCGTGCCATGTCCGCCGGGCACGCCGATGCGGATGGCGAGGTGCAGGTTCGGCGCCGTTACCGCGCCAGAGGCGGTCATCTCCCGAATGGGCGCCAGCATCTCGCCATAGACGGAGAAGTCTGCGACGGTGGTCACGCCGTGCAGCAGATGTTCGCCATAGGCCTTGCCAAGATCGTCGGGGCCGCCGTCGCCGGGCGAGCGCAGATGGGTGTGGAGATCGTGCAGGCCGGGCAGCAGGGTCATGCCCCGCCCGTCCACGATCCGCGCGCCGCGCGGTGCGCGAAGGCGCGGGGCGACCTCGACGATCCTGTCGTCGGAGATCAGTACGTCGGCGACCTCCGCCGGTGCTCCTGTCCCGTCGAAGACATGCGCCCCGCGGATCAACGTGCCGCCGTCGCCCGGCGCGGCGCCAAGGCAGATGAGGCCCAGCAGGATGCAGCCCAGCTTCGTCCAGTTCATGGCAGGGGCTCCCGGCGCATCAGGGTGATGTCGAGGAAATCGACCGTGGCGCGATAGCTGGCCAGCCAGTTGGCATGACGAAAGAAGCTGTGCCGCTCGTTGGGGAAGACCACCTCGCGATAGGGGATGCCGCGTGCCGCCAGTTCGCGGGCGAGCACCAGTGATTGTGAGAAGGGCACGTTGCGGTCGTCGTCGCCGTGAATCAGCAGCACCGGGGAGCGCCACCCGCCGATCGCGCCGAGCGGGGAGGACTCCCACTGAAGCTGGCGCGCCTGGTCCTGCGCGGCGGGCGAGAGCGTGTTCGGCACCGGCCGCAGCATGGAATGGACGCCGTGCAGATCGACGCCGGCGGCGAACAGGTCGCTGTCCCGCGCCAGCGCGAGCGCGGTCAGATAGCCGCCCCAGCTCCCGCCCCACACGCCGATCCGCGCCGGATCGACATCGCCCTGCGCCTCCAGCCAGCGGCCCGCCGCCAGGATATCGCGATATTCGGACGCGCCCGCGCGGCCCGTCTCCGGCGCCTCGCGAAAGGCCTGGCCGTAGCCGGTGCCGCCGCGATAATTGACCGACAGCACATGATAGCCCTGCGCCGCCAGATGCTGGTTCACGATATAGGCGTGCGAATAATAGGAAGAGGGATGGAAGCCGAGCACCATCTGCCGGCGTGGCCCGCCATGAATGTAGACCAGGGCCGGACGTCGTCCCTCCCCCCGCGTCCGAAAGAGCTGGGCGTGGACTTCCACCCCGTCCGCCGCGTGGAACGTCACGGATTCCGGCGCGACGAAGCCCGCGGCGACAGGAACTTCTGCCATCGGTCCTTGCGGCCGGGAGAGCAGCACCGGGTGCGCCGGGCGCTGCGCATCGGTCACGATCGCCGCAATCGCATCGCCGCCCGTGACGGGCGCGAAGAGCATGAGATCGGCGCCGCCGACGCGCGCTGCCGCGCCGCCGCCGAGCGGCCGCCGCCAGATGCCGCGCCGGTCGATATCGCCATCATTGGCGGCATAGAGCAGCGAGCGCATGTCCGGACCGAGCCGGAAGGTCTCCACTTCATAGGCGCCTTGGGTCAGCGCGCGCGGTTCGCCGCCGCGCCGGGCGTCGATCGCATAGACATGCATCCACCCCGTCCGTTCCCACGGGAACAGGATCGTGCCGTCCGGGCTCCAGAAAAGATTGCGGCTGCGTGTCCCGGCATAGCGTCCGCCTGGTCCGGCAGGCGCCGTCCAGAGCGCGCGTGCTGCGCCGGTCGCGGCATCGACGATCCGGATCGACCAGTAAGGACCGCTGTCCGGCGCGGCGTCGACCGGCGGATCGAGGTGGCGGATGAAGGCGATCTCCCGTCCGTCGGGCGAGAAGACCGGCTCGATCGATTCGCCGAGGCCGGGGTCGAGATAGGTGAGGCGTCCGCCTGCAATGTCGAACAGCGCGACGAAGCTGTAATCGCCGCGGCTTTCCGAGAAGAGCAATCGCGTGCCGTCTGGCGACCAGGAGAGGCGCCGGATCGCGCCGCGTACCCGGGCCAGTGACCGCGCTTCGCCGCCGCGCGGCCACAACCACAATTCGCCGCGCCGGGTGAAGGCGAGGTGGTTGCCATCCGGCGAGAAGACCGGCGAATGTCCTTCACCGATCCGCAGCGCGTTGCCGCCGTCCGCCGGCACGACGAAAAGCTCCTGCGGCGGCACGCGGGGCGCGGTTCCGGTATTGGGCGGGCTCGTCTCGTCCGGATACTCGCCGTCGCCGCCGCGCACGAAGACGAGACTTGCGCCGTCGCGGCTGAAGGCGAGATCGTAGATCGGCAGTCCGTCATCCTCCGCAAAGGCGGTGATTCGCCGCGCCGGCTGGCCGCGCGTCGCCGTCCAGATGTTGCGCACGCCCGCGGCCGTTTCGATCCAGGCGAAGCGCGGGGCGTCTGCCGCGCCGACCAGCCCACTCGCAGTCGGCAGGGCCAGCGCGTCGGCCAGTGGATCGCGGTCGGCCGCCAACGCGGGTGACAGGAAGGCGAGACCGATCAGGCCCAGCCACAAGCTCAGGATGAAGCGCCGCATATCCAAGCTATGGGCCGCGGCGTCGCACCCATGCAAGCGCGGGAGGCCCCAACATGCGCCCTTGTTATAGCTGCCGAAACGCTCTGAATAAGAAAGCGCTGCCCGCTCGGGCACCGTTCGGACGGAAGGATTTGCCGATGATCTGGATGATGGCCTCGCTTCGATCTGCCCTGCTAGCGCTGGCGCTGGTCCTTGCCGCGCCGGCTCTGGCCTGGCAGCCGGCGCTTCAGGACGAGGTGATCGCGCAGCTTGCCGCCGCCGGACCGGGCACTCGCTACGGCCTGGTGGTCATGGACGAAGAGGGCCGCGAGCTGATCGCGATCAATGCCGACAGCCGTTTCATCCCGGCCTCCAACACCAAGATGTTCACCACCGCCGCCGCCTTCGCGGCGATGACGGCGTTGGACCAGCCCGACACCGCCGGCGGCACGGCGGTGCGGCTCGACGGCCACGACGTGATCCTGATCGGTCATGGCGATGCGCGCCTGTCCAGCGCGGCGGATTGCGTGGCGAACTGCCTCGCCACCCTGGCCGATGCACTGGCGGCGCGAACCCGGCGGATACGGCATGTGATCGGCGATGACGGCCTGTTTCCGGACCAGCGGTGGAGCCCGGGGATGAGCTGGAACAACATTCCCACCCGCTCGGGCACCGCCATTTCCGCGCTCACCCTGGACGACAACGAGCTGCAGGTGCGCGTGTCGCCCGGTCGGGTGGGACAGCCGCCAGCGCTGGAGCATTTGGATTATTACCGCATCGTCAATCGCGCTGTGACAGTGGCGGGGGGAGAAACGGCGCTTCGCTTCCACAGGATGCCGAACAGCCTGGATATGTTGCTCACGGGCCAGATCGCGGCGGGTGTGGAGGCGACCACGCTGCGGCTCGGCATCGACGATCCGGCTCATTATGCCGTCTGGCGCTTCGCCGCGATGCTGCGCGAACGCGGTGTCCGGGTACGCGGCGATGTGCTGGCGCGGCACCGGGAGCCGGACGCGGATGCCGCGCCGTCCGCGCCGGACGCGCTGGCGCGGCTGACGCCGCCGCCGCTGACCGAGACGCTGATGCGGATCAACAAGGAGAGCCAGAATCTGCATGCCGAGTTGCTGATCCGCCGTCTCGGTCTGATTGACGGGACGGGTTCGATCGAGGATGGCGTCGTCCGGATCGAGGCGATGATGGCTGAGGCGGGTGTGCCGCGTACCGGCTGGGATCTGTCGGACGGTTCCGGCATGTCTACCTACAACCGCATGTCGCCGCGCGCCGTCGCCGCATTGCTGCGCTGGGCGGCGACGCAGAGCTGGGGCGCGGCGTGGCGCGAAACCTTCCCGGTCGCCGGAGTGGACGGCACGCTTCAGCGCCGCTTCCGCGACAGCTCTTTGCAGGGTCGCCTGTTCGCAAAGACCGGTACGCTCAACGCGACCAACGCGCTGTCCGGCTATCTCACCGCGCGCAGCGGGCGGACGCTCATTTTCTCCTTCTTGGCCAACGACGTGCCTGGCGGCGGCAGTGCGACCGCGGTGATGGACGCCGTACTGCAAAGGATCGCGGCGGCGCATTAGTTAAGGATCGACATATCCCTTCTTTCCCTCTCCCTTGAGGGAGAGGGGGCTTAGCCGAACGCCGCGATCACCGCGTCGCCCGTCGCCCGGCGCAGGTCCATGATGCCCGTCTCGCGATGCCGGGTCGGGTGGACGCGGTTGGTGAGCAGGGTCCAGGCGAGGCCGCGCTCGAAATCCACCCACAGGCCGGTCCCGGTGAAGCCGGTATGGCCGATCGTTTCCGCTGAACAGGCCATTCCGCCGCTCCAGCCGTCAAACTTCTTCTCCCAGCCGCAGGTGCGGTGCCCTTCCACCGGCGTCCGGATCGCGTCGATCAGGAAGGGTGACGCGCTGCCATCGAACAGCCCCGCCGCATGGTCCAGCACCCCGGCGACGGTGCCGAACAGCCCGGCATGGCCCGGCGCGCCGCCCAGTGCCCAAGCGTTCTCGTCATGCACCTCACCCTGCATCACCCGGCCGCGCCAGCTGCACTTCTCGGTCGCGACGGCGGGGCCGGGCGGTGGACCGTAGGTCAGTCCCTCGCCCAGCGGCCAGGCGGAAAGCGGCTGGCCCGTGATCCGCTCGATCGCGATGCCGAGCAGGATATAATTGATGTCCGAATAAACGGGCGGACCCTGCCGCCATTCGCGTTGCAATACGAAGGCGCGCAGCCGGTCCGGATCGCCGCCATAGGTGTAGATCGGCTCGACGGCGGGCAGGAAGGTGCGGTGGGCGAGACAATCGCGGAAGGTGAGCCTGCGCTCCGCCGCATTGGCCACGTCATATTGCCGAAGATCCGGGATCACGTCGGTCAGCGGCCGGTCGAGATCGATGCGGCCCTGCTCGGCGAGCGTCAGCACCATCGTCGTCGTCGCGATCACCTTGGAGACGGAGGCGAGATCGAACCAGTGCGCCTCGGTCAGCGCCTCCGGCTCAGGCTCCAGCGCCGCCATGCCCGCGAAGCGGACGGCACGGCGCCCGCCGGCGGTCACGACGCCCAAAGCCGCGCCCGGAATGCGCCCGTCCTCGACCGCCGCCAGTGCCGGCGCGAAGGCCTGGTCGATCATGGCGTCACCTCCTCCTCGATCGGGCGCGGTTTCGCACGGGCGATCAGCGGCAGGAAGAGGATGGCGGCAAGGCTCAGCACGCCGGACAGGATGAAGAACAGGTCGAAGCCGCGATAGCCCGCCGCGTCGAAGCTCTCCACCATTGCGCCGCCCGAACCGGAGAGCAGGCGCGGGAGCAGGAAGGCAAAGCCGGACAGGAACGCATATTGCGCGCCCGGATAACGCGGATCGACGAGCATCG
>CAYTMM010000088.1:0-10600 GCA_964438875.1 uncultured Sphingosinicella sp. | reverse complement strand
CGCCGCGGTAGAGCTGGCCGCTTTCGGCGAATTTCAGCAGCTCGGCGACGATCGCCGCCTCCGCCTCGAACTTCATGGTGAGATAGGGATCGTCCCACTCGCCCATCACGCCCAGGCGCTGGAACTGCGCGAGCTGGGTCGCCACCCATGTGTCCGCATAAGCGCGGCATTCGGCGCGGAATTGCGGCTTGGGGACCTCGTCCTTGTCGAGCTTCTTCTTGCGGTACTGCTCCTCGATCTTCCATTCGATCGGCAGGCCGTGGCAGTCCCAGCCGGGAATGTAGGGCGCATCGAAGCCGCGCAGGGTCGCCGAACGGACGATGATGTCCTTCAGGATCTTGTTCATCGCATGGCCCATATGGATGTCGCCATTGGCGTAAGGCGGGCCGTCGTGGAGGATGAAACGCTTGCGCTCCCTGCGCGCGGCGCGGAGCTGCTCGTACAGCTTCTCCTTTTCCCAGCGCGCGAGGATGGCCGGCTCCTTGGCGGAAAGACCGGCTTTCATCGGGAAATCCGTCTTCGGCAGGAAGACGGTGTCTCTGTAATCGGGTTTCTCGGACATTGCGGGGCGACTTAGCCTAGCTTTTCAAGGAAACAAACAATTCCGCTCATCCTGAATAGGGACCGAGCGAAGCCGAAGGCCCGTATTCAAGGAGGCAATGATGCCGTGCATCCTTCGATACGCCGCTTCGACAAGCTCAACGGCTACTCAGGATGAGCGGGGGTGGAGAGAATCGCCCGCGCCGCCTCCGCATCCCGCGCGATCTGGGCCTTCAGCGCGTCGAGCCCGTCGAAACTGGCTTCATCGCGCAGATAGGCGATCAGCTCGACCTCGATGGTCTGGCCGTAGAGATCGCCGGAGAAATCGAAGAACCAGGACTCCAGCAATTCCTTCGCCTCGAACATCGGCCGGATGCCGAGATTGGCGACGCCGTCCACGGTCACGCCATCCCGCAGATGGCCGCGCACCGCATAGACGCCGAAGCGCGGGCGCAGATATTTGCAGAGCGGCATATTGGCGGTCGGAAAGCCGAGTTGGCGTCCCCGCTTGTCGCCGTGGATCACCACGCTTTCGATGGCGAAAGGCCGGGTGAGCAGCCGGGTCGCGGTGGCGCAATCGCCGGTCCGCAGGGCTTCGCGGATGCGGCTGGAGGACACCGGCTCCTCCCCGTCGGCGATCGGGGATACGGCGTCTACCGACAGGCGCTGGGCCTGACCGAGCAGCTTCAGCACATCGACATTGCCGCCGCGTGCCTTGCCGAAAGTGAAGTCCTCGCCGGTGACGACGCCCGCTGCGCCGATCCGGCTGGCGAGATGATCGGCGACGAAATCCGGCGCGGTGACGGCGGCCAGATCCGCATCGAACCGGAAGACCAGCATCGCATCGGCGCCCGCCGCGGCGAACAGCCGCTCGCGCTGATTAAGCGTGGTCAGGCGGAAGGGCGGCAGGTCCGGCTTGAAAAAGCGCGCCGGATGCGGATCGAAGGTCGCGACCAGCGTCGGGCGCCCTTCGGCGCGCGCGCGCGAAACGGCGCGGCCCACCACAGCCTGGTGGCCCTTGTGAAATCCGTCGAAATTGCCGAGCGCGACGATGCCGCCACGCAAATGGGCCGGGACCGCCGAGCTCCCGTCAAGGCGCTCCATGCCGCTTCTATAGGAAGCAGGCGGCGTCCCGGCAACGCGTCCGTTCGACTGTTCCCATCGTCATACTGAACTTGTTTTAGCATCCATGAACACCGCCGTGCGAAATTCTCGAAGACGGATGTTCATGGATCCCGGATCAAGTCCGGGATGACGTTCAGGACAGGCAGCGCTCCAGCCGGACGAAGCTGTGTGCCGGGGCGTCGCCCTGCGCCGGATGATCATCGCGAGACACTTCTTGCCAGATTGCGGGATCGAAGGGCGGGAGCATTGTGTCGCCCGCGATCTCGCCATGCACTTCGGTCAGCTCCACCGCATCGGCCAGCGGCGCGAACAAAGCGAAGATTTCGGCTCCGCCGATGATCGAGACGCGCGCGCCGCCGGCCAGCGTCAGCGCCGCTTCCGGCGTGCGTGCGATCTCCGCACCTTCGGCCCGCCAGTCCGCATCGCGGGTCAGCACGATATGGCGGCGACCGGGGAGCAGGCCGGGCAGGCTTTCAAAGGTCTTGCGGCCCATGATCATCGGCATGCCCATGGTGAGCCGCTTGAAGCGCTTCAGGTCCGCCGGAAGATGCCAGGGCAGGCGGCCGTCCCGCCCGATCACCCCATTGTCCGCCCGTGCGACGACGAGGGTTATCCTTGGTCTCATTTCAGGATTACCCGTTCGGGCTGAGCCTGTCGAAGCCCTGCCCTTCCCTTCCGGCAGTGGAGAAGAAAGGACAGCCCTTCGACAGGCTCAGGGCGAACGGCGTGGGGGGCAAGCAGCTCAAACCGCCACCTCCGCCTTGATGTGCGGATGCGGATCGTAATCGAGGATCTCGAAATCCTCATATTCGTAGGCGTCGATCGCGTCGGGCTTGCGCAGGATGCGAAGGTTGGGAAGCGGGCGCGGATCGCGGGTGAGCTGTTCGCGCGCCTGATCGAGATGGTTGGAATAAAGGTGGCAATCGCCGCCGGTCCACACGAACGTGCCGGGCTCCAGAGAGCATTGCTGGGCGAGCATGTGGGTGAGCAGCGCATAGCTGGCGATATTGAAGGGGACGCCCAGGAACACATCGGCGCTGCGCTGATAGAGCTGGAGGTGCAGCTTGCCCGCCGCCACCTGGGTTTGGAACAGGCAGTGGCAGGGCGACAGCGCCATCCGGTGCAGATCGCCGGGATTCCAGGCGGTGACGATCTGGCGGCGCGAGGCGGGATCGCGCCTGATGAGGTCCACGAGCGCGGCGATCTGGTCGATCTCGCGCCCGTCCGCCGTTTCCCAATGCCGCCATTGTTTGCCATATACGGGGCCCAGATCGCCGCGCTCGTCCGCCCATTCATCCCAGATGCTGACCTTGCGCTCCTGCAGCCAGCGCACATTGGTGTCGCCACGTAGGAACCAGAGCAGTTCAATGATGATCGATCGCAGGTGCAGCTTCTTCGTGGTGAGCAGCGGGAAGCCCTTCGACAGATCGAAGCGCATCTGGTGGCCGAACACCGATCGGGTGCCGGTGCCGGTGCGATCCTGCTGCTCGACACCTTCGTCGAGGATCAGGCGGAGAAGATCAAGGTAAGCGCGCATGGCCAAGCTATGGCCCGTCCTGCGCGGCGTTTCCAATCCAAAATGGCGTCCAAAACGGATGTGTCTCCGCCCCGCGCCTCGCCGGGATGGTGGCACAAAGCGTGGATGATCGTGGATACCGCCCACGCTGCCGCTGATCTGTTGCGTCCGCTATTTGCAGAGGCACGAGGCGAGCGGCTGGCGGTGGCGCATCTCGATGCCGGCCGGCGGCTGCTGGCGCTCGACGAGGAGGTCGGGCGCGGGACGGATTCGATGGTGTTTCCCATGCGCGCGATTCTCGCCGCCGCACTCGCGCGGGACACGGCGGGGCTGGTGGTCGCGCACAATCATCCGAGCGGGGATCCGCGTCCGAGTCCGGCCGATATCGCGGCCACCTGCCGACTGGCGGAGGCGGCCGACCGGCTCGGCATCCGCCTGCACGATCACCTCGTGTTCGCCGGCGCCGATTGCCGTAGTTTCCGGGCGTTGGGGTTGTTGTGACCGGTGGAGAAGAGCGCCTTACAGCGCGCAGGGCCGGATTGCGCCGGGTTCGGGGCGCGGCCCGTGCGGTTCGAAGGACGCGAAATAGGATTCGCTGTCCCCCAGCCGTTCGAAGCGGCGCAGCTCGTAGCCCACGGCGCTGAACTCGCAGACCAGCAGGCGCGGCGGCGTGCCGTGACGGTCGGTCGGCCGATCGGCATCGACGACGACGATTTTGCCGCCCTGGGTGAGGTCGTCGCGCAGATGCCACAGGAACTCGCTGGGGCTGGCGATCTCATGATACATGTGGATCATCAGGATCCGGTCGAACGAACGGTCCGGAAGCTGCGGATCATTGGCTTCACCCAGCTTGATCGCGACATTGTCGAGCCGCTCGTTCTGCACGCGCTGGGCAAGCGCGCGGATCGTCTCCGGCACGATGTCTTCGGCCAGTACCCGGCCCTGCGGCCCGACGATCGGCGACAGGCGCACCGTGTAATAGCCCTGGCCGGCGCCGATGTCGGCGACCGACATGCCCTCGCCGATCTCGGCCAGGCGCATGACCGTCTCGAACTCGCCGATGCTGTCCCTGGCGTCCTCGTCGCGATATTCGGACGACGTGATCGGCGCCACCGGGCGCTGCGGCGACGGGAAGGCGGCATTCTCCGTTCCCTGTTCCCGGCAGCCGCCAAGCAGCGCCAGCGCGATCAGAGCGGGCGCTGCGCCGCGCATCAGTCCACGTCCTCCACCTCGACCTTCTCGCCGGTCACACGCTGTGACAGGGCTGCGGCCATGAAACGGTCGAGATCCCCGTCCAGCACGTCGCCCGGTGCAGTCGATGTAACGCCGGTGCGCAGGTCCTTCACGAGCTGATAGGGCTGGAGGACATAGGAACGAATCTGGTGGCCCCAGCCAATGTCGCTCTTGGCGGCATGCTGCGCCATCGCCTCGGCCTCGCGCTTCTGCAGTTCGGCCTCGTAGAGCCGTGCCTTCAGCTGCTTCATAGCCTCGGCGCGATTCTTGTGCTGGCTGCGCTGGTTCTGGCAGGCGACGATGATGCCGGTTGGCAAGTGCGTGATCCGCACCGCGCTGTCGGTCGTATTCACATGCTGCCCGCCCGCGCCGGATGCACGATAGGTATCGATCTTGAGATCGCCCTCGTTGATGTCGATGTCGATATCGTCGTCCACCACCGGATAGACCCAGACGCTCGAAAAGCTGGTGTGGCGGCGCGCGTTGGAATCATAGGGGCTGATCCGGACGAGCCGGTGCACGCCGCTCTCCGTCTTGGCATAGCCATAGGCGTTCTCGCCCTTGATCAGCAAAGTGGCGGACTTGATGCCGGCCTGCTCGCCGGCATGATAGTCGACGATCTCGACCTTCATCCGGTGCCGCTCGGCCCAGCGCGTATACATGCGCTGCAGCATTTCCGCCCAGTCCTGGCTCTCTGTGCCGCCAGCGCCGGCATTGACCTCGATATAGGTGTCGTTGCCGTCCGCCTCCCCGGCGAGCAGGGCGGCGACCTTGTCCCGCTCGGCGCGTTCGGCCAGCTGACCGAGCGAACTCACCGCATCGTCGACCAGGCCATCGTCGCCCTCCGCCTCGGCCATCTCCATCAGCTCGATTGTGTCGGCCAGTTCCTTTTCGATCGCGCGAGTCGCGCCGATCGCCTCGTCCAGCCGACGGCGTTCGCGCATCACCTCCTGCGCGCCCTTGGCGTCATCCCACAAAGCGGGATCCTCGACGCGCGCGTTCAGCTCGTCGAGCCGCTTCAGCGCGCGATCCCAGTCCAGGAAACGGCGGAGCAGGTCGAGCGCGGCATTGATCTGGTCGGCATGAGCTTGCGCTTCGGCGCGCATCGGTAAGTCCTTTGTCGCTGGATTCCGGCCTTCGCCGGAATAAGGTCGCAACCTGTCGGTTGCGACCTAGTAGATGCCGCCCTGGCTTTGCAAGAAGTCGCTGTCGCGCCGCTCGCCGCCATTCGATGCACGCCGCGTCTCGGTCGGGGCGGTGATCTCTTCGCGGGTGGCCGTGCGGCGTGGTTCGCTTTCCGGCTTGAACGCCTCCCAGATCACAGCCGCACGCGGATCGGTGCCCGGCCACAGGCCAAAGGCGCGGCGGCCGGTGCGCCGGTCGATCGGCACCATGCGGATACCCTGCGGCGCGCGGAAGGGGATGACCGGCATGCCTTCGAACGCCGTCCGGGCGAACTGACGGAAGATCGGCGCTGCGAGCGTGCCGCCCTGTGCGTAACCGCCCATCGGACGCGGCCTGTCGAAGCCCATATAAACGCCGGCGACAATCTGCTGGGAGCCGCCGACGAACCAGACATTGGTCGGCCCGGTGGTCGTGCCGGTCTTGCCGAACAGTGGACGGCCGAGATCGCGCAGGATCGTCGCGGTGCCGCGCTGGACTACGCCTTCCAGCATGTGGACGACCTGATAGGCGGTCATCGGGTCCATGACCTGGCGGGTGCGCAGGGGCGGGCGCGGCATCGGCCGGCCGTCCCAGTCGGGCGCATTACAGCCCTCGCAGGGGCGGGTGTCGGCGCGCCAGATCACCCGGCCGCGCCGGTCCTGAACATAATCGATCAGGGTGGGATCGATCGCGCGGCCCTGATTGGCCATGATCGCATAGGCGTTGGTGAGCGCGAGCGCGGTGGTGTCGCCGGCGCCCAGCGAGATCGGCAGATAGGGCGTGCGCGAATAATCGCCGACGCCAAGCTGGCGGGCGGTGCGGATCACCCGATCCATGCCGACCTGGTTGGCGGCATGGACGGTCATCAGGTTGCGCGACTGCTCCAGTCCCCAGCGCATGGTCTGCGGCCCGGCATAGCCGCCGGAGAAATTGCGGAAACAATATTGGCCGGGTCGCCCCTGGTTCACGCAGAAGGGACCGTCGACGATCATCGTCGCCGGAGTCATGCCGCCGTCCAGCGCGGCGGCGTAGACGACCGGCTTGAAGGTCGATCCGGGCTGGCGCTGCGCCTGGGTGGCGCGGTTGAAATCCGACAGGCGGGAATCGAAGCCACCCTGCATCGCGCGGACGCGACCGGTGCCGACCTCCTCGACGACGATCGCGCCGGAAATCTCAGGAATGGAGCGCAAGGCCCAGCCGCCTTCCTCCTGCTCGACCGCGATGATCGCACCCGGCTGAAGCGCCGCGAAGGCCGGCCCGCCGGAACCCCGGCGCGGCATCGAGGCGAGGGAGGCGGGCATCGTCCCCGTCGAGCCGTCGGAGAAGCCGATCGTAGCGCTGCCGCCTTCCTTGGAGACGACCACGGCTGAACGCCAATTGTCGTAGCCCGCGCCGAAAGCCGCGACGGAGAGCTGTGATCGCCAGTCGCGCGACATGTCGACGCTGAGGCCCGGGTCGCGCCAGCCGCGCCCGCGTTCGTAACGCACCAGCCCGTCGCGCAGAGCGTCCGCCGCCGCCCGCTGCATGACCGGGTCATAGGAGGTCCGCACCCACAGGCCGCCGGCATAAACGCTGTTCGCGCCCGCCTCGGCATTTTCACCGAAGCGGTTGATGAGATCGCGGCGCACCTCTTCCATGAAATAGCCGCCGACATTCTCGATCCCGTCGCGTACACCGCGCACGGTCAGCAACGGCTCGGCCGTCGCGGCCTGCGCTTCGTCGCGGGTGATGAAATTGTTGCGGGCCATCTGGCCGATCACCCAGTTGCGCCGGTCGAGTGCGCGTTCGGGGCGGCGGACGGGATCGTAATTGCTGGGGCTGCGCGGCAGCGCGGCGAGCATGGCCGATTCGGCGACGGTGAGATCGCCGACATCCTTGTTGAAATAAGCGCGCGCCGCCGCCTGCACGCCATAGGCGTTCCGGCCGAGGAAGATCTGGTTCAGATAAAGTTCGAGAATCTGTTCCTTGGTCAGCGTCGCCTCGATCCGGCGGGCGAGGAACGCCTCGCGAATCTTGCGCGTGACCGAATATTCGTCGCCGACGAAGAAAATCTTGGCGACCTGTTGCGTGATCGTGGAGCCGCCCCGTGCGCGCTCGTCCGTGCCGCTCTTGCTGATATAATCCCAGACCGCCCCGACGACGCCGGGATAATCGAGCCCGCCATGACTGAAAAAGGTGCGGTCCTCGGCGGCAAGGAAGGCATTCACGAGCTGTGGCGGGAGTTCACTGTAGGCGAGCTGAACGCGCCGTTCGCGCGCGAATGTCTGGACCGGTTCGCCGTTTATATCGCGGACATAGGAGGGCAGGTCCGGCTCGTAGACAAGCAGCGATTCGGGTGAGGGCAGACCGCGCGCGAAGAAGAACCACAGCAGGGCATAAGCCAGGATCGGCAGCACGGCGAGGATCGTCAGCACCTTTACCCAGCGCTTGCGCCAAGCCGCGCCGAGGGTTGCGCGCAGTCCGGCGAAGCGGCCGGTCTCGCGGTTCAGGGTAATACGCTCACTGGCTTGATCGGCACTCATCGCGGGCCGGTCTAGCGGAATGAGGCGGAAGGGTGAAGCCGGTCCACGATCAATCCGCCGTGCGCAGAAACCGCCGCGCGAAATGCGCCTCGATCGCGCGGCGCATGCCGTCGGCGATCTGGCGCTGTCCCTCGTCCGACTGGAGATAGGCGGCGTCGCGTTCGTTGGTGAGATAGCCCGATTCGAACAGGATCGACGGGATGTCGGGCGCCTTCAGCACGATGAAGGCGGCAAAGCGGTGCCAGTTCGGCCGGAAGGGAAACGTCGTGCCGGCCTCGCGATAGAGCAAGCGGGCGAATTCGGCCGAGCGGTCCATGCTCTCGCGCTGGGCAAGATCGATCAGGATCAGGTTCACGTTCGGATCGGGGTTCATCTGCGTGGGCAGCAGCCCCGCCGCATTCTCGCGCTGCGCGAGCAGGGCCGCTTCGCGATCGGACGCGACCTCGGACAGGGTGTAGATCGTGGCGCCATGCGCCTGGTCGTTGGCGGGCGCGGCATCGGCATGGATGGAGATGAACAGATCCGCTTCCAGCCGACGGGCGATCTCGTAACGCTCTTCGAGCACGAGATAGGTGTCATCGTCGCGCGTCAGGGCGACCCGCACGCGCCCCGTGCGGGCAAGCGCGTCGCGGATCGCGCGGGCAAGCGCCAGCGTCACCTCTTTCTCCGGGCTCGCGCTGAATTGAGAGGAAGCTCCCGGATCGCGCCCGCCATGACCGGGATCGATCACGACCAGCGGGGGATCCTCGCCGCGCGCGCGGGTGACCGCCGGCAGCGGTCCGAGCGCATCGGCGGAAGGCGGCGCGAGCGGAATCGTCACGCCCGGCGCCGAACCGCTTCCGCTGGCCCCGAGAAAGGGCAGGATTGCGGCGACGGCCATAAGCAACCATGTCATGTCCCCGTCTTGCCGTCTTGCCCGCGCGCTGGTCCAGCAAAAAAGGCGGGCGATGGTTGCCGGTCGCCCCGGGGGGTGCTAGCAGCCTGTCATCGTACCGAAACAGGCGCAGTCGCGCCGCGAAGGGACGATATGACTTTCGCCGGCCGGTGCGCCGGCCAGCCAGGTTGATTCCGCATGTGGTATTTTTCCCCCAAGCCGACGCGTCGCCCGAAAGGCGGCGGCGTGCTTGGCGGGCTGCGCCGGCCGGCGCTCGTGACCGGCCTGCCGTATGCGGCGGACGCGAAACTTTATCTTTCAACCCGGACATATGACGCGCGGCCCATCGTGCCCGCGCGGCCGTCCATATTCGAGCGCGCGGGCCGCGCGGCCTTCAGGGCAGCGGAACGCGCGTGGAGTGACATCAATGACCATGCGCATGCTGATCGACGCGCGCCACCAGGAAGAGACCCGGGTGGCCGTGATCAAAGGGAACCGGATCGAGGAATTTGATTTCGAATCCGCCGAGCACAAGCAGCTCAAGGGAAATATTTATCTCGCCAAGGTAACCAGGGTCGAACCGTCGCTGCAAGCGGCGTTCGTCGATTATGGCGGCAACCGCCACGGCTTCCTCGCCTTCAGCGAAATCCACCCGGATTATTACCAGATTCCGAAGGAGGATCGCGAGGCGCTGCTGCGCGAGGAAGCGGAGCATGCCGAGGAGGAGGCCCGCCTGCGCGCCGCCGAGTATGAGCGCGAGGAGGAGGACGGCGAGGTCATCGAGGCCGAGGCCGAGCCGATCGAGGCGGAGACCGTAACCGCTGATGGCGAGGACGAGGCGGAAGCTGATGCCGACGCCGAAGTCGACGACTCCGCGCCGGTCCCGGCCGACGAGGCCGAAAACGGCTCCGAGGAAAGCGCGGCCGAGAATCTGCGCCGCAAACGCCAGAATCTGCGTCGTCGCTACAAGATCCAGGATGTGATCCGGCGCCGTCAGGTGCTGCTCGTTCAGGTCGTGAAGGAAGAACGCGGCAATAAGGGTGCAGCGCTCACCACCTATCTCAGCCTGGCCGGCCGCTATTGCGTGCTGATGCCCAACACGTCGCATGGCGGCGGGATCAGCCGGAAGATCTCCAACGGGTCAGACCGCAAGCGCCTCAAGCAGATCATGGCGGATCTCGCTCTGCCGGTCAGCATGGGCCTCATCGTGCGAACCGCCGGGCTGCAGCGCACCAAGGTCGAGATCAAGCGCGACTTCGATTATCTCGCGCGGCTGTGGGACGAGATTCGCGAGAACACGCTCAAATCCTCCGCGCCGGCTCTGGTCTATCAGGACAGCGATCTCATCAAGCGGGCGATCCGCGACGTCTATAATCGCGAGATCGACGAGGTGATCGTCGAGGGCGAGGACGGCTACAAGGACGCACGCAATTTCATGAAGCTGCTGATGCCCAGCCATGTCCGGCGGGTGAAGCAATATGCCGATCCGGTGCCGCTCTTCCAGCGGCACGGCGTCGAGGACCAGCTGTCGGCGATGTACCAGCCCGTGGTGCAGCTGAAATCGGGTGGTTATATCGTCATCAATCCGACCGAGGCGCTGGTGTCGATCGACATCAACTCGGGCCG
>CAYTMM010000087.1:0-10669 GCA_964438875.1 uncultured Sphingosinicella sp. | reverse complement strand
CGAGTTCGACATCATGTATGGCGAGGGCGTGTCCAAGCTGGGCGAAATCCTCGATCTCGGCGTCAAGGCCGGGCTGGTCGAGAAATCCGGTTCCTGGTTCAGCTATGATTCGATCCGGATCGGCCAGGGCCGCGAGAACGCGAAGGCCTATCTCAAGGAGAATCCCGAAATCGCGGAGCGACTCGAGAAATCGATCCGTGGCCGGACCGACGAAGTGGGCGAGGCGATGATGACGGGGCCGGACGCCGAGGACGATGCCTGAGGTGCCGGGAAACACCCCTCACCCTGTCAACTTTGTCAACTTATGAGAGAGGATCACGCCTGAACAGCCGGCCGCGCTCCGTCACCAGCAGGATGACGAGCGCGGCCGCGCCGAGCAGGGTATAGCCCGCGACCATCGGGATGACGGTGCCGTCGAACATCTGTCCGATCGCCGCCCCGATCAGCGCGCCGCCGATCGTGGTGATCGTGCCCTGCACGGATGAGGCGGTGCCGGCGACATGGCCGAGCGGTTCCATCGCCAACGCGCCGAAATTGGCTGAAGCGAGGCTGAAGCTCGCCATGATCAAGCCCTGCATGACGATGAACAAGGCCAGCTCTTCCCCGATTTCGGCAGTGATCAGGTGGAGCAGGGAGAAGAGGGTGAACAGGCACAATCCGGCATGGGCGATCCGCCGTGTGCCGATCCGCTCCACGAGCCGCGAATTGAGCCAGGATGTGACCGCCATCGGGACAGCGATCCCGGCGAAGGTGATGGCGATCAGCTCCGGCCGCCCGAACACGTCGAACACGATCTGCTGGATCGAGTTGATGTAGCTCATCAGCGCGCCGAGCATCAGCGCGAAGGCCAGCGTGTAGCCGAGCGACTGCCGGTTGGTCAGGGTCTCCCGCCCGCCTTCCGCCATCGCACCGAGGGAAAGGGGACGACGATGTTCGGGCCGCATCGTTTCGGGGAGACGCAGCAGCGACCAGATCAGCATGATCCCGGCGAAGATGGCGAGCCCCAGGAAGATCCACGGCCAGGGCGCGATCGTCAGGGTAAGCTGGCCGAAGGCGGGCGCCACGACCGGCATGACGAGGAAGACGAGATAGATGAGGCTCATCAGCCGCGCCATCGCCGCGCCCTGATAGCGGTCGCGGATGATCGAGATGACGAGGACACGGGTGCCCGCAGCCGCCACGCCATGCGCCAGCCGCGCGGCCAATAGAAGATCGAAGCTCTGGGCAGCCGCGCTGGCGAGTGCAAAAGCGATATAGAGCACAAGTGTGGCGATCAGCACGGGTTTGCGACCGAAGCGATCCGCGAGTGGGCCGTAGAAAATCTGCCCGATGCCGAAGCCCAGCACATAAGCGGAAATGACGAGTTGCCGGTGATTGTCGGCCATGACGCCAAGCGCATCGCCGATCGCGGGCAGGGCCGGCAGCATCGCATCGATGGCGAGTGCGTTGAGCGCCATCAGTGCGCCCATCAGCACCACGAACTCCCGAAAGCCGGGACGCGATGTAGGCGATGCGGCGATGCGCGTGTCGGTCAAGACGCTGGTCCGTTGGCTGGCTCGGGATACCGGAAAGGCGCCCGCTTCGCGTTCCCTATTGCCTGCGGGGCCATTATGAAAGTCCGGGTCTCACGGAGCCTGCTCATGATCATCGTTCACCATCTTGAAAATTCGCGTTCGCAGCACGTCCTCTGGCTGCTGGAAGAACTCGGCCTGGATTACGAGATCGTTCGCTACGCGCGCGATGCGAAGACGATGCTTGCTCCGCCCGAACTCGCCCGCATCCACCCGCTCGGTAAATCGCCCGTGATCGAGGACACCGGGCCGGGACCAGGAACAGGCGAAAAACGCGTCCTCGCCGAAACCGGCGCGATCGTCGAATATCTGGTGGAAAAGGCTGAAGAACGGCTTGGTCCACCGGCCAATCGCGACGCGGTACTGCGCTATCGTCAGTTCCTCCATTATGCCGAAGGCTCGATGATGCCGCCTCTGTTCGGGCTGCTCGTCGTCGCCCGCCTCGGTTTGCTCGGGCGACCGGCGCGTAGGCCGCTGCTGAAGATGTTCGGCCGTCATCTCGACTGGCTGGAATCGGAGCTCTCGGCACGGCCCTGGTTCGCCGGAGATGCTTTCACCGCCGCCGACATCATGATGAGTTTCCCGCTGGAAGTCGCCCGCCAGCGCGCCGGGCTCGACGCGTCGTACCCCGGCCTGATCGACTGGCTGGAACGCATTCATGCGCGTCCCGCTTATGCCGAAGCGTTGCGCAAGGGCGGCTCCTACGCCTATGCGTGACGCCGGGGCCGCAAGCATGTCGGCCGAACAGGGAGACCGACATGACTGAAGATGGCCGCCGCATCTCGCTGCAGATGAAGATGCTGATCGGCTTTCTGGTCGGCCTGGTGGCCGGCCTGATCGTCCATATGACGCAGCCGGGCGCGCCCTGGGTCGAGGTGGTGACGGATTATATCACGGGTCCGATCGGGACGATCTTCCTGCGGCTGCTCTTCATGCTGGTCATTCCGCTGCTCTTCTCCGCTCTGGTGTGCGGCATCGCCGAGATGGGCGATGTGCGTGCGCTGAAGCGCATCGGACTCAAGACCCTGTTCTTCACGGTCCTGCTGTCTAGTGTCGCGGTGGTGCTGGCGCTTGGCGTGGCCAATATCTTCCAGCCCGGCGCGGGCGTCGATCCGGCGCTGGCGCAGAGCCTGCTCGCTCAGGGCGGCGAGCGCGCCGGCCAGATCATCAATATAAATGCCGAGGCGCCGTCGGGGATCAACGCCTTCCTCAACATCATCCCTAACAATGTCGTCGCGGCCGCCGCCGCCAATGACATCCTCGCCGTGATGTTCTTCGCGCTGGTGTTCGGCATCGGCCTGCTGCTGGTCAACACGCCTGCCGCGAACAAGCTGCAGGACGCGATCCAGGGGATTTTCGACATCACGATGAAGCTGATCTCGATCGTCATCCGACTGGCGCCGGTGGCCATCGCCTGCTTCATGTTCAACCTCGCTGCCATTTTCGGCTGGGATCTGCTGATCCGGCTCAGCGCTTATGTCGGCGTGGTGCTGCTCGCGCTCGGGCTGCACATGTTCGTTGTTTATCCTCTGGCGCTCCAGTTCATTGGCCGCACGTCGCCGATCGCCTTCTTCAAGGGCGTGCAGGAGGCGATGGTGGTGGCCTTCTCGACCGCTTCGTCCAACGCGACCCTGCCGACCGCGCTGCGCGTCGCGGAGAACAACCTGAAGCTCCCTGCGCGCGTGTCCCGGTTCGTGCTCACCATCGGCGCCACCGCCAACCAGAACGGCACCGCGATCTTCGAGGGCGTCACTGTCCTCTTCCTCGCCCAGTTCTTCGGGGTCGAGCTGACCATCTGGCAGCAGGTGACGGTGCTTCTGATGTGCATTCTCGGCGGCATCGGCACGGCGGGCGTTCCCGCCGGTTCGCTCCCCGTGGTAGCGCTGATCCTCGCCATGGTCGGTGTGCCGCCGGAGGGAATCGGCCTCGTCCTCGGCGTCGATCGCTTCCTCGACATGTGCCGCACGACGCTCAACGTCACGGGCGATCTCACCGCCGCCGTGGTGGTGTCGCGCGGCGAAGAAGAGGGGGAGGAAGGGACGCCGCCATCGGCGACGGCGCCCGCCTCCTGATTGTTCAGGCCGGCTCCAGCTCGCGCTGGACGACCTTTTCGGCCAGCGTGCCATTCAGCTCGGCGAGGTGGTCGAACGCCGCCTCGTAGCTGGCGAGGCCCTGGCTCAGCGAACGCAGCTCCGCGTCGAAGCCCTGCATCTCCGCCTCCGGGATCAGCGCCTCGATCCGGTCCCAGCGCGACCAGCCCTCGCGCGGCTCCATGCCGAGCATCTGGCCGCGCCGGCTGGCGATCGCCGAGGTGACGCGCGAACTGGCCGTGCCCGGCGTGAACACCGTCACCTTCATCACCGGCTCCAGCAGGTGCGCGGCGGCCTGCTCCAGCGCCTCGCTCATGCCGATACGGCCCGCAGTGCGGAACGCGATCTCGGAACTGTCGACGCTGTGATAGGAACCATCGACCAGCACCACCTCGACATCGACGACCGGGAAACCGAGCGAGCCCTTGACCAGCGCATCGCGCACGCCCGCCTCGACCGCCGGAATCCACTGTTTCGGCACGACGCCGCCCGAAATCCGCTCGGAGAATTTGAAGCCGCCGCCGCGGGGCAGGGGCTTCACCTCCAGCACCACATCGCCGAACTGGCCGTGCCCGCCCGACTGCTTCTTGTGCCGCCCGCGCTGGGTGACCTGCCTGCGGATCGACTCTTTGTAGCCCACCGCCGGCGCGCGCGAATCGACCGCAACGCCGTAACGCCGCTTCAGCCGATCCAGCGTCACCTTCAGATGCTCGTCATTGACGCCGCGCAGGCGCGTCTCGTGCATCGCCTCGTCCTGCTCCCAGATGAGCGCATTGTCTTCCTCCGTGAGTTTGTGGAGCGCGGTGGAAAGACGGACGTCGTCCTTGCGATCCTTGGTCGCGATGGCGAGCGCGTAATTGACAGTCGGGTGTACGGCTTCGAACCGCGCCGGCGCATTGCCGGATGTCAACCAGTCGCCCGCGCCGGCCTCGTCGAGCTTCGCAATCGCCACGACATCGCCGGCCTTGGCTTCGGTGAGCTTGGCTGTCTTGTCGCCCTGCAGCGCGAACAACGTGCCGATCCGCGTCTCCGATCCCTCGCTGGTCGCCAGCTCGCTGCCCTCCTTGAGCGCGCCACCGAAAATGCGGGCATAGCTCAGCCGTCCCATCGCCCCGCCATGACTGACCTTGAAGATGAAGGCGCAACTGCCCGAAGCGCCAAGCCGTTCGGCCGCCGCAGTCGGTGCCGGCGTCTCGTGCCGCAGAGTCTTCATCAGCCGGCGGATGCCCTGGCCGTTCGCCGCGGAGCCGAACAGGACCGGCACGATCTGTCCCGCGCCGGTCTCCCTGGCGAGGTCGTCAAACACGGTCTGCCGGTCCGGTACTTCGTCCATCAGTAGCTGCTCCAGCAGCGCGTCGTCATGGTCGGCGAGCTGCTCGAGCATATGGTTGCGCTCCGATGCCTCGCGATCGGCGAGTTCGGCGGGAACCTCTTTCTGCTCGGAGGCCTGGCCGGGCCGGTAATAATAAGCGCGCTCCAGCGCGATATCGACGAAGCCGGCCACCTTGTCGTCCTCCCGGATCGGAATCCAGCGCGCGATCAAAGGTGAAGCGCTCATCGGCTGCAGCGCCTCAAGCAAGGACTGGATCGATCCGCGCGCCTGGTCGATCTTGTTGACGAAGATCATGTGGGGGACGCCGAGCGCCTCCAGTTGCCGCAGCGCCGGTTCGGCGAGCTGGGCGCGATCCGCCTCGGGGTCGATCACCACGATGGCGAGATCGGCCGCGGCCATGCCGAGCGCGGCGTCGGCTGCGAAACCGACCGAGCCGGGTCCGTCGATCAGCGCGTAACGGTCGTCCAGATAATCGTAGTGCATCAGGTTGAGTTCGGTGGAGCCGCCGCGCGCCCGGGCCTCCGGGCTGGCGTCGCCGACGCTGGTGCCGTCCGCGACCGATCCCTGACGGGAGGTCGCGCCGGCCGCAAAAAGAAGGGCCTCGGCGAGGCTGGTTTTCCCAGCGCCGCCAGGCCCGACGAGCGCGATGGTGCGTGTACCTGCAGCTCTTTCGGGCATGATCGTCTCCTTCGTCCGCGCACGCGGTCCGCGAAGAAGACGCGGCCGCGCGTCTTGTGGAAACCATCAGCCTCTGCCTGTTTGCGACGAAGTTCAAGTGGGGATGGCGGGGTTTGTCGTTTGCCGCGGCGCAGCACGTCGCACTCCTGCCCTGAGGACTTCGCTTTCCCGGCGGAGCAGGCAGAGCCATTCGCCCGGTGTGTTCTCCCCGGTCAGGAACCGGCGCAATCGGCCGATCACGTCCAACGGCCGCGCGTTCAAAGGGAGCGCACGAATCGCAAGAGGCCCGCAATCGCCATACCGGATGATCAGGCGCAAAGGTGCCGAGGGATCGTCGATAGGCAGGCGCTGCACTTCGGGAACCAGCGCGAGGTTGCGCCAGGTCGTCTCGTTGAGAGTAATTTGTTCCGAAGCGGTTGCTATCCAGGAGCCCGCCGCCGCATCGGCCGCCCGAGTGGCGGGAGTGGCCAATATGATGGTGCTGCCGATCGCAAGCGGCGGAGCCAGCAGCAGAAAGGAGAGCACTCGCTGCCCGGCATGCTGGAGAGATTGTGCGGCAATAGCGGCGACCATGGCGGCCGAAGCGGCAAGCGGCAGAAAGGAGCGTGGCTGGGGATTGATGGCGAGCACGTAGATCAGCAGCAGTGATGCCGCCGTGGCGCCGATGAAAATCATTCCTGCGGGGCCAGTCGCCGGAGACGGGGCGTTCGATTGCCGAGCGGCCACGAACAGCAGGATCGCGGCGGTAATGAGAAGTAGACCGATCTGCGGGCTGGCAAGCATGTTGATGATGCCGTTGACCGACCAATGCAGATCCAGCCCGCTCGCGGGCGACCATCCGCCGATGAATTCGGGATTGAAGAGAGGGCTGCGCGAAACGTCCACGTCCGCCGCGAGCGCGCTTGAGGGAATTCGGCCATGCCCCAGCGCAAGTCGCCAACGCAGCAGCAGATCGTCCGCAAAAACCCCCTGCAGTGCCGCTTCAAGGCCGATCGGCAGAAGGAATCCCGGGGTGGCCCACACCAACACGCGCTTCCTCTCCGCTCGTGCGAGAAGAAAGGCCAAGCCAAAGAAGGGGAGATAGACAAGCGCAGTTTCGCGAGTCTGGACGGCGAGCGCAAGGAAGACACCGGTCGCCACGGCAGCGCCGCGTCCGCCATTATCGGACGAGGCTCTGAGCCATACCCACAGCGCGCAGAGCAGGAAGAGCAATTCGGGTATGTCAACATTGGGTTTCAGCATACGGCTCTGGAACACGGGCATGGTCACAAGCAGCGCGCCAGCGAGAACTGCAGCCCGGCTGCCCGCGATCCGCGCGGTGATCATCCCCAAAACCAGCACCACGGCCAGAGCATAGATCAGCGGCACGAACTCGACGGACATGCGTGTCACGCCGAGCGCCCCCAGCGTCGCCGCCATAGGCGCGATCAGCGGCCAGCGTGTCGTCCAGTGATCGTGCGGAAGGCAGGGCCCGTGTGCGATCCAGCAGCGGGCGGCATTCAGATACTGCCAGTCGTCATTGCCGCCGCCGACGAAGCCGATTGGATTGGCCAGCGCCGCGATCAGGCCCAGGCCGATCAGCAGCAGCCCGATCGGAACAGCTCTGAACCACGTGCTTTTTGCCATTTCACCCCTTTATGGGCTTCGTTGAGCGTTCGCTTGCCGCTCGGCTGACCTTCGCTTACATCGCGGCCATGACATCGACCAACGACATCCGGCGCGGTTTTCTCGACTATTTCGCGGGCGAGGGGCATCGACAAGTGCCCTCGGCGCCGCTCGTGCCGCAGAACGATCCCACGCTCATGTTCGTGAATGCCGGCATGGTACCGTTCAAGAACGTGTTCACAGGGCAGGAGACGCGGCCTTACTCGACGGCCGTTTCGTCGCAGAAATGCGTACGCGCGGGTGGCAAGCATAACGATCTCGACAATGTCGGCTATACGGCGCGGCATCATACCTTCTTTGAAATGCTGGGGAATTTCTCCTTCGGCGACTATTTCAAGGAGCGGGCGATCCTGCTCGCCTGGAATTTGCTGACAAAGGAATGGGGGATTCCGGCGGATAAGCTGACCGCCACTGTCTATCACACCGACGATCAAGCCTTCGATCTGTGGAAGAAGATCGCCGGCCTGCCCGATGAGCGGATCATCCGTATCCCGACCAAGGACAATTTCTGGGCGATGGGCCCGGACGGCCCGTGCGGTCCCTGTTCGGAAATCTTCTACGATCATGGCGATCACATTCCGGGTGGACCACCGGGTTCGCCGGACGAGGATGGCGATCGCTTCGTCGAGATCTGGAACCTCGTCTTCATGCAGCACATGCAGGAAAACGACGTCATCGTCGGCGATCTGCCCAGCCCCTCGATCGACACGGGCATGGGACTGGAGCGCGTCGCCGCCGTGCTTCAGGGCGTCCATGACAATTATGATACGGATACGTTCAAGGCGCTGATCGCCGCATCGGGCGAATTGACGCGGACGCAGACGACGGGCGCGAACCAGGCGAGCCACCGCGTCATCGCCGATCACCTCCGCTCGGCCGGCTTCCTGATCGCGGACGGCGTGCTGCCGTCGAACGAGGGCAGGGGCTATGTGCTGCGCCGGATCATGCGCCGCGCGATGCGCCACGCCCACCTGCTCGGTGCGCCGGAGCCGCTGATGCACCGGCTGGTGCCCAGCCTCACGGCCGAAATGGGCGCCGCCTATCCCGAGCTGGTCCGCGCTCAGCCGCTGATCGAGGAGACGCTGAAGCTGGAGGAGACGAAGTTCCGTCAGACGCTGGCAAACGGCCTCAAGCTGCTCGACGAGGCGACGGCGGGGATGGCGGCGGGCGCGACCCTGCCGGGCGCCACCGCCTTCAAGCTCTACGACACCTACGGTTTTCCCTACGATCTCACCGAGGACGCACTGCGCGCTCAGGGTTATGGCGTGGACCGCGCCGGCTTCGACGCGGCGATGGCCGAGCAGAAGGCCGCCGCCCGCGCCGCCTGGAAGGGCTCCGGCGCCAAGGCGAGCGAGGATGTCTGGTTCGACATCGCCGAGGAATTGGGCGCGACCGAGTTCACCGGCTATCTTGGCCATGACGGCGACGGCCAAGTGGTCGCCATCGTCAAGGATGGCGCCCGAGTGGAGAAGGCCGGTACGGGCGACAATGTCGTCATCCTGACCAACCAGACGCCCTTTTACGGCGAAAGCGGCGGCCAGATCGGCGACACCGGAAAAATCACATCAGACAAGGGCTTGCAGGCGGAAGTTGTGGAGACATCCAAGCCGCTCGGCAAGCTTCACGCGCATCAGACCGTGATCCGGGAAGGCGAGATCGCGGTGGGCGACACCGTCCATCTTGCCATCGATGCCGCGCGCCGCTCCAAGGTCCGCGCCAATCACAGCGCCACCCATCTGCTCCATGCCGCCTTGCGCAAACGGCTGGGCGATCATGTGACGCAAAAGGGCAGCCTGGTCGCGCCGGACTATTTCCGCTTCGATTTTTCGCATCCCAAGCCGTTGAGTCGCGAGGAGATCGAGGCTGTCGAGGCAGATGTGAATCGCTATATCCGCGAGAACGAGCCGGTCGGCATCCGCCTGATGAGCATCGACGATGCGCTGGAGGCCGGAGCGATGGCGCTCTTTGGCGAGAAATATGGCGACGAGGTCCGCGTCCTCTCGATGGGGATCGAGGACGATCACGCTTATTCGGTCGAGCTGTGCGGCGGCACCCATGTCAATGCGCTAGGAGATATCCAGCTCTTCAAGATCACCTCCGAAAGCGCCGTCGCCGCCGGCGTGCGCCGCATCGAGGCCCTGACGGGCGAGGCCGCGCGCCTGTGGTTCGTGAATCGCGAGGAGCGGCTCAAGGAAGCCGCTGCGTCGCTGAAGGCGTCGCCGGAAGAGGTGCCTGCACGCGTCGCCGCCCTGGTCGAGGAGCGGCGCCGGCTGGAGCGTGAACTGGCCGACGCGAAGAAAACGCTGGCATTGGGCGGCGGCGGCAAGACGGAAGCCGCCGGACCCGAGCAGGTGGGCGGTTACGGCTTCATCGGTCAGGTGCTGGATGGCATGGACCCCAAGCAATTGCGCGGCCTCGTCGACGAGGCCAAGGGCCGAGTTGGCTCGGGCGTGGTCGCCCTGGTTGCGGTCAATGACGGCCGTGCCACCGTCGCGGTCGGCGTCACCGACGATCTCGCCGGTTCGCTGAGCGCCGTCGATCTTGTCCGCAAGGCGGTCGAGGCGGTCGGCGGGCAGGGCGGCGGCGGCCGTCCCGACATGGCCCAAGGCGGCGGCCCGGGCGGAGACAAGGCGGAAGATGCGCTCGCAGCGGTGAAGGCCGCGTTGGCCCGTATTGCGGTGGTGGCCTGAAGCACGGACTGATGCGCAAGAAAAAGGGCGCGCCCGCAAGCAGGCGCGCCCTTTCGCATAACCAAGATGGAGATATCAGGCCGGCTGAGCCGCCATCGCCGTCTCCAGATTGACGCGGACGGCCTCGAAGAACTGTTCGGTCGTCATCCAGCTTTGCTCGGGGCCGATCAGGATCGCGAGATCCTTGGTCATCTGGCCGTTCTCGACCGTCTGGATGCAGACGCGCTCCAGCGTCTCGGCAAAGCGGGTCACTTCGGGCGTACCGTCGAAGCGGCCGCGATATTTGAGGCCACCGGTCCAGGCGAAGATCGATGCGATCGGGTTGGTCGAGGTCGCCTTGCCCTGCTCATGCATGCGATAATGGCGCGTGACCGTGCCGTGCGCCGCCTCGGCCTCGACCGTCTTGCCGTCCGGCGTGGTCAGAATCGAGGTCATCAGGCCGAGCGAACCGAAGCCCTGCGCGACCTGATCGGACTGCACGTCGCCGTCGTAATTCTTGCAGGCCCAGATGAACTTGCCGCTCCACTTGAGCGCGCTCGCCACCATGTCGTCGATCAGGCGGTGCTCGTAGACGATGCCGAGTTCCTTGAACTTCGGCGCGAACTCCGTCTCGAACACCTCCTGGAAGATATCCTTGAAGCG
>CAYTMM010000086.1:0-10682 GCA_964438875.1 uncultured Sphingosinicella sp. | reverse complement strand
GGTGGATCATCTGATCATCGGTGGCGGCATGGCCAACACCTTCCTCGCCGCGCGCGGCGTCGCGATCGGCAAGAGCCTTGCCGAGCGCGATCTGGCCGATACCGCCGAAGCGATCCTTGATGCCGCCGATCGGGCGAATTGTACCGTCCACCTGCCCTATGACGTGGTGGTAGCGAAGGAATTTGCGGCCAATCCTCCGAGCTTGCGAACCTGCAACGTCCATGAGGTCGCCGAGGACGAGATGATCCTCGACATCGGCCCGGCCGCCGTCGAGGCGCTGGCCGATGCGCTGAAGACCTGCCGCACGCTCGTCTGGAACGGCCCGCTCGGCGCGTTCGAGACGCCGCCCTTCGATGCCGCGACCGTCGCGCTCGCCCGTTATGCGGCGGCGCTGACCCAGGAGGGGACTCTGGTCTCCGTCGCCGGCGGCGGTGATACTGTGGCGGCGCTGAACCAGGCCGGCGTCGCGGACGATTTCACCTTCGTGTCCACCGCGGGCGGCGCTTTTCTCGAATGGATGGAGGGCAAGGAGTTGCCCGGTGTCAGGGCGCTGGAGGAGGCCGGGGCGACGGCATGAGCGCGCCCCGCTTCATCAGCCTGTTCGAAACCCCGCTGATCGTTACCGATTTACCGGACCTGATGGCGGAAAAGACCACCCTGCTGAGACTCATCAGGGCGCGCAAGACGACTCATGCCGGTGTCAGGAAATCGAACTGGCTGGGCTGGCAGTCGGAACCCGATATGCTGGATTGGGGAGGCGAAGCGGTCCGGGCGCTCGCCGGTCATTTCCTCGGCATATGCAACAAGTTCACAGCAACCCCTTCCGTGAACAGCTCGCCTTTCATCTGGGGGTTGGACATATGGGCGAACGTCTCCGGTCTCAATGCCGCCAATGAAGCACATATGCACCCCGGTGCAGTCTGGTCGGGCGTCTATTATGTGGAGACTGGCAGCGATGCCGGCGAGGCGGCGGATGTCGGCGGCGATCTGGTCCTTTACGATCCTCGCATGCCTGCGCCGCGCACATTGCCCTTCGATCTGCGCTATCGCAACGGAAACGGGGAAGGCTATCAGAGTCATCATGAGATCCGGCCGCAGGAGGGTCGGCTGGTGGTCTTTCCGCCTTGGCTGCTTCATTCCGTGCGGCCTTATCTCGGAACGGGAGAGCGGGTGTCGATCGCGTTGAACGCGATGGCGCGCCCGGCACCGGAATCCGGTTTTTGATTCGAACGACAGAAATGGGGACAAGTTCATGACCGATGCGAAGATTTTGGCGCAGATCGAAAGCGGCAAAGGCTTCATCGCCGCGCTCGACCAGAGCGGCGGCTCTACCCCGAAAGCTCTGAAGGGCTATGGCATCGAGGCGGATGCCTATGGCAATGATGAGGAGATGTTCGGCCTCATCCATCAGATGCGGTCCCGCATCATCACTTCGCCCTCCTTCACAGGCGACAAGGTGCTGGGCGCGATCCTGTTCGAGAAGACGATGGACGGTCAGGTCAATGGCAAACCGACTCCGCAGGCGTTGCTCGACAAGAGCGTCATTCCCTTCATCAAGATCGACAAGGGGTTGGAGGACGAGGCGAACGGCGTTCAGCTGATGAAGCCGATGCCGGAACTGGACTCGCTCCTGATCCGCGCGAAGGGCCTTGGCGTGTTCGGCACCAAGGAGCGTTCGGTCATCAACCTTGCCAATCGCGAAGGCATCGCCGCCGTCGTGAAACAGCAGTTCGAGGTGGGCCAGCAGGTCCTCGCCGCCGGGCTGGTTCCGATCATCGAGCCGGAGGTCAACATCAAGAGCCCGGAGCGGGCGGAGGCGGACGCGATCCTGCTCGACGAGCTGGTGAAGGCGCTCGATGCGCTGCCTGGCGACGAAAAGGTGATGCTGAAGCTCAGTCTGCCGGTCACGCCGGGCCTGTTCGATCCGCTGGTCGATCATCCCGGCGTGCTGCGCGTCGTCGCCTTGTCGGGCGGCTATGCGCGTCCCGAGGCCTGCATCGAACTGGCCAAGAATCGCGGCGTGATCGCCAGCTTCAGCCGCGCCTTGCTCGAAGATTTGCGCGATCAGATGAGTGATGGAGAATTCAATGCTGCGCTAGGCGCAGCGATCGACGAGATCTACGAGGCTTCGGTCAACAAGAGCTGATTCAGGTCCGCAAAGGAGAAACCGCATGGCCGATCTGGGCGCAATCCCCTTGAAAACGATTCGCGGCGCCGACGCCTCGCTCGGCGACTATTCCGGCAAGGCTGTTCTGGTGGTGAACGTGGCCTCGAAATGCGGTCTTACCCCGCAATATGAGGGCCTGGAGAACCTCTATCGCACCTATCGAGATCGCGGGCTTGTTGTAGCGGGATTCCCGGCGAACGATTTCGCCGGCCAGGAACCGGGCAGCAATGCGGAGATCGAAAGCTTCTGCACGACGAATTTCGGCGTCGATTTCCCGATGTTTGAAAAGGTGGTGGCGACCGGTCCGGACAAGCATCAGCTTTATGCGGCGCTGATCGATGCGGTTCCGGTGGCGACCAATGACGGGCCGTTCCGCGAGCGACTCAAGGGCTTCGGGCGCGAGCCCAATGCGGTGCCGGAGCTGCTGTGGAACTTCGAAAAGTTCCTGATCGGTCGGGACGGTACGGCGATCGCCCGTTTCTCGCCCGACACCGCGCCCGACGATCCGGCGCTGGTGGCCGCGATCGAAGCGGCGCTGGCCGACTGACTGCGCAAACGATGACCGAAGAGGATCCGCTTGGGCCGATTGATCCCGGCTTCGCCGCCCGGTTCGAGCGCGATCCGCGCCGGCCGGCCTGCCAGCTCTATCTGATCTCGCCGCTCGATGTGGGCGGCGATTTTCCGGATCGGCTCGCGGCGGCGCTGGACGGTGGACCGGTCGCGGCCTTCCAATTCCGGGTGAAGGGCGTCGACCAGCACGAGGCGGCGCGTATGGCCGAGCCGCTTCAGCGCCTCTGCGCGGACCGCGAGGTCGCCTTCATCGTCAATGACGATATGGGCCTCGCCAAGCGGATCGGCGCGGACGGGGTGCATCTGGGGCAGGGGGACGGCGATCCCCGAGACGCCCGCGCCTTGCTCGGCCCCAATGCCCAGATTGGCGTCACTGTCCATGACAGCCGCCATCTCGCGATGGAGGCGGGGGAGGCGGGCGCCGATTATGTCGCCTTTGGGGCGTTCTTCCCCAGCACGACAAAGGAAACCCGTCACCACGCCGAACCCTCGCTTCTCTCCTGGTGGACGACTCTGTTCGAGATACCCTGCGTGGCGATCGGCGGGATCACAGCGGAGAATGGCCGTGCACTGGTCGATGTCGGGGCGGACTTCCTCGCCGTGTCGGGCGCGGTCTGGTTGCATCCGGGCGGGCCGGGTGCCGGCGTCGCCGCATTTCGCGACATTCTTGCCGGACAGGCGATCGCCCGCTAAAGCGCCCGCCAATCTTTCTCATCAGCGAGCGACCCATGAAGATCAGCGGCGTGGACATTCGTCCCGGCAACATTATCGAATATGAAGGCGGCATTTGGCGGGCCGTGAAGATCCAGCACACCCAGCCCGGCAAGGGCGGCGCTTATATGCAGGTGGAGCTGAAGAATCTGCGCGACGGCCGCAAGAACAATGTCCGCTTCCGCTCGGCCGAGACGGTGGAGCGCGTCCGGCTCGACACGAAGGATTTCCAGTTCCTGTTCGCGGACGGCGAGACGCTGACCTTCATGGACAAGGAGAATTACGAGCAGACGACGCTGCCGCGCGATCTGCTCGGCGATGCCGCCGCCTTCCTGCAGGACGGCATGGATGTGATCATGGAGCTTTATGACGAGGAGCCGATCAGCGTGCAGCTCCCCGACACGATCGAAGCGACGATCGTCGAGGCCGATGCGGTGGTGAAGGGCCAGACGGCCTCGTCCAGCTACAAGCCGGCTGTGCTCGACAATGGCGTGCGCATCATGGTCCCCCCGCATATCGCGAGCGGCACCCGTATCGTCGTGGATGTTTACGAGCAGACCTACGTAAAGCGTGCCGACTGACGCATTCCCCTCCCTGCGAGGGAGGGGCTAGGGCGGGTCGCGCGCGCAAGCGCGCTCTTCGCTCCGAGTTTCAGCCGCCTTTGGCGGCATCCACCCCCGTCCCCTCCCTCGCAGGGAGGGGGGAGATTGAACCTTGGTTTCCCATTCCGGCCTTATCACCGTCATGGAACGCGCCGCACGCAAGGCGGGCGGGCGCCTGCGCCGCGATTTCGGCGAGGTCGAGCAGCTCCAGGTGAGCCGCAAGGGCCCGGCCGATTTCGTCAGCCTCGCCGACGAACGCACTGAGCAGGCTCTGATCGAAGAGCTGCGTCGCGCCCGGCCGGACTGGGGTCTGCTGCTGGAGGAAGGCGGTGCGATCGAGGGCGATCCGCTAAAGCCGCGCTGGATCGTCGATCCGATCGACGGCACTTCCAATTTCCTCCACGGTATCCCGCATTTCGCGATGTCGATCGCGGTGCAGGAGCCGAAGCCCGGCGGGCAGGGCTGGGGCGAGATCAGCCACGGCCTCATCTATCAGCCGATTACCGACGAGAGTTATTGGGCGGAGAAGGGGCGGGGCGCCTGGCTCCACGACCGGCGCCTGCGTGTGTCCTCGCGGCGCCATCTCGATGAATCACTGATCGCGACCGGCATACCGTTCAAGGGGCATGGAGACACAGTTCGCTTCCAGAAGATACTCGGTGCCGTCGCACCGGAAGTCGCCGGCATCCGTCGTTTCGGATCGGCCGCGCTCGATCTCGCCTGGGTGGCTGCGGGCCGCTATGACGGTTTCTGGGAGGAGGATCTTCAATTCTGGGATATCGCCGCGGGCGTGATCCTGGTCCGGGAGGCGGGCGGCTTCATTACTGATTTCCGCGGCGGCGATGCGGGCATCGCCAAGGGCCAGATCCTGGCGGCGAATGGCGAACTGCATTCGCGCCTTCACAAGCTGGTGGCCGGCGCGCTGCGTTAGGGACAAGGCTTCCGGAAAAAGCCCGGAAAACCGCCAGTTGCGAATCATTCTCACTGTCCGCGGCCTTGCGACTTCCGCCGCCCCCTTCTAAGGGGTGCCCAGCAATTATTGCGGCTGCGAGAAACCCCTTGCCCGAGACGATTTCCGTCGATCTGATTCAGTATCTGCCGATCCTCCTCTTCCTGGGGATCGCGCTGCTTCTGTCGCTCGCTTTCGTCGTGCTGCCGATGATCGTCGCGAAGCTGACCGGGGCGGCGAAGCCCTATCCGGACAAGCTCGCCGAATATGAATGCGGCTTCCCCGCGTTCGAGGACAGCCGCGCCCAGTTCGACGTGCGCTTCTACCTGCTCGCGATCCTCTTCATCATTTTCGATCTGGAGGCGGCGTTCCTGTTTCCCTGGGCGGTGACGGTGTTCGATCTCGGCTGGGGCGCCTGGGTGGCGATGATGATCTTCCTCGCCGAGCTCGCTTTGGGCTTTGCCTATGCCTGGAAGAAGGGAGCGCTGGAATGGGAGTGATCCTCGACGCGCGCGGGCAACCGATGCAGCCGGCCCCAGCGGACGGCACCTCGCCCGATCCCTATATCTTCAACCAGATCCAGTCCGAGGTCGCCGACAAGGGGTTCCTCGTCACCACGACCGAGGATCTGTTCCACTGGGCGCGCACCGGCTCGCTCTGGTGGATGACGTTCGGCCTCGCCTGCTGCGCGGTCGAGATGATCCATGTGAACATGCCGCGCTATGACCTTGAAAGATTTGGCGCCGCGCCGCGCGCATCCCCGCGCCAGTCGGACGTGATGATCGTTGCCGGCACGCTCTGCAACAAGATGGCCCCCGCGCTGCGCCGCGTTTACGACCAGATGTCGGAGCCGCGCTACGTCATCTCGATGGGCAGCTGCGCCAATGGCGGCGGCTATTATCATTACAGCTACAGCGTCGTGCGCGGGTGTGACCGGATCGTGCCGGTGGACATCTACGTGCCGGGCTGCCCGCCGACCGCCGAGGCTTTGCTCTACGGCATCATGCAATTGCAGCGGAAGATCCGCCGCGAAGGCACGATCGAGCGTTAATGATGGCCAGTCCCGCTCCTCTCGTTCCGGCCCGTGAGGGCATCGTCGACGCGGTGAAGGCCGCGCTTGGTCCTGCTTTCCTCTCCGCGAAGGAGGAGGTGGGCGAGGTGTCGATCGATGTGGCGCGCGAGAGCGCGGCCGATGCGCTCACCATCCTGCGCGACCGGTTCGAATATCAGCAGCTCATGGAGATCGCCGGGGTCGACTATCCCGAGCGCGCCGAGCGGTTCGAGGTGGTCTATCATCTACTCTCGGTGACGAAGAATCACCGCCTGCGCGTCCGCGTCTCGACGGACGAGGAGCAGCCGGTGCCGACCGTGACGGGCGTCTATCCCGCCGCCGGCTGGCTGGAGCGCGAAGTGTTCGACATGTACGGCGTCTTCTTCGCTGGCCATCCGGACCTGCGCCGCATCCTCACCGATTATGGTTTCCGCGGCCATCCGCAGCGCAAGGATTTCCCGCTCACCGGCTATGTCGAGCTGCGCTATTCGGAAGAGGCGAAGCGTGTGGTCTATGAGCCGGTCACGCTTGCCCAGGATTTCCGCAGCTTCGATTTCCTGAGCCCGTGGGAAGGCGCGGAATATATCCTGCCCGGCGACGACAAGGCGAAATTGCCCGAGGCCAAGGGCGCGCCGACGCCGCTCAAGGCCGACGAGATCAAGAAGGCGGACGCCGCCCAGTCACCCGCCAAGGCCCCGCCGGCCACGCCCAAGACGACCGAGAAGGCGAACCAGACTGGGGCAGGGGAACCTGCCAATAGCGAGGCGGCCAAGCCGAGCCGCACGCGCAAGGCCGCTGCGCCGAAGGCCGCCACCGCAAAGAAGCCGCGCGCGCCCCGCAAGCCGAAGGGTGACGCATGACGGATCTTCACACCCTTGCGGACGCCGCCCCGGAAGAGGGCGAGACCGCGATCAGCAACTACACGATCAATTTCGGTCCGCAGCATCCGGCCGCGCACGGCGTGCTGCGCCTCGTGCTGGAGCTGGACGGGGAGATTGTCGAGCGCGTCGATCCGCATGTCGGGCTGCTCCATCGCGGCACGGAAAAACTGTGCGAATACAAAACTTACATTCAGGCTCTGCCCTATTTCGACCGGCTCGATTATTGCTCGCCGCTGTCGATGGAGCACAGCTATGTGCTGGCGATCGAGAAGCTGCTCGATCTCGAAGTGCCGCTGCGCGCGCAATATCTGCGTGTCTTCTTCGCCGAGCTGACCCGCATTTCGAACCACATGCTCAATCTGGGCTCCCATGTCATGGACGTGGGCGCGATGACGCCGAACCTGTGGATGTTCGAGCTTCGCGAGGATTGCCTCAATTTCTTCGAGCGCGTGTCGGGCGCGCGGATGCACTCGGCCTGGTTCCGCCCCGGCGGCGTCCATCAGGATGCCCCGCTGAAGCTGCTCGCCGACATCGGGGACTGGCTGGACACCCGTCTGCCGCGCCTGTTCGAGGACGCGATCAGCCTGGTGGCCGACAACCGCATCTTCAAGCAGCGCAATGTCGATATCGCCACCGTCTCCAAGGCGGATGCCTTGGCCTGGGGCTTTTCCGGCCCGATGATCCGCGCCGCCGGCATCCCCTGGGACATCCGCAAGTCGCAGCCCTACGAGGTCTATGACCGGATGGACTTCGACGTGCCGGTGGGCACGAAAGGCGATTGCTATGATCGCTTCATGGTGCGGGTCGAGGAGGTGCGCCAGTCCGCGCGAATCATGCGCCAGTGCCTGAACGAAATGCCGGATGGTCCGATCGCCAGTCTCGACCGCAAGGTCGTCCCGCCCAAGCGCGGCGAGATGAAGCAATCGATGGAAGCACTGATCCATCACTTCAAGCTCTACACCGAGGGCTTCCACGTCCCCGCCGGCGAAGTCTATGTCGCGACCGAGAGTCCGAAGGGCGAATTCGGCGTCTATCTGGTCGCCGACGGGACCAACAAGCCCTACCGCGTCAAGATCCGCCCCACCGCTTTCAGCCACCTGCAGGCGATGGACTTCATGACGCGCGGCCACATGCTCGCCGACGTGACCGCCATCCTCGGCGGCATGGACATCGTGTTCGGGGAGTGTGACCGGTGATGGATCGGCGCGCCTTCAACTCTGCTGCTGGCGTGGCGGCGATTCTGGCGCTGTCATCAGCGGCCAACGCCTGTAGTCCGGCCCCTATGCCGCGAACAGATTCTATCGCAGATGTGCTTGCTGCATTGCACGCGGGGAGATTCGAACAAGCGCGCGCGATGTTAAATCCTCAAGTTAAATTGGTAATCGTAGATCCTTTGGCTCCCCGATTCATAACTGGTGCCGAGCGGGTGGCTCAAGAACTCAGGCTATTGGTTTCGCAGGGATACATAGCTGTCGGCGCTCCTGAAGGTCGTCTTTCATATCATGGTGTGTCCGACTCTCTTGGGTCATGGGATAGGCTTTTCCTATGGCGTCGAATGGAATCGGGTGAACTGGCTTTCATTGATGGCTGTGGCGAAGTTATGTCCGATTCTTATGCTCTCTTGGCAGGGGGTTCCAATGCCCTCACGGCAGGAGGGCCGGAGGCCAGCACTTTGGCTTTGCTTCGTATGCCAATTCCCATGGAAATGATGCCGTTCGCCACCAGCGAAGAACAGGCTGATCGCTAATGGCCGCCAAACGCCTTCCCGACACGCCGGAAATTCGCGAGCGCTGGTCGTCCTTCGTCTTCACCAAGGCGAACGAGAAGCATGCGCGTGTCGTGATCGATCGCTATCCGCCGGGCCGTCAGCAGAGCGCGATCATTCCACTGCTCGATCTCGCCCAGCGGCAGGTCGGTGCGGAGACGGAGACGCAGGGCTGGCTGCCGATTCCGGTGATCGAATATGTCGCCGCCTTCCTCGATATGCCGAAGATCCGCGCCTATGAGGTCGCGACCTTCTACACGATGTTCAATCTCGCGCCGGTCGGCCGCCACCATGTCCAGGTCTGCGGCACCACGCCCTGCATGCTGCGCGGCTCCGACGACGTGCTCGCCGCCTGCTACGCCAAGGGGCTGAAAAAGGGCCACACGACCGAGGACGGCCTGTTCACTTTGACCGAGGTCGAATGCCTCGGCGTCTGCGCCAACGCGCCGATGGTCCAGATCAACGACGAGAATTACGAGGATCTGACGTTCGAGAGCATGACGGCGATCCTCGACACGCTCGCCGCCGGCAAGACCCCGAAGCCCGGCCCGCAGATCGATCGCCAGACCAGCGCGCCGGAAGGCGAGCCGACGACCCTGCCGGAAATGGCCAAGGCCAATCACGATTATCGGGGTGAATGGTGATGCGCGCCGCGTTCGCCTTGCCGCTGTTACTCGTCATCGTCGCCTGCGGCGAGGCGGAAGCGCCGGTGGAAGAGAATGTCGCACCGATGGACGTCTCGTCCAACGCGATCGAGGGCGAGGTGACTTTGGCTGAGCGGCTCGTGCGCGAGGCGCTGGGCAATCCGGAGCCGCTGAGCTTCGCCGATCCGATCCGCTCGCGCAGCGACAATGTCACGATCATCTGCGGCCAGTATACGCGCGGCGAGGAGCCCGCCCGCCGCTACATCGTCGTCGACAATCAGGATGTGTTCGTCGAAGCGACGATGCCGCAGGCGGACATGGACGCGTCCTTCGCGGAATTCTGCACGCAGGGCGCGCAGCGTCCCGCCCAGCCGGCCCCGCCGACAGTTCTGGAGAACGCGCAATGAAGGGCCTGCTCGGCATCATCGTCGCGCTCATCGCCGTGCTGATCGTGCTCGCGCTGCTGAAAGTGGCGCTCAAGCTGATCGTGATCGGCCTCGCCGTGGTCGGCGCGATCGCGCTCTACGGCATCGTCCGCGACAGGATCGGAGGCGGCAATGCTCGCTGACAAAGATCGCATCTTCACCAACGTCTACGGGTTCCAGCCGTGGAACCTGAAATCGGCGCAGCAGCGCGGCGACTGGGACAAGACGAAGGATCTGATGGCGCGCGGCCAGGACGCGATCATCGAGGAGATCAAGGCCTCCGGCCTGCGCGGGCGCGGCGGCGCCGGCTTCCCGACCGGCATGAAGTGGAGCTTCATGCCCAAGGAGCCGACGCCCGGTCGTCCCAATTTCCTCGTCATCAACGCCGACGAATCCGAACCCGGCTCGTGCAAGGACCGGGAGATCATCCGCCACGATCCGCACAAGCTGATCGAGGGCGCCTTGATCGCCGGCTATGCGATGCGCGCGCGCGCCGGCTACATCTACATTCGCGGCGAGTTCATCCAGGAGGCGCGCGTCCTGCAGGCGGCGGTGGACGAGGCTTATGCCGCCGGCCTGCTCGGCAAGAACGCCGCCAAATCCGGCTATGATTTCGACCTCTTCGTCCATCGCGGCGCCGGCGCCTATATTTGCGGCGAAGAGACGGCGATGCTGGAAAGCCTGGAGGGCAAGAAGGGGCAGCCGCGCCTGAAGCCGCCTTTCCCGGCGGGCGCGGGCCTCTATGGCTGTCCGACCACCGTCAACAATGTCGAGAGCATCGCGGTCACGCCGACGATCCTGCGGCGCGGCGCCGACTGGTTCAAGGGCTTCGGGCGCGAGAACAATGCCGGCACCAAGCTGTTCCAGATCAGCGGCCATGTGAATCGCCTCTTCGACGACGCAGGGGCGATTCACAT
>CAYTMM010000085.1:679-10919 GCA_964438875.1 uncultured Sphingosinicella sp. | reverse complement strand
CCTGTGGATAAATCCGGCATTAGCAACAAGCGGATTCGCGGCGGCATCTTTGTAACAGCGCTGCAGCATTTTCGGATTCAGATGCTGCAATGCGGCATCGCGAATCGGCGCCGCGACTCGCTGGCCGCACCGCCGACTCGATGTCAGGCGCGTCCCAGATCGCCCTTGCCGACCGTCCCCGACGCCATTTCCAGCATGCGGTCGAGGCTTTTGCGCGCTGCTAGGCGCAACTCTTCGTCCATCTCGATGCGCGGTTCGAGGTCGCGCAGCGCAATATAGAGCTTCTCGAGCGTGTTGAGCGCCATATAGGGGCAGATGTTGCAGTTGCAGTTGCCGTCCGCGCCGGGCGCGCCGATGAAGGTCTTGTGCGGCGCCGCTTTCTCCATCTGGTGGATGATGTGCGGCTCGGTGGCGACGATCAGCAGCTCCGCCTCGCTCTCCAGCGCATATTTGAGGATGCCGGAGGTCGCGCCGACATAGTCGGCATGGTCGAGGATGTGACCGGGGCATTCCGGATGGGCAAGCACCGGCGCGCCCGGATGCTGCGCCTTGAGCTTCAGCAGCTCCGTCTCCGAAAAGGATTCGTGGACAATGCAGGTGCCGGGCCACAGCAGCATGTCGCGCCCGATCCGCCGCGCCAGATAGCCGCCCAGATGCTTGTCCGGCCCGAAGATGATCTTCTGCTCCTGCGGGATCTGCGCCAGGATCGTCTCGGCGGACGAGGAGGTGACGATGATGTCGGAGAGCGCCTTCACCGCCGCCGAGCAGTTGATGTAGGTCAGCGCGATATGGTCCGGATGGGCCGCGCGGAACGCCGCGAACTGCTCGGGCGGGCAGCTGTCCTCCAGCGAGCATCCGGCATCCATATCCGGCAGGATCACGATCTTTTCCGGCGAGAGGATCTTCGCCGTCTCGGCCATGAAGCGCACGCCGCAAAAGGCGATCACGTCGGCATCGGTCGCCTGCGCCTTGCGCGACAGATCGAGGCTGTCGCCGACGAAATCGGCCAGGTCCTGGATCTCCGGCGTCTGGTAATAATGCGCCAGGATGACGGCGTTGCGCTCCTTGCGCAGCCGATCGATCTCGGCGCGCAGGTCCAGCCCCTTCAGCGAGACATTGGGTGCGTTCATGACCTTACTCTACTCCCCATTCACGCACCGCACATGGCCCCGCGCGGGTCGGCGATCAAGGCGCGATCGGCGGGAAATGGGCGTGCCACGGGCGTGTTGCCCCCGGCGTGCCTTCAACCACCCATTCGGTCAGCGCGATACCGGGCGGGCTGGCGGCGATCAGCGCGCCGGCGAAATGCGTCACGATCATCGCTCCGGCTCCCCATAGCCAGGCGCGATGCACGCGTCCGGTGCGCCGCCGGTCATAGGCCATGCCGATCAGCGGAAAGACCAGCGGCACGATCAGCGCGGCGATCCACCAGGACCAGGGGATGAGCAAGGGCATCGGCAACAGCCGCCCCAAACCTGGGCCGGTCAGCGCCGCCATCGCGCAGAACATCAGCCGGCGATGCCAGTCGGTCCGCCGCCGCAGGGCGATGGCGGCGCTGACGAGCCCGGCGAAGCACAGCAGGCCGATCACATTGCCGATCAGGAATTCGCTCAGCCCGAAAAAGGGCGGGCCTCCGCGCGACTGCACCGAATGAAGCGTGACCGCGAGTCCGAGCGCGACCATTGCCGGGACAAAGGCCAGAGCCAGCCAGCCAAATCTGCGATGGACATGCACCGCACCGCCCGCGACCAGCGCATTTTGCGTTACGTAGAGCGCGACCCAGCCGAAGAAGACGAAGGCGTGGGCATGATAGAGGAACGGCACTGCGAAGCTGGAACGCCCGAGCAGCAGATTTGTCGAAAATCCGCCGGCAATCACGGTCGCCATGGCGATCGCCATGATCAGGAAAAAACGATGTTCGCGCGCAAGCACCGAATGCGTTCCGGCTATGGTCGCCATGGCTCTCTCCCCCCGGCCTGCGAAACCGGGCATGCTTTTATCACATCCCGCGCGCGGCGGTGAGAGCCTATTCGACGCTGTTATTCCGCACACCCGCGCGGCGGTCGTCGATAACATCCTCGGTGCGCAGCGGCCGATCGAGATAGGCGGCGATCTCCGCCCCGGACGGATCGACGAACCGCACCGCGACACTCGCGTCGATCCCCGCCGCACGCAGCGGCATGGCGAAGCTGCGAGCGACAGCGCGCATCGCGGCATCGCGGGCCAGCGCCATCGGCCGATCCTCGCGGGCCTGCCGGGTCAGTTCCTCCTGCGCGCGACGGCGGTTGGTATCGTCGATCACCTCCTCAGCGTCGGTCAGCGCCATCAGGAAGCCACCCTCGGCATATTCCCGAACCTGGTTGAGATCGATGCGCGGCCCGGCAATCTCCAGCGGCGGCAGCGTCACGCTCAGCGTCAGCGTCGCAACGTCCCAACGCAAATTCGCGCGACGGAGACGAGACAGATCAACGCCGTAGCGCACGTCGCCGGGCATTATGAGCGTCTTGCGCGCGGTCAGGCCAAGTCGCGTCTGGGTCGATGTTTCCATCGCCACGAACCGCGATTCGAACAAGGTCAGTCGTCCCTGCTCGCGGATCGAAATCAGCGTCGCATCGGCGATCCGCTCGGCATTTGGTGTGGACACCGGCAAGGCGGCGGGACGTAGCGCATAACCCACCAGCAATCCCGCGATCAGCAACCCGATCCCGGCGACAACCCACGGCGCATATTGTCTCAAGCGGCCAATATCCATCTTTCCCCCTCACCGCGCACCCGTCCGCGCCGCTCCAGATCGACCAGATGGGCGAGCACCGAGCGCCCCGCCGCGCCATATAACCTCGGATCGATGTCACGGTACATGTGCGACACCATCTCAGGAATGCGCTCCTCGCCCTTGCCCAGCCGGTCAAGGATCTGCTTCTCGCGCATTCGCCGGTGAGTGACCAGCGCGCGGACATGGCGGTGCGGCTTGTCGACCGCGGGGCCGTGCGCGGGCAGATACACCTTGTCGTCGCGCCGGAGCAGCAGATCCAGGCTCGCGAGATAGGCGCTCATGTCGCCGTCCGGCGGCGCGATCACCGTGGTCGACCAGCCCATCACATGATCGCCGGTGAAAAGCTGCCCCTCGCCGTCCAGCGCGAAGCACAGATGGTTCGACGTATGCCCCGGCGTCGCGACCGCGCACAGCTTCCAGTCTGGTCCGGTTACCGTTTCGCCGTCCGCCAACACCCGGTCCGCCGCATAGTGAAAGTCGAAGGCATCGTCGGCGCGCGGTCCCTCATCGGCCAGCGCCAGTGGCGCGCAGCCGACGATTTTCGCGCCGGTCGCCTCGGCCAATGGCCGGCTCGCGGGGCTGTGGTCGCGGTGCGTGTGGGTGCACAGGATCGCCGTGATCCGTTCGCCCGCCGTCGCGGCCAGGATCGCATCGACATGCTCGGGAAGGTCCGGTCCCGGATCGATCACCGCTACCTCGCCCTCGCCAACAATATAGGTCTGCGTACCCGTATAGGTGAACGGCGAGGGATTGGCAGCGAGCAAGCGGCGCACCTGAGGGTGGACCTGCTCGATCTTGCCGGTGGGCCAGTCTTCCATGCCCGCCATGTGGCATCCCGGTTCGCAAAAATGAAGGACCAGCACAGCGGGGCTGTCGGCGGTTCTTACAAAACGGAAACGGAGTTAAATCTCGTTTACCGTAAAATATGTCGGATTTCCGGGATTTCCGTGCACTGGCACGGCTCCTGTATTGCTTCGTGTGTCCACGGTTCCAAACTTGGGGCGGGCCAGCGCACTTTCCGGTCGCGCTGCCCGCCCTCCGCTTTTCAGGGGCAAAGCTTCCGCAAGGCTTCGAGCGTCGGCTCGTCGGCGGGAAGCAGCGATTCGATCGCGATTTCCGACAGGGTCACGTCGACCGGCGAGCCGAAGACAGAGCTCATCGTCAGCAGCGACAGGCGCCCCAGCGGCGTGTCGATGATCAGCGGAATGGCATAGGGATAGCCGGCCATCGCCGTCGATTCGCCGCCGGGATAGGACCGCAATTCCTCAAGATAGTCGGCGAGCACGGCATCGCCGCTCGCCGCGATCTGGTCACGCAGCCGCGAGAAGAGCGCCGCCCGCCAGTCCGGGAGATTGACGATCCGGGGCGCGACGCCCTCGGGATGGAGGCTGATGCGCACGGCGTTAACCGGCGGCTCCAGCAGATGCGGCGCGACGTCCTGCATCAACGCCGACACTGCCCGATTGCCCTCAATCATGTTCCAGTGCCGATCGATCGCCAGCGCGGGAAAGGGCTCATAGGCCTTGAGCACATGGGAGATGACCGTGCGCGCCGTCTCCATCGCCGCAGTGTCGATGCCCTTTTCGGAATAGACCGGAGCATAGCCGGCCGCGAGCAACAGCGCGTTGCGCCCGCGCAGAGGAATGGCGAGGCATTCGGCGAGGCGCAGCACCATCTCGCGCGAGGGGCGCGAGCGGCCGGTCTCGACGAAGCTTAGATGGCGGGAGGAAATCTCCGCGTCGAGCGCGAGGTCGAGCTGGCTCATATGGCGCTGGCGGCGCCACTGGCGAAGCTGTTCCCCGAACGAGGGCTGGTCGGCGGCGATGGTCGTGCTCATGGCCCTGTCCTGCGCCGCTCCCGCGAAAACCGCCATTACTTTCCGGGTAATCGACGCGCTTCCCTTCGGCGGAGCATATCCGCCGCATTCACGGGACAGACTGTCCCACGACACTTGGATGGAGGACGATATGCAGATGACCCCGTTTTTGAAGCGCGTGCTTCTCCTCGACGCGGCGAGCTGTCTTGGGCTGGCTGCGCTGCTCATTCCCGGCGCGAACCTGCTGTCCGGGCCGCTCGGCCTGTCGCCGGCCTTGCTGACGGCCGCCGGCCTCTTGCTGGTCCCCTGCGGCCTGTTCATGGGCTGGGTGGCCACCCGCAACGTCACCGCGCCGGCCTTCGTCTGGCTGGTGATCCTCGGCAATATCCTGTGGGTGGCGAAAAGCGTGGCCGTGATCTTCGTCTTCGCGGGCATCACCGCGCTCGGCATCGCCTTCGTGCTGGCGCAAGCCGGCTTCGTGCTGGCGATGGCGTTGCTGGAGCGCGTCGGCCTGCGCCGCGCCTTGCTGACCGCCGCCGTCGCATCGGCGGTCTGAGCCAATCGACAGCGTACAGAATCTGTTTCAGCGAAGCTGAAGCAGGTGCGGCGCCGGATCGTTCTCCTTACCCCCACCCCCGGTTCCCGGCGGCCGCCAGCGCCGCGTGGCACCGGCGGAGAGCGGAACGGCGCCGCCTCAGCAGATCAAAGGGATTCGGCGCGAGAAGGCGTCAGGACGCTTTGGCCAGGCCGACGACAAGTTCCTGGAGCTCGCCGGCCTGGAACATCTCCATCATGATGTCCGATCCGCCGACGAACTCGCCCTTCACATAGAGCTGCGGAATGGTCGGCCAGTCGGAATAGTCCTTGATCCCCTGCCGGATGTCCGCGTCCTGCAACACGTCGACGGTCTCGAACGCGACACCAAGATGGTCGAGGATCGCCACCGCCCGCGACGAGAAGCCGCATTGCGGGAAGAGCGCGGTGCCCTTCATGAACAGCACGACATCGTTCGATTTCACGATCTTGTCGATGCGGGTGTTGGCGTCGCTCATGATCTTTTCCTCTATTCCGGAACGGCGGTGCTGAGCTTCAGCGCGTGCAGCTCATTTCCCATCCGTCCGCCCAGCGCTGCATAGACGCGCTGATGCTGCCTGACGCGCGGCTGACCCCGGAAGCTCTCCGAAACGACCCGCGCCTCATAATGATCGCCATCGCCGGCCAGGTCGACGATCTCGACATGCGCATCCGGAATCCCCTCCCGGATCAACGCCTCGATCGCATCGGCCGCCATCGGCATGATCAGTCCATCGCCTCGATGAAGTGGCGACGCGCCTCTTCGGTCTTGTGATCGATCTGCAGGCGAATCTCCGCCTCGTCGGTCTCGACGCCGGCGGAAGTGAGATCGCCGAGCAGCTTACGGATCACGTCCTCGTCGCCGGCTTCCTCGAAATCGGCGCGGATCACGTCCTTGGCATAGGCATCAGCCTCGACCTCGGTCAGGTTCATTTTTTTCGCCGCCCAATGCCCCAGCAGCCGGTTACGCCGCGCGACGATCTTGAACTGCATTTCCTGGTCGCGCGCGAATTTGGTCTCGAAGGCGCGCTGCCGGTCGTCGAAGCTGGTCATGGCATTCCCTTGGCTGCGTATGTCGAGGCCGAGATAGGCGCGAGGACGGCCCCACGCAACATATCAGCCCATCGTAACGACCAGTTTCCCAACCGCCTGCCGCGCCGCCATATGCGCGATCGCCTCACCTCCTTCGGCCAGCGGCCAGGTCCGGCTGACCTTCGGCGCGATTTTTCCCTCGTCCCATAGCCGGAACAGGGTGGCGATATGCGCCGCATTGGCTTTGGGGTCGCGCGCCGCGAAAGCGCCCCAGAAAACGCCGCGCACGTCGCAGCTCTTCAGCAAAGTAAGGTTGAGCGGCAGCTTGGGAATCCCGGCAGGAAAGCCGATCACTAGAAAGCGGCCCTCCCAACCGATCGCCCGCAAGGCGGCCTCTGCATAGTCGCCGCCAACCGGGTCGTAGATGACATCCGCGCCGTTCGGTCCGACCGCTTCCTTGAATTGCTGGGCGAGCGCCCTGGCGCCATCCTTGTCGAACGGCCCGCGTGGATAGATCATGGTTTCATCCGCGCCGGCCGCGCACGCAGCTTCTGCCTTCTCCTGTGACGACACGGCCGCGACGACCCGCGCCCCGAACGCCTTGCCAAGCTCGATCGCCGCCAGCCCGACACCGCCAGCCGCGCCCAGCACCAGCAACGTCTCGCCTTCCTTCAATTTGCCCCGGTCGAGCAGCGCATGGATCGTGGTGCCATAAGTGAGAATCAGCGCGGATGCCGCCTCGAAGCTCCGGCCGGCCGGCATCGGGATCGCCTTAGCGGCGTCGACCGCGATTTTCTCCGCCAGGCCGCCATGACCGATCATTGCGATCAGCCGGTCGCCGGGCGACCAACCCGAGACGCCGTCGCCTACAGCCTCCACTATCCCGGCGATTTCACCGCCCGGCGCGAAGGGGCGTTCCGGGCGGAACTGATACTTGTCCTCAATAATCAGTACATCGGGATAGTTGATCGCGCAGGCCTTCACCGCGACGAGTAGCTGACCCGGTCCTGTCACCGGATCGGGTACATCCGTCAGTTCCAGAGTCTCGGGGCCGCCCGACGTACGTGAAAGCAGCGTCTTCATCGTGCGGACTCCGGAAAGGCGGGGAGTTTGGCGACATCGGCCGGTTCATGCTGGATGATCAGGTCTGCCTCCAGATTGTCGGCGATGGCAAGAAGCCGCGCCGTGGAGGCGAGCGTGTCGGCCCGGTTCGTGTTGAACGATGGAACGCCTGCATTGCCGATCTGTTCGAGAAAGTGGAGCTGGTCGCCCGAAAGCAGGATGTTGCGTCCACTCGACAGCCGCACCAGCAGACCGTGATGGCCGGGCGTATGGCCGGGAAGGTTGAGCATCACGACGCTGCCGTCGCCGAACACATCATGATCCCCCGCCGCCGGCTGCACCTCACCGCCGCCGTCGATCCAGCGACGGAACGGAGTCGTCAGATCGGGAGGCGCTTCGCTGTCGCGCACCGCGTCCCAATCCCCTTGCCCGATCAAAAGGGTCGCATCCGGAAAGTCGGCGAGTTGGCCAGTATGATCAAAATGATAATGACTGATACCGACGAACGTCACCTGTTCAGGGCGTACATTGATGCGCTCGAGTTGCGATCCGATCCGTTGGCGCAGGCTAGGCCGGAACGGTCCGCTTTCCACGCTCTGCCCCATTATCGCACCCGGCAGGCCAGTGTCCCACAGCAGGTAACGGGCGCCGTGCCGGACCAGATAGCAACTGTTGGTCAGCGTCTTTTCCTGGCCGGTATAGAGGAAGGCGTCGGAGAAGACGTTGAGATCGGTGACATGGATCTCACCGCAATCGAGTCGCCAGATTTCCGGACCGGCGGTCGAAGCCTGCGTTTGCGCCGCCAGGGGCGCCGCCATGCCCACGGCGCAGGCCGTGGCCCATCCGAAAACGAACTTGTGCATCCGGTTTCCTCCCGTTCGGCCTGGACTGCCGATTCCTTTCCACAAAACATAGGGGGGATGATGAAGTAAGGGCAATCGCTCCTTCCCGTCACGTCTGGGCGGCCAGACGCCGGATCGCACCTTCATAGGTCAGCGCGCGGTGCGCGCCGACAAAGCGGGGCTCCGTCCGGACGAGGAAGTCGAGCGGCTGACGGCGCATGCCGCACAGCCAGACCTCGGTCCCGCCGCCCTGCGCCTGTCGCACGAACGTCTCGATCGCCGACGCGCCGGTGGCGTCGATATAGGGCACTTCCTCCATTCGCAGGATCACGGCGCGCGGATTACGTCCGATCCGTCGCAGCGCCTCCAGCATCTCGTTCGCCACCCCGAAGAAGATCGGTCCCGTAAACCGGAAGACCTCGACACCCTCGGGCAGGCCCGCGCGCTGTTCGGGGTCCTCCGGCAGCTCGATCGCCTCCAGCCCCGCATGTTCGCTCATCGAACGCATGAACAACAAAGCCGCGAGCGTGACGCCAACGCCGATCGCAACGGTAAGATCGACGAAGACGGTCAGCAGAAAGGTGAGGACGAGCAGAACGCGTTCGCCTGCGGTTGTCCCGAAAAGGGTAATGAACCGCTCGCTCTCACTCATCCCCCAAGCGACCATCAGCAGCACGGCAGCGAGCGCCGCCATCGGCACATGGCCGATCGCCTTGCTCGCGATCAGCAGGAAAAGGAGCAGAAAGGCGGCATGGAAGATACCCGCCATCGGCGTCTGTCCGCCGGCCCGGATGTTGGTGGCGGTGCGGGCGATCGCGCCGGTGGCGGGCAGACCGCCAAACAGGCCTGAGGCGATATTGGCGGCGCCCATGCCGACCAGTTCCTGCCCCGGACGATGGCGGTAGCCGGTCATGCCGTCGGCGACGGAGGCGGACAGCAGTGCTTCGATCCCGGCGAGGAAGGCAATGGTGAAGGCGCTGGGCAGCACGTCGCGCACCATCGTCAGCGACATCTCCGGCAGATGCGGCCAGGGCAGCCCGGTCGGCATCTCCCCGAAACGGCTGCCGACCGTTTCGACCGGCAGGTGGAAGGCCCAGACGGCAGCCGCGCTGGCAACGATCGCGGCCAGATAAGCGGGCACGCGCGGGGCGTATCGCCTGAGACCGATGATGAGCAGCAGCGTGCCGCCGCCGATGCCGAGTGCCGCTCCGTTCAGCGTTCCGAAGGCGCGCAGATAGGCAATCCATTTCTCGACGAATTCGGCTGGCACGTCGCCCGCGTCGAGCCCGAAAAAATCACCGATCTGGCTGGAGGCGATGATCACGGCGATGCCGGCGGTGAAGCCGGTGATGACCGGCATCGGCACAAAGCGCATCAGCTTGCCGACACCCGAATAACCCGCCACGATCAGGATCACGCCGGCGATGAACGTCGCCAGCACCAGCCCGGCATAGCCGTGCATCGCGATCACGCCGGCGACGATGACGACGAAGGCGCCGGTGGGCCCGCCGATCTGCACCCGCGAGCCGCCCAGCGCCGAAATCAGGAAACCGGCGACGATCGCCGTGACCAACCCCTCGCGCGGGGAGGCGCCGCTGGCAATGCCGAGCGCCATGGCGAGCGGCAGCGCGACGATCGCGACCGTGAGGCCGGCGAAGAGATCGGCGCGCAGCCGCGCCCCGCCATAGCCCTCGCGCATCGTGGTGATCAGTTTCGGCGTGAAATTGCCGTTATGCGTCTGCATATCCTTCGTCCCGTCGCGTGATGTGCTGTCGCGTTGCACCCACGCGGGCCATCATCTCCGCCGGAATGGCGAAGTCGGCGATCGCCGCTTCGATGCCCCACTCCTTCCCCTCGTCATTTTCCGCGGGAAAGACGCAAAGACACCCCGTCAGGCCTCGTAATGGGCCGTGGTCTTGGCGGCGACGTCCTCGGCGGTCACGCCCGGCGCCAACTCGATCAACTTGAACGGGCTATCATGGTCCGGCCGCTGGAACACGGCGAGGTCGGTGACGATCATGTCCACCACATTCGTGCCGGTCAGCGGCAGTGTGCATTCCGGGATGAACTTGGGGTCACCATTCTTGGACGTATGCTCCATCACGACGATGATCTTCTTGACGCCCGCGACCAGATCCATCG
>CAYTMM010000085.1:0-669 GCA_964438875.1 uncultured Sphingosinicella sp. | reverse complement strand
ATGGAGGTCGCCCAGAACGGCGACCTCCATCGCGCCGAGCACGGTGAGGTCGATATGCCCGCCCCGGATCATCGCGAAGCTCTGCTCGGAGCCGAAATAGGAGGATTGCGGCAGCTCGCTGATCGTCTGCTTGCCAGCGTTGATCAGATCGGGATCGACCTCGTCATCATAGGGGAAGGGCCCGATGCCCAACATCCCGTTCTCGCTTTGCAGCGTCACCTCAACGCCGGGCGGAATATGGTTCGCCACCAGCGTCGGAATACCGATGCCAAGATTGACATAATAACCGTCGCGCAACTCCTGCGCCGCGCGCGCGGCCATCTGATTGCGATCCCAGGGCATCAGGCGGCTTCCCTTTCGCGAACGGTGCGGAATTCGATCTTCTTGTCGTAGGGCGCGCCGAGAATGAGGCGCTTCACATAAATGCTGGGCAAATGGATATGGTCGGGATCGATGCTACCCACCGGCACCATTTCCTCCACTTCGGCGACGCAGACCTTGCCGGCAGTCGCCATCGGCTGGTTGAAGTTGCGCGCGGTCTTGCGGAAGATGAGGTTGCCGCTCTCGTCAGCCTTCCAGCCCTTTATGATGGCAAGGTCGGCGCGGATGCCACGCTCCAGGATATAATCCTGCCCGTCGAAATTCTTGACCTCCTTGCCCTCGGCAACC
>CAYTMM010000084.1:0-10922 GCA_964438875.1 uncultured Sphingosinicella sp. | reverse complement strand
GCCCCGCGCCGAGCTTGCCGCGCCCGCGCTCGCCGACCTGCTCGCGCTCGACGATGCTGCGTTTCGCCAGGTCTTCGCGGGATCGCCGATCAAGCGGATCGGGCGGAGCCGGATGGTGCGCAACGCGGCGATCGCGGCGGGAAACAGCGGGTGGCCGGGGCTGATCCCCGCGCTGCAGCGGTTGATCGTAGACGAGGACGACGTGGTTGCCGAGGCTGCGCGCTGGGCGCTCGCGCGGCTAGGCGCGCCTAGCGCCGCCGGCTGAGCGCGGCGACGCAGGAAGCGCGGTCCATCTCCCGCCCGTCGGGAAGGCGCGCATCGACATGGGTGACGATGGCCTCGCCCCGGCCGCCGCGCGGCGGATAGAGATAGGCGTCGAGCACGCAGGCCGGCCCCAGGAACTGGAGCTTGCGCGCCGGGCCTTCGCGCGCATCGAGATCGGGCTGGCCGAATTGCGCGACGAGCGCCGCAGAGGTAGCCCCGAGTACGGCTTCGAGCCCGGCAGGCGTGTAGGAGGGCGGAGGCGGCGCGGACGTGGTGGGCGGCGGCGCCTGCACGACCGGCGGCGCGCAGGCTGCCAATCCCGCTACGACCAGAGCTAGTGCCGCAATTCCCGTCCGCATCCATCGCCTCCCCGAAAGGCGGCAAAGGAATCACGGATAGGGTGCGGCGGCAAGAGCGTACGACTCAGGCCGCCGCGCACATGCCTCTCCCCGCCCGAGCGGGAACGCGCTAGGAGGGACACATGCCCGGCCTACCGCCCTTCCACCTCGCCTTTCCGGTCCATGATCTCGCTGCCGCGCGCGCCTTCTATGGCGGGCTGCTCGGCTGCCCGGAGGGGCGCTCGTCCGACGAATGGATCGATTTCGATTTTTTCGGCCACCAGATCGTCGCCCATCTCGCGCCCGATGCGGTCGCAGCGCGGGCCTCCAACGCGGTGGACGGCCACGACGTCCCGGTGCCGCATTTCGGCGCGGTGCTGACCATGCCGGACTGGGAGAAGCTCGCCGTGCGGCTGGACGGCAAAGTGGACTTTGCCATTCCGCCGACCGTGCGCTTCAAGGGTCTGCCCGGCGAACAGGCAACGATGTTCTTCCGCGACCCATCCGGCAACGCGCTGGAGATCAAGGCGATGGCCGATCCGGCAGCCCTGTTCGCGAAATAAAAATCAGCCGCCCACACCGCCGAAACGGCCATCAAGATAGACCAGCGGATCGATCCCTTCGCGCGTCACCACGTCCTCCACCACGCCGATGAAGATCGAGTGGGTGCCAAAGCGATGATGATCGATCCGGCGGCACAGGATCGATGCCTGGGCATCGATCAGCCGGGGCGGGCGGATGCAATCATTCTCCCAGCCTTCGAGGAACCGTTCGGCATGGAACCGACGATCGGCGAAGATCTGCGCCACGCCTTCCTGATCGCGGTGCAGGACGTTGACCCGGAAATGAGTCACATCCTCCATCGACGTATGCACCGAAGCCGCACGGTTGATGCACACGAGCAGGCTGGGCGGATCCATTGCGAGCGACGAGACAGCCGTGGCTGTGATCCCCATCGCCTCGCCATCGACGCACAGGCTGATGACATTCACCGTGGATGCGACGCGGCGCATCGCCTGGCGGAAACCATCGATCAGAACGGGGTCGGTCTCGATCATGGCGCTGCTGATGGCGCAGCGGCATCGCGCTTGCAATGCCGCGCCGATACAACAGCGATAATCGCCTCGTCCTAGGAAAGTATCGCGGCGATGACTAGGATCGCGAATCGGTGGGAGGTGCGATGCTCGAATTCTTTCTTTTGCCAGAGAACTTACCATTCTCGATCGCGCTGATGTTGATGCTGATGATCGGCGCGGTTGAAGCGATCGGCCTGGGCATCGGCGCGATGGACTTGGATGTTGCGCCTGAGATCGAAGGCACAACACCGCATCTACTTGGCTGGCTGGGCGTAGGACGTGTCCCGATCCTGATTCTGCTGGTGGTAATCCTTGCCTTGTTCGGGATGATCGGTATCGGCGTCCAGCAACTGGCAAGCGGGATCATCGGCGCGCCGCTTTCGCCCTGGCTCGCCGCGCCCGTCGCACTGGCCGGCGCTCTGCCGCTTTCCGGCATGGCAGCCCGCGCCCTGGCCAACATCATGCCTCAGGACGAAACCACGGCGATCGGGCGGGCCAGCCTTGTCGGTCGCCGCGCCGTGATCGTGATCGGGGAAGCCCGCAGGGGCTCGCCAGCGCGCGGCCGGGTAAACGACGTTCATGGCCAGCCCCACTATGTGATGATCGAGCCGACCGCAGATGACGAGGTCCTTGGGACTGGCGCAACGGCGCTGCTCGTGCGTCATGAGAACGGAATTTTCTACGGGTTGCCAGACGTCAATCCGCTGCTTTCGGCGGACGATCCGCCATCCACAATGATCAACGGGGGAGGATTACGCGCATGATTGAGATGGCGATCTATGCCGGCATTGTCTTTTTCGCGCTTCTGGTCATCGGCCTGATCGTCACGCGTCTTTATCGACGGGCGACGAAGGAGATCGGCTTTGTCAGGACCGGCTTCGGCGGCGAGAAGGTCGTCATCAACGGCGGCGCGCTCGTGCTGCCGGTTTTCCACGAGACGATGCAGGTCAATCTCAACACAGTGCGCCTGGCCGTCGAACGCAAGAACAATGACGCGCTGATCACGTCGGATCGCATGCGGATCGACGTGAAGGCGGAATTCTATGTCCGTGTTCGTCCGGATCGAGATTCGATGGCGATCGCCGCCCAGACGCTCGGCCTGCGCACGATGCAGCCCGAAAGCCTGAAAGAGCTGATCGAAGGCAAGTTCGTCGATGCGTTGCGCTCCGTCGCCGCCGGCATGACGATGAGCCAGTTGCATGAACAGCGCGCCGATTTCGTCCAGAAGGTGCAGCAGGTCAGCGCCGCCGATCTGGCGATGAACGGGCTCGAATTGGAATCGGTCTCGCTGACCGGGCTCGACCAGACTTCGATCGAGCATTTCAATGCCAACAACGCTTTCGACGCCGAAGGCCTCACCAAGCTGACGGAACAGATCGAACTCAGGAAGAAAACCCGCAACGACATCGAACAGGAAACCCGCGTCCAGATCGAGGCGAAGAACCTGGAAGCCGAGCGGCGCAGCCTGGAGATCGCGCGGGAGGGCGAATTCGCAAGGCTCGAGCAGGAACGCGAGGTCGAGGTGCGACGCGCGGCACAGGTCGCCGAAGTCGCGCAGGAGCAGGCTGTCCGTCAGCGCGAGGCGGAGGGCGCCCGTATCGCCGCCAAGCAGCAGGTCGACAGCGCCCAGATCGAAGCGAACAAGATCGTCGAACAGGCGAAGATCGCCCAGCAACAGGCCGTGGAGATCGCGCGCCAGGAGCAACAAATCGCGATCCAGAACAAGAGCCGGGAGGAAAGCCAAGCCAAGGCGGAAGCGGACACCGCGCGTGCCGAAGCCGTGGCGGCGGAGGAGAAAGTGGCCACCGCACGTGAAACGGAAGTGGCTGAACGCCTCAAGCGGATCGAGCTGATCGAGGCTTCCAAGGAGGCCGAGCGTCAGGCCATCGGTGTCAAGGTCGAAGCGGAGGCCGAAAAGCAGGCTGCCGCCAATCGCGCCGAGGCCGCGCGCGAACTGGCGCGGGGCGAGGCGGAGGCCGAGAAACTGCGGGCCGAAGCCGCCCGGGTGCGCTTCGAGGTCGAAGCCGCCGGTCAGCGGGCGATCAACGAGGCGGCCAATCTGCTTTCGTCCGACCAGATCTCGCTGCAGACCAAGCTCGCTTTGCTGAACGTGTTGCCGGAGGTCGTCCGCGAAGCGGCCAAGCCGATGGAAGCGATCGACAGTATCAAGATCGTGCAGGTCGACGGCTTGACAGGTACGGGCAATGGCGGCGGCGGCGAAGCCGCGGGTGGCGGCGGCGATCCAAGTCTCGCCTCCAGCGCGGTCGCTGCCGCTCTGCGCTACCGCGCGCAGGCGCCGATCGTGGACGGGCTGATGAAGGAACTGGGCTTCGATGGTGCGACGCTGGACAACCTTGTCGCAGGTGCCGTGACCAAAGCTGATGGTGGAACCGCCCTGCGCAAGGGGCCGCCCGCCCCACCGCAAAGCAAGCCGAAGCCGCCTAGCGGCGGTTGAACCCGGCCAGCATTTCGCACACCCAGCGCGCAGCCGTGAGACCACTGAGGTCGCTCGGGTCGAGGCTCGGGTCGAATTCGGTGAGATCGGCGGCGCGCACGCGCGGCTCCTCCGCCAGCCGGCGCGCGGCGCGGAAGAAATCCCAGACCGGCAGACCGCCGGGGCGGGCGCCAGGGGCGCCGGGGAACTGGCCACGATCGATCACGTCGATGTCAAAATCGACCAGGATCGCTTCGACATGGGAGAGCCGTTCCAGCGCCTCGTCGATCGCCGCCTCGATCCCTTCGGAAAGCACGAATTCGATATCGAACACACCGATGCCGGCGGCCAGGGCATCCTCGTGCATTCTCCGCGTGTTGGCGAACGGCGCGAGGCCGATCTGGCAGATATTGGCGCCGGGCAAACCGTCTTCGAGCAGACAGCGCACCGGATTGCCGTTCAATGGTCCCTGATCGGTGTCGCGCATGTCGAAATGAGCGTCGAGGGTGATCAGGCCGACCTGCTCCAGCGGCAGACCCAAACCATGTGCGGCGGGGCGCGTCACGGCATTGTTGCCGCCGATCAGCAGCGTGAGATCGTGGCGCGCAGCGCAATCGGTCATCGCGTCGCGGATCGGCGCGAAACCGTCCACCGGCATGACGCCGCGCACCGGCACGTCACCTGCGTCGCGGACAACCGTTTCGATCTCCAGCGATTCAACGAGATCGTAGGTGCTGAGCCGCCTCAGCGCCCGGCGCACCGTATCGGGGGCGAGATCGCAGCGTCCGGGCGTTACCGAGCCTGCGTCCATCGGCGCGCCCAGCAGCGCCACCGGCGCGGCGGCATCGTCCACGATCAGGTCGGCGATTGATTTCCAGCTCATCCTTTGCCCTTACACGCTAGGCCCGATAGAAAGCGAGGCTATGTGGGACCGCCTGCTGATTGATTGCAACATCGCGACCATGGATCCGGCCGTGCCGGGACCGTTCGGCGCGATCGAGAATGGCGCGATCGGCATCCAGGACGGCCGGATCGTTCGCGTCGGCAAGCGTACCGAGCTAGCCGGCTATCAGGCCAGGAAGGTTGAACCGCTGCATGGCGCATGGGTGACGCCGGGGCTGGTCGATTGCCACACTCATCTCGTCTTCGGCGGCAACCGCGCGAGCGAGTTCGAACAGCGGCTCGAAGGTGCGACCTATGAGGAGATCGCGGCGGCCGGCGGCGGCATCGTCTCGACGGTGAAAGCGACCCGCGCAGCGACCCTTGACGAACTGGTCGAAGCCGCCCGCCCTCGCCTCAGGGCGCTGATGGCGGGGGGCGTCACCACGGTGGAGATCAAGTCTGGCTACGGACTCGACATCGACGCGGAACTCAAGATGCTGCGCGCAGCCAAAGCACTGGACACGAGCGAGACGGTTCGGATCGAGACGACCCTGCTCGCGCTCCATGCGATGCCGCCGGAATTCAGGGAGCGGCGGGAAGAATTCGTCGCGCTGGCGATCGACGGCCTCCTGCCCGCCGCAGCCGCGCAAGATCTGGCGAGCACCGTGGACGCCTTTTGCGAGGGTATCGGGTTCACGCCGGCCGAAGTGGAAGCGCTGTTCCAGGCGGCGCGGCATCACGGCCTCAAGATCAAGCTTCATGCGGAGCAGCTCAGCAATCTGGGAGGCGCGGCACTCGCCGCCCGTTACGGTTCACTTTCGGCCGATCATCTGGAATATATCGACGAGGCCGGGGTGATCGCGATGGCGGAAGCGGGGACGACGGCGGTGCTGCTACCCGGCGCCTTCTACGCGCTCAAGGAAACGAAGAAGCCACCCATTGATCTGCTGCGCCGGCACCAGGTGCCGATGGCGGTGGCGACGGACTGTAATCCCGGCACGTCGCCCGCGCTTTCGCCGACTCTGATGATGAGCATGGCCTGCACGCTGTTCGGCCTCACGCCGGAAGAAGCGCTGGCGGGCATGACCCGAGAGGGCGCGCGGGCGCTGGGCCTGGCGGATGAGATCGGCACGATCAGCGCCGGCAAGGCCGCCGATCTCTGCGCCTGGCGGATCGGCCGGCCGGCAGAGCTCGCTTACTGGATTGGATTGCCCGGACCCGAACGCAGGATCGTGGCGGGAGTGGATGCATGACCGACGCATAGCGACGCGGCAACCCAGCGGGCCTCAGCAGTCGCACTGGATTGCTTCGCTTTGCTCGCAATGACGGCTAGGAGAGCAGCATGAACAGACGCGACAACAGCCGCCATATCCGGGCCGCCACCGGCACGGAGATCACCGCCAAATCCTGGACCACCGAAGCGGCACTCCGGATGCTGATGAACAATCTCGACCCCGATGTCGCCGAGGCTCCAGAGGAGTTGGTCGTCTATGGCGGCATCGGCCGGGCGGCGCGCGACTGGGAAAGCTATGACCGGATCGTCGAGACCCTGCGGCTGCTGGAGGAAGACCAGACGCTGCTGATCCAGTCCGGCAAGCCGGTCGGCGTTTTTCCGACCCACAAGGATGCGCCGCGCGTCCTCCTCGCCAATTCAAACCTCGTGCCGCACTGGGCGACCTGGGACCATTTCAACGAGTTGGATCGCAAGGGGCTCATGATGTACGGCCAGATGACGGCCGGCTCGTGGATTTATATCGGCTCGCAGGGCATCGTTCAGGGCACCTACGAGACGTTCGTCGAGATGGGCCGCCAGCATTTCGGCGGCGATCTTTCGGGCAAATGGGTCCTGACCGCAGGCCTTGGCGGCATGGGCGGCGCGCAACCACTCGCCGCCGTGATGGCCGGCGCGCACTGCATCGCGATCGAATGCCAGGAAAGCCGGATCGAGAAACGGCTGGAGACGCGCTATCTCGACAAGCGCGCGGCGAGCATCGACGAGGCGCTGGAGATGATCCGCGCGTCCGAAGTGCCGATTTCCGTCGGCATCCTCGGCAATGCCGCCGAAATCCTGCCCGATATGGTGAAACGCGGCATCCGGCCGGACGCGGTGACCGACCAGACCTCCGCCCATGATCCGGTCAACGGCTACCTTCCGATCGGCTGGAGCGTCGAGAAATGGGTCGAGCTGCGCGAGCGCGATCCGAAGACGGTGGAACGCGAGGCGCGCGCCTCGATGGCCGTGCATGTCGAAGCGATGCTCGCCTGGCACGACCAGGGCATCCCGACCTTCGACTATGGGAACAATATCCGCCAGGTCGCGAAGGACGAGGGCGTCGAGCGCGCTTTCGATTTTCCCGGCTTCGTGCCGGCCTATGTCCGCCCGCTCTTCTGCCGGGGCGTCGGCCCGTTCCGCTGGGCGGCTTTGTCCGGCGATCCCGATGATATCGCAAAGACCGATGCCAAGGTGAAGGAGCTGATCCCCGATGATCCGCACCTCCATCGCTGGCTGGACATGGCCAAGGAGCGGATCGCCTTTCAGGGCCTGCCGGCGCGCATCTGCTGGGTCGGCCTCGGCCAGCGCCACCGGCTCGGCCTCGCCTTCAACGAGATGGTGCGCACCGGCGAGCTGAAGGCGCCGATCGTCATCGGCCGCGATCATCTGGACAGCGGCTCCGTCGCCAGCCCCAATCGCGAGACGGAAGCGATGGCCGACGGATCGGACGCGGTGTCTGATTGGCCCTTGCTCAATGCCCTGCTCAACACGGCCTCTGGCGCGACATGGGTCTCGCTCCATCATGGCGGCGGCGTCGGCATGGGCTATTCGCAGCATAGCGGCATGGTGATCGTCGCCGACGGCAGCGAAGATGCGGCGCGGCGGCTGGGGCGGGTATTGTGGAACGATCCCGGCACCGGCGTGATGCGCCACGCCGATGCGGGCTACGACATCGCGATCGATTGCGCGCGCGAGCAGGGGCTTGACCTGCCGATGGTGGAACGGTGAGCGCGCTCGTTCCGGGCAGCGTGACGCTCGCGCAGCTCCGCGCCATCTGGGAGAGCGCATCCGTCGCGCTCGACGAGGGCAGTTGGGCGGCGATCGAAGCCTCCAGTGCGGCAGTTGGACGGATCATCGAAAGCGGCCGCACCGTTTATGGCATCAACACCGGTTTCGGCCTGCTCGCCCAGACGCGCATTCCGGCGCATCGGCTGGAGGAGCTGCAACGCAATCTGATCCTGTCGCACAGCGCGGGGCTCGGCGATCCGCTTGATCCTCGGATCGTGCGGCTGATGATGGCGCTGAAAGTGATCGGGCTGGCGCGCGGCCATAGCGGCATAAGGCGCGACGTGATCGAACGGCTTCTGGCGCTGATCGCGGCAGACGCGCTGCCGATCGTGCCGAGCCAGGGTTCGGTCGGCGCGTCCGGCGATCTCGCGCCGCTCGCCCATATGAGCGGGGCGCTAATCGGCGAGGGACGGATGACGCTGGCGGGCGAGACGCTGCCGGCCCGCGAGGCGCTGGCGAAGCTTGGGCTGGAGCCGATCGTGCTCGGTCCGAAGGAAGGGCTCGCCCTGATCAATGGGACGCAGGCGTCGACCGCGATCGCACTCGACGTGCTGTTCACAGCAGAGCGCGTGTTCGCGACCGCCCTCGTCACCGGAGCGATGGCCACCGATGCGCTGAAAGGCACCGACGCCGCATTCGATCCGCGTATCCACGCGGTGCGCGGCCAGCCGGGGCAGATTGCAGTGGCGGAAACCCTCCGCGGTCTGCTCGACGGCAGCGACATCCGGCACAGCCACGACGATTGCGAGCGGGTGCAGGATCCCTACAGCTTCCGTTGCCAGCCGCAGGTGATGGGCGCGGCGCTCGACCTCATCCGCAATGCCGCACGCACGCTGGAGATCGAGGCCAATGCAGTCAGCGACAATCCGCTATTGTTCGGCGAGGACGCCCTGTCCGGCGGCAATTTCCACGCCCAGCCAGTCGCCTTCGCCGCAGACATATTGGCGATGGCTCTATGCGAGATCGGCTCGATCGCCGAGCGACGTCTCGGCGTGCTGATCGATCCCAAGATGAGCGGATTGCCAGCTTTCCTCATAGAGGATTCAGGGGTCAATTCCGGCTTCATGATCGCGCAAGTGACGGCAGCGGCGCTGGTATCCGAGAATAAGAGCTTCGCCTTCCCGGCGAGCGTCGACACGATCCCCACCTCGGCGGGGCAGGAGGATCATGTGTCGATGGCGACGCATGGTGCGCTCAAGGCGCGACGTATAGCGCACAATGCGGCAGGCGTGATCGGGATCGAGCTATTGGCCGCGGCGCAGGGGATTGATGTCCACAAGCCGCTGAAGACCTCACCGGCGCTGTCGCCGGCGCATGCGGCCGTCCGGGCCGATATCCCCTTCCATGCCGCCGACCGCTATCTGGCCGACGACATGGAATGGGCGAAGCGGGCGGTGCTGGACGGGCGCCTGTGCGGCGACGTCCGGCACCGCCTGTTCGATTAGAAGTTGATCGAACCGCCGCCGCTCATGATGCCGCCGAGCGGGAAGAAGCTCGCGACCAGGGCCGCCGTGATAATGCCAACGACGAACCAGAGGACGAGCGCGATCACGATGGTCACGACCGTGTAGCCGACCGCCTTGTCCTGCGGCGACTTCATCAGCACCGGCAGGCCCAGAAAGAGCAGATAGAGGCTGTAGAGGCCGAGGATCGACAGGATCGCAAGCTGCGGGATGATCCCGAAAATGCCGGCGATCCAGGCTGCCGTCCAGGAATAGGCAGCAACCTTGAAGGCCTTTACCGGATCCTTGGTCCCGCCGAAGCTCGGCGCGAGCGCATCGATGATGAGCGAAAGCACGTAGATCGAAACCAGCGAGAGTGCATAAGTCAGCACACTGGTGGCGACCGTGAAGCCAATCGGCGGCTTGTAGGTGACCCCCAGGAACGACATGCCGAACACCTGCTGGCCGATCAGAGTCGCGATCGGCCCGATCGCCGCCAGAATCAGCACATAGGAGGTGAAGATGCTCCCGACTGTCGCAGGCTCGGCGTCGATGCGCGGCCATTCCGTCTTCGGCGTCAGGAGGATGTTCTTCACTCGATCGATCAGCGACGCCGGCGCGCCGGGAAGCGGATTCGTGGGTCCGTCTGTCATTGCATGCCCCCTTCCGGTTTGAATGAGCCGGTATGAAGCACGTCCGGACGGGAATCTCAAGCCGATGCGAACGGATCGCAGGAAGTAATCCTGAAAGACATATCCAGCGACCTTCACGGCCTTGCGCACATCGCCTGGACACGAAAAGGCCGGCCCCAGCGAAGGGGCCGGCCTTTGTGACGGAATGTACGTCGAAGTTGGTTGCGGGGGCAGGATTTGAACCTGCGACCTTCAGGTTATGAGCCTGACGAGCTACCGGGCTGCTCCACCCCGCGCCAACATGGAGGGCATGGCCCTCAAACCGACAAGGCCGCCGCGCGGAAATCCGGCAGCGGCCTGTCATAACAAAGTGAATGGGTTCAAATCCTGTACGCGCCGGCTGCAATGCCTGGCGACGACCTACTCTTCCAACGCTTAAGCGGTAGTACCATCGGCGCAGTCAGGTTTCACGGCCGAGTTCGGGATGGGATCGGGTGGGGCACGGACGCTATGGTCACCAAGCAATGGAGCCGGCGCGTACAGGATCTAGAAATCGTGCAACTTTAATCTGCTGAGCCACTGGTCAGCGACAGCCAAAACTGTCGTTGACGGTGTGAACTCTCAAGCGCGAATAGAGCAATTAGGACCGGTTAGCTCCACGGGTTACCCCGCTTCCACATCCGGCCTATCAACGTGGTGGTCTTCCACGGCTCTGAGATATCTTATCTTGAGGGAGGCTTCCCGCTTAGATGCTTTCAGCGGTTATCCCGTCCGTACATAGCTACCCTGCTGC
>CAYTMM010000083.1:0-12458 GCA_964438875.1 uncultured Sphingosinicella sp. | reverse complement strand
AGGAATACCGCCAGTATTTCGAGAAGGATCGCGCGCTCGTGCGCCGTTTCCAGAAGATCGACGTGGCGGAGCCGACGGTTCCCGACACGATCAAGATCCTCAAAGGCATCAAAACCTATTATGAGGATTACCACAAAGTCCGTTACACGGCCGACGCCATCAAGGCGGCCGTCGAGCTTTCGGCGAAATACATCAGCGACAGGAAATTGCCGGACAAGGCGATAGACGTGATCGACGAGGTCGGCGCATCCCAGATGCTGCTGCCGGAATCGCGCCGCAAGAAGGTCATCGGCCAGAAGGAAGTGGAGGAGGTGGTCGCCAAGATGGCGCGCATCCCACCCAAATCCGTGTCGAAGACCGATGCGGAATCGCTGCGTTCGCTGGAATCGGATCTCAAGCGCGTCGTGTTCGGCCAGGACGAGGCGATCGACCGGCTGTCTGCGGCGATCAAGCTCGCCCGCGCGGGGCTTCGCGATCCGGACAAGCCGATCGGCTCCTACCTTTTCTCCGGCCCCACCGGCGTCGGCAAGACCGAGGTGGCGCGCCAGCTCGCCTCGATCATGGGCATTCCGCTCCAGCGCTTCGACATGTCGGAATATATGGAGCGCCATTCGGTCAGCCGCCTGATCGGTGCGCCTCCGGGCTATGTCGGCTACGATCAGGGCGGACTGCTGACCGACGCGGTCGATCAGCATCCGCACTCCGTGCTGCTGCTCGACGAGATCGAGAAGGCCCATCCGGACCTGTTCAACATCCTGTTGCAGGTGATGGACAACGGCAAGCTCACCGATCACCACGGCAAGACGGTCGATTTCCGCAACGTCATCCTGATCATGACCACCAATGCCGGCGCGTCCGACATGGCGAGCGAGGGGATCGGCTTCGGCAACATCTCCAAGGAGGATGCCAGCGAGGAGGCGGTCAAGCGGATGTTCTCGCCGGAATTCCGCAACCGGCTGGATGCGATCGTGCCGTTCGGATACCTGCCGACCGAGGTGGTCGCTCGCGTCGTCGACAAGTTCATCCTGCAGCTCGAACTCCAGCTCGCCGACCGCAACGTCCACATCCAGCTTGACGACGAATCGCGCGCCTGGCTCACGGAGCGCGGCTACGACAAGCTCTATGGCGCGCGGCCGATGGGCCGGCTCGTCCAGGAGAAGATCAAGCAGCCGCTCGCCGAGGAGCTGTTGTTCGGCAAGCTGGTCCACGGCGGCGAGGTGAAAGTCCGGATCAAGGACAATGCCCCGTCGTTCGAGATCATCCCCGCCCCGCCCAAGGCTTCAAGGAAGAAGAAGCCTGCCGGCAAGGCGAAGGAACAGGATCAGAGCGAAGCGAAAGGCTGAGCCATACCCCGGTCGAAGGAAAAGGCCGTCCGATCGTGGGCGGCTTTTTTCTTTGACACGAAGGCGCGATAGATTGGTACAGTCCAGTCAGGAGCCGTGCCATGACCGATCTCGTCTTCTACACCAATCCTCAATCCCGGGGCCGAATCATCCGCTGGATGCTGGAGGAAGTCGGCGCGCCCTATAAGACCATCGTGCTCGATTACGGCACGACGATGAAGGGGCCCGACTATCTGGCGATCAACCCGATGGGCAAGGTGCCGGCGATCCGGCACGGGGACACGGTCGTCACCGAATGCGCGGCGATCTGCGCCTATCTCGCCGACGCCTTTCCCGATGCCGGTCTCGCCCCGCCGCCTGGCGATGCCGCGCGCGGCACCTATTATCGCTGGCTGTTTTTCGCCGCCGGCCCGGTCGAGGCGGCGGTGACCAACAAATCGCTCAAGGTCGAGGTTCAGAACGAGCAACGCGCCTTTGTCGGCTATGGCAGTTTCGATGAGGCGATCGACAATCTGGAGCACGCCATCACGCCCGGCCCCTATATCTGCGGCGACCGGTTCACTGCTGCCGATGTCTATGTCGGCGCGCAGATCGGCTGGGGCATGATGTTCGGATCGATCCCGAAGCGCCCGGCCTTCGAGGACTATTTCACCCGGCTCCAAGCCCGCCCGGCGGCCATCCGCGCCAACGAGCTTGATGACGCCCTGATGCCGAAGGAAGCGCAGCCGGCATGACCGACCCGAAACGCGCCGCCGCGATCGCGCTGCACGATCGCTTCACGCATGGCCGCATGGACCGTCGCACCTTCATGGCCGGAATGACCCGCATCGCGGGCAGCGGCGCGGCGGCGGCTGCACTGCTCTCGGGCATCGCGGCGAGCGCGCAGGCCATGCCAGTTATGGCGGCCGACGATCCGCGCATCCGATGCCGCGATGTCGAATGGGAGGTGGCGTCGGGCCGGTCCTATCGCGGCTACCGTGCATCGCCGGTCGGGGCGGGCGCGAGCACGCCTGTGGTGATTGTCATCCACGAAAATCGTGGCCTCAACGAACATACGCGCGATGTGGCGCGGCGGCTCGCGGTGGCGGGCTATGTGGGGCTGGCGCCGGACTTTCTCAGTCCGGCCGGCGGAACGCCGACGGACGAGGACCGTGCGCGCGAGATGATCGGTCAGCTCGACATGGCGCAAACGGTTTCGGACGGCGTGGCGACCGTGCGCATGGCAAGGGACGTGGATGAAGGCCCGCGCAAAGTGGGCGTGGTCGGCTTCTGCTGGGGCGGCGCGATGGTGAACCGGCTGGCCGTGGCGTCCGGCGACGCACTCGATGCCGGTGTGTCCTTCTACGGCCCCGCCCCCGATCCGGCCGAGGCCGTGCGGGTGGAAGCGGCGATGCTGGTCATTCTCGCCGGACTGGATGAACGGGTGAACACGACCGGCGAACCCTGGATCGCCGCCCTGCGCGCCGCCGGCAAGGGCGACGGCATCACCTATCCGGACGTCCATCACGCCTTTCACAACGACACGTCCGAAGCCCGCTACAACCGGGAAGCCGCCGAGGCGGCGTGGACCGCGACGCTGGCGCATTTCGAGCGCCATCTCGCCTGAAGGCCCGCTCATCGCGCAACGAAAAGGCCCGGCGTTTCCGCCGGGCCTTTCCGTTTCGACTCTTCGCCTGAACTATTCCCGGTTGCCCAGGAAACGCAGCAGGAAGAGGAACATGTTGATGAAGTCGAGATAGAGCGTCAGCGCACCCATGATCGCGGCCTTGCCGATGAAATCGGTGCCGGCGACCTGGAAGTAGATGCTCTTGATCTTCTGCGTGTCGTAGGCGGTCAGGCCCGCGAAGATCAGCACGCCCAAAGCCGCGATGACGAGGCTGAACGTGTCATTCATCCAGAACAGGTTGACGACCGAAGCCACGATCAGGCCGACCACACCCATGATCAGGAAGGTGCCCATGCCGGACAGGTCCTTCTTGGTGGTGTAGCCGTAAAGGCTGAGGCTGGCGAACGCCGCGGCGGTCGCGAAGAAGGTCAGCGCGATCGAACCCTGCGTATAGACGAAGAAGATCGACGCGAGCGAAACGCCCATCGTGACCGCGAACGTCCAGTACAGGATCTGCGCCGTTCCCTGCGACAGCCGGTTGATGCCGAAGCTCAGCACCAGCACGAAGCCGAGCGGCGCGAACATGATCAGATATTTAAGAATGCCCGGACCGAACAGCACGGCCGGCGCACCTTCCCACTGCGAAAAGAGCAGCGCGACGATGCCCGTCAGCAAAATGCCGGACGTCATGTAATTGTAAACGGAAAGCATGTGCGAGCGCAGGCCCGCGTCGAAGGCGACATCGGCCGTGCCGACGGTTGCGGTCGCCTGAGAGGTGCCGCCCATCCGGGGGTCAGACCAATTGGCCATCTTCATTTCTCCCTTCTTCGGCGACAATCGCCGAACGAGCGCAATATCGGGGGATCGGGCGCGCCTTTCAAGCAAAACCGGGCCGGATCGCGTGCATAATTTGCGCCAGATGGTATGATTGGGCGCGAAAGCTTTGATATTAACCACGCCATGCAGCGCCTGTTCGTCGCCATCCGCCCGCCAGCCAATATCCGCGCCATCCTGCTCGCCGCGATGGGCGGGATCAGCGGCGCGCGTTGGCAGAATGATGCGCAGCTTCATCTCACCTTGCGCTTCATCGGGGAGGTGGACCGCCATGTCGCGGGCGATGTTCACGCCGCGCTCGCCGGCGTCCATCATTTTGGTTTCGAGATCGCGCTCGATGGCGTGGGCGCATTCGACAAGCGCAAGCGGGTCGATGCGGTGTGGGCTGGGGTGACGCCGCACGCGCCGCTGCGCGCGCTGCACAAGAAGATCGATCAGGCGTTGCTCCGCGTCGGCGTCGCGCCGGATCAGCGGGCCTACCAGCCGCACATCACTCTGGCGCGGCTCAATCGCAGCGCCGGCCCGGTGGGCGGCTTCGTCGAGGAATCGGGCGGACTCGCCAGCCCGCCTTTCCGCGTCGACCGCTTCAGCCTCTTCGAGAGCCGGCTGACGCCCGAAGGCGCCGTCTATGACGAAGCTGCCCGCTACTCGCTCGACTGATTGCCGCGCAGGCGCCGTCACAGCAGCAAGGAATAGATGGTCGGGACCAGCACGGGGCTCCAGTACCGGCAGGAATAAAGCAGCAGCGTATCGCAGGACAGGCGCAGCCCCGCCCACAAACCGGTCGCCAGCATGATCAGCTCCATGATCGCCAATGCGATCATACCGTCTTGCGGGTCATGCCCTTTCCGTTCCTCTCGCGGTGCGGCCGGACATGGGCGACTTCGACACGTCGAAAGCCTCCGCGATCTCGATTGTCGTTTCGATCGGGGAGAGCGCCAGACTGGTGAGCGAAGACAATGTTACGGAAAGACCCACCGCTTCGTCTCGCATCTGCTCATCCCTCTGCCGCGATATGTTCGGCGAGGCCTCGCGCGCCCAGCATGATGTCGGTCCAGGCGCGATCGAAGTCGGTGTCGTCCCCATGATAGGGATCGGCGATCGGCTCGCCCTTTCGTCCCTCCGCGTGATCGAGCAGCAGGGATATCCGCGCACGGCAATCGCGCGGTTTCAGCGCCAGCAGGTCCGCCAGATTGTAGGCGTCGAGCGCAACGATATGATCAAAGCGTCCGAAATCGCCATGCGTCACCTGCCGCGCGCGCAGATACGAAATGTCGACGCCGTTCCGGAACGCGGCAGCCTGTGCACGCGGATCGGGTGCATGGCCGACATGCCAGTTTCCGGTGCCGGCTGAATCGATATCGGCTTGGAGGTCCAGCCGTTCCGCTTCGGCGCGAAAAGCGGCTTCGGCAAGCGGCGACCGGCAGATATTGCCGAGACAGACGAAGAGAACTGAAACAGTCATTATATCCCCACTGTTGCCAATACGCGCCGCTCTGCTAGCCCTATGATAAAAGAGCGACAATGGAGAGGTGCATGGCGACGGATATTTCCGGCGATAACGCTACGGTTTCCGACGCCCGAAACAGCGAATCCTATGCTCGCTACGTGCTCGGCCTGCTCGTCCTGGTCTATGTCCTGAACTTCATCGATCGGCAGATTCTCTCGATCCTCGCCGAAGACATCAAGGCCGATCTCGGTCTCACCGACGCCGATATCGGTTTCCTCTACGGGACAGCATTCGGCGTCTTCTACGCCTTGTTCGGCATTCCGCTCGGCCGGCTGGCCGACAGCTGGAACCGGGTGAAACTGATGGCCGGCGGCCTGGCGCTCTGGTCGGCGGCGACGGCCCTGTCCGGCTTCGCCAAGACCGGCACGATGCTCACCACCGCGCGCGTCGGCGTCGGCATCGGTGAGGCGACGGCCAGTCCTTGCGCCTATTCGCTGATCTCGGACTATTTCCCGAAGGAAAAGCGTGCCACCGCGCTCGCCATCTATTCCTCGGGGCTCTATATCGGCGGCGGCCTGTCGTTGTTTATCGGCGGTGCGATCGTCCAGAACTGGAATGCCGCCTTTCCCGGCGGCGGACCGCTCGGCCTGGTCGGTTGGCAGGCGGCCTTTCTCGCGGTCGGCCTGCCCGGCCTGCTGCTCGCTCTGGTTGTGGCGCGCCTGCGCGAACCGCTGCGCGGGCAATCGGAAGGGATCGTCACGCCCCCGCCACCCCATCCGTTTCGTGGCTTCTTTCAGGAATTGTTGACCGTCATCCCACCTCTGACCTTTATCGGCGCGGCGAGGCGGGGCATCGGTGCTTTCTCCATCAATGTCGCGATGGCCATGCTGCTTGCCGCTTTCGCGGCCGGGCTGATCATGCTGACCGGCGACTATGCGCAATGGATCGCGATCGCGCTGGGCTTCTACGCGGTCTTCTCTTGGGCGACGGCATTGCGTCTGCGCGACGCGCCCACCTTCCAGTTGATCTGGGGATCTCCGGCTTTCCTGTGCACCGTGCTCGGCTATGGACTGATCGCCTTTCTCGCTTATTCGGCGAGCTTCTGGTCGGCGCCTTATGCCATGCGCGTACTCGGTGCCGATCCGGCGATTGCCGGCTTCATCATCGGGGGTTCGGGCGCGGCGGGCGGCTTCCTCGGCGTGGTCCTGGGCGGACGGCTTGCCGATCGGCTGCGGCGGACCAATCCGGCCGGCCGGGTGATCGTCATCGCATGTGGCCTGTTGCTGCCATTGCCGTTAATCGTCACCGCCTTCACGACGCGCGACATCACCCTCTTCTACCTGCTCCAGCTGCCCATGACGGCCTTGTCCAGCATGGCGCTGGGTGCGGCCGCGGCGACGACGCAGGATCTCGTCCTGCCCCGTATGCGCGGTGCCGCGACCGCGACCTTCTTCCTCGGCACGACCCTCATTGGTCTGGCGCTGGGGCCCTATCTGGCCGGACGATTGTCGATCGCGCTGGGCGACCTCGGACAAGGCATGGTGGCGCTGATCGCGGTCGTGCCGATCTCGCTCGCGGCTCTGCTCTATCTCTATCGCACGCTGCCCGCTGCCGAAGCGACGACACTCGATCGCGCTCGGGCGGCAGGCGAGGCGGTTTGACGGCTTGGAGTCTGTTTCAGCGAGGCTGAAACAGAAGCAGCGCCGGCCCGCACCCCCACCCAGCCTCCCAATCCATGATATTGTTGTTGGGAGGCTGGGTGGGGGTGCGGGCCGGTGCCGCACTTCAGCAAAGCCAAAACGACCTTAGCCCACCACGCCGCAGGCGATCCGGGCGCCGCTATTGCCGCTGGGATCCGTTCGGTAATCGTCGGGCTCGGCATGAACGATCACTGCCGCCCCGTCTTCGTCCAGCACCGCATTGTTGGCGCCGCGCAAAGTCGCACCGGCGATATCGAACGAAATTGTGCCCGTTCCGTCGGCGGCGACGACAAGGTTCGGCAAGTCGCCGAGATGCGCGCCTTGCGGATTGTCGTGGCCATGCTGATGCTCCGTCGGGTTCCAGTGTCCCTCGGCGCTGGCGAAATCGGGCGCATCGCAACGACCGGTCATATGGACATGCGCGCCATAAGTACCGGCGGCGAGGCCCGCCGCCTCGATACGGATGCGGACTGCATCGCCGGTTTGTTCGAGCATCGCCCGTGCCAGGGTCGTGTCATTGGCGTCGCGAAGATCGGCATTCAGCCTCTCAACGGCCTCGATAGCATTGTTTGCCTGCACGACTGCCTCATTCTCATAGAGCGGTTCCGAGGAGCATCCGGCGATTACCACCATGCTCGCCACAAATTTGCCGGAAAACCAGTATTTCATCACACTCTCCCCTTTCAGTCTGCGATGGGAACGATCATCCGTTTGATGGGTTTCCGAGCCCTCTGGATTCAGCTGCGCGCCGGTTTGCCGATGCCGTGCCATGCGAGTCCTGCAGCCTCGACATCTTCGGGCGGATAGACGTTGCGCAGGTCGATGAGCACCGGTGCAGCCATCGCGCTGGCCAGCCGTCTGAGGTCGAGCGCGCGCAGCACGTCCCATTCGGTGACAAGCACGACGGCGTCCGCGCCCTTCGCGGCTTCGTAGGGATCAGCGCATAATGTGACATCGGGCATGAGCGGCCGCGCCTGCTCCATCCCTTCCGGATCATGGCCCCGCACCTTCACGCCGGCATCTTCCAGTGCCTGGACGATGGCGATCGACGGCGCGTCACGCATGTCGTCGGTGTTCGGTTTGAAAGTGAGGCCGAGCAGTGCGACGGTCTTGCCGCGCGGCTGCTCGCCCAGTGCACCCAGCACCTTGCGGCCCATCGCCCGTTTGCGCCCGTCATTCACCTTCACCACCGCCTCGACGATGCGAAGCGGCGCGTGATGATCCTCGGCGGTTTTCAGAAGCGCGAGCGTGTCTTTGGGAAAGCACGATCCGCCATAGCCGGGGCCGGCATGCAGGAACTTGGATCCGATCCGGCCGTCCAGGCCGATGCCCCGCGCCACGTCCTGGACATCGCCGCCTACCATCTCGCACAAATCGGCGATCTCGTTGATGAAGGTGATCTTGGTCGCCAGAAAGGCATTGGCGGCATATTTGATCAGCTCGGCGCTGCGCCGCGACGTGATCAGGAGCGGCGCCTTGTTGAGATAGAGCGGACGATAGATTTCGCGCATGATCTCGGCCGCGCGCGCATCCTCGGCGCCGACGACGATCCGGTCCGGGCGCTTGAAGTCCTCGATCGCGGCGCCTTCGCGCAGGAATTCGGGATTGGAGACGACCCAGGTTTCAACACCTGGCGCGGCTTCCCGCACGATCCGCTCGACTTCGTCGCCGGTGCCGACCGGCACGGTCGATTTAGTCACAATCACGGCCGGGCCGGTCAGCGCCCCGGCAATCTCGCGCGCTGCGCCATGCACATAGCTGAGATCGGCATGGCCGTCGCCGCGCCGGGACGGCGTCCCCACCGCGATGAAGATTGCCTCCGCGCCGGCAACGGCGGCAGAGAGATCGGTGGTGAAGGACAACCGCCCGCCCACCACATTGCGCGCGACAAGCTGGTCGAGACCCGGCTCGAAGATCGGCATCACACCGCGTTCAAGCGCCTCGATCTTCCCAGCATCCTTGTCGACGCACACAACGTCGTGACCAAAATCCGAAAAACAGGCCCCGGAAACCAGTCCCACATAGCCGGTCCCGATAATCGCGATGCGCATTGCGTCTCCTCGTGGGCGTGAAACCGCGCCCCGTTACCAGAGCACACCATGCACAAACAACCCGGCTGAAGTGCGACATGACTGCGCCATCCAAGGCGCGGATCGAGATACCGGCAGCGAATCAAAAAAGGGAGCCGATCCGAAGACCGGCTCCCCTTCTTTTGTGGTGTTACCCGCCGCCGAAGCGGCAAGCACACTTCTTACCAGCCGGAGCCGGGGCCGAAGGTGATTTCCACGCGCCGGTTCTGCGGCTCGCGGACGCCGTCGGCCGTCTCGACCAGCGGACGGCTTTCACCGAACGCTTCGGTCGACAGCGCGGACCGCGGCACGCCGCGACCCTCGAGGTAGCTCGCGACCGAGTCGGCACGACGCTGCGAGAGGCCCACGTTATAGTCGGCCGGACCGGAACGGTCGGCGTGACCCGCGAGAACAACCCGCGCCTGGCCGGTCTGCTGATAGGCAGCAGCCGCGTTGTCCAGGATTGCAGCCGCCTGCGGCGTGATGTTCGACCGATCCCAGTCGAAGAACACGATGAACGGACCCGGCGTCACCGGCGGCGGCGGCGGGGGCGGCGGCGGGGGAGGCGGCGGAGGCGGAGGCGGAGGCGGCGGAGGCGGCGGAGGCGGCGGAGGCGGCGCCGAGCCGAAGTTGAAGGTGATGCCGCCGAGCAAGCTGTGCGAACGGAACTTCGACTGGACTTCCTGACCGTCGAAGAAAACGCCACCGACATCGGCAACGTTGAAGTAGCGATACTTCAGCGTGATATCGATGTTGTCGGAAATAGCCTGACGCACGCCGGCGATCGCCTGCCAAGCGAGACGCGTGTCGCTGTCGTCATAGAACGGCCCGAGATTGGCAAAGGCACGATAGTTGTTGTTGCTCACACGCGCGATGCCGATACCGCCACCGACGAAGCCGCTGAGACCATCTTCATCGCCGAAGTCGAACAGGCCGTTGACCATAAAGCTAAGCGCCGTGGTGCGACCACCGCCAATGTCCTGGTAAGCGCCGAGCTGGCCCGCTGGCCGGCCGGGAAGGGCGACAAGCGAGTAATAACGATCCGCGTCAGCGCGCTTGTAGGCGACTTCCGCCTCAAGACGGAACGAACCCAGGTCGTAACCGACGGTCAGGCCAGCGTCGAAACCATAGTCATGGTTCACGACCACAGCATTATCGGTGACGCCGATATCGAGATCTACGTTCTCGAGGATCATTCCGCCAAAATCGCCGCCGACATACCAGGCGCCGTTGCGCGCAAGTGCCGGAGTCGCGATCACGGTGGACGACAGCGCCACTACAATGGCGAGCTTCCGCATAAATCTTCCCCTTTCTTCTACGTCCCGAACGGGAACGACGGTGAACTCCTTACGGTAACCGGAGTTTGCGTGCAAGCACGGTTAGCCGCCGATCTGTTGCCCAAAAGCCGCACCACCTCAGGAAGATGAACGACAGCTTGTGGAACCGCGGCTTAACGATGCGATTGCCGATGGGTTGCATATCACATCACCCGATCGTCAATCGATTAAACCGTGTGACTTTAATGTCGCAATCAGTGCTCCTATCGCGCCTCTCGCTTCTGCATCGATTGTCGTTCCGCCTGAAGGATTTGATACGTCAGGAAGGCGTGGACCGATGACCTGTACGCCGTCGATCCTTATCGCGGCGGCCGGCAATGCGCCGTCAGACCAGCCCGTTGTCGTCCAATAACGCCACAGTCCGGAAGACATGTCCCACACGCTCATACCGGCCACCGGCGCGAGGAAACGCCAGCCGCCGCCCGTCCAGACCGCGACATTGCCCTCCCGGTTAGCCCAGGCGCCACTCGCATCACCGCCCACGATCCAACTTTCTCCCTGCTCCGGCGTGTCCGGGGGACTGTCGGCGATGCCTGCAGCGCAGGGGTGCAGCGCGCCGTCGATCATCGCCAGAGCTTCGTTGTGAAAAACTTCCTTCTGCGCCTGACCGGGCAGTAAGAAGGGCAGTGCGAAGCGCATGCTCGTCTCGGTCATGTTCACGATCTCCTCATTCGAACGTCAATGCGGCCAGACGCGAGGTGGCGTAGGTGCCGATCTGCACCACGGTGACATGAAGCGTGCCGGTCAATCCGTCGGCGGCCTGCGCCGCGACAGCATAGAGATGCTCCGGCGTGGTCAGTGCGATCGTCCGCGAGAAACCGTCGCCGGTGAGAGTCAGTCGGTAATGCTCGCTTTCTTCGCCCAGCGGCGTCACCGCTCCACTCTGCCAGGTCCAGCCGGCACGGCTTCGCCGCACCCAGCGAATCAGGATATCGCCGCTCGCTTTCCGCTCGGCCGTCAGATGCACGGGGGCGGGCGGACGCAACGATTCTCCGGTGACGGACGCCGCCGCCATCACGGGCTCCGAATCTCCCACCCCGATCGCGGTCAACCGAGCCTCGCCCCCGATACTACCGATAGACGCCTCGATCGCCGTCACGCTTTCGCGTTCGATCAGCGTAAAGCCCTCGCCCGCCTCGTGCATGTCGCTCGCCCATTCGGTGCCGCGCCGCCCGCGCAGCAGCCGCGACAGTCGGAAACGACCCGGCGCGATCCAGTCCGCCGCGCCGAACTGGACGAGCTCATCGCCGATCAAAGCCAGATTGGCGCCATCGGCCAGCGCCACATCGTCCGCGCTTTCCAGCCACATCGCATCATTCAGCAGCCCGATCTCGACGCTTGACGACAGATCGAGCAGCGCCGCGCCGCCCGGCGCCAGCACCGTCAGCGCCATGCCCATCACGGCCGCCGGCGCGGTCGGTCCGATGTCGCGCCAGTTCGCCCCGCCGTCAAAGCTCGCCAGCAGCCCCGCGCGCCGCCAGCCCGGCTCGACGCCCGCCGCCGCCGCGAACAGCAAGGGCTGCGTGCCAAGCGAATCGCCGAGCGGCAGGTCGAACAGACGCAAGGTCGTCGGCCCGTGCGGCCGGTCCTCTTCCTTCACGCCCGATCCCGGCGTCGCTTCGGCGGGCGCCGGCAGCGCTCCGGCACTCACTCGCCTCAATTCCAGCGACAGCCCCTCGGCGCCCAATGTCCAGCGGTTCACGCGCCAGCGCCCTGCCTCGTCCACCAGTATCGCGCCGTCCCCCGGCCGCAATCCGCAGCGCGCCCAGCTCAGGCCGATTGTCGCGCCGATCCGTCCGGCGCGCAGCCAGGCCAGCCGATGCTCAGCCAGTCCCTTGGCCGCGCCCGCCTGGAGCGCCGCCGGCAACGCCCGCCGATCCGCGCCGTCCGGGTCCGCCGTCCCTATGGTCGCGCGTTGCAAGCCGGTCTGATAATCCCGCGCCGGGTCGTAATAGGCGATGCTCACTTCGCACGGCACCGATCCGGCCGCGCGCCGCACGATCCGGCGCCGCCCCCGCTCCTCGTCCGCGCCGATCGCGACCGGCGTATCCGTTCCCGCCCGCATCCGTAGCACTCCGTCGCGATCGGCCAATGACAGCGGCACGATGTCGGACAATGC
>CAYTMM010000082.1:0-12807 GCA_964438875.1 uncultured Sphingosinicella sp. | reverse complement strand
TGATCGTGATGCCGCGCTCCTGCTCCTGCTCCATCCAGTCCATCGTCGCGGCGCCGTCATGGACTTCGCCGATCTTGTAGGACTTGCCGGTATAATAAAGGATGCGCTCGGTCGTCGTGGTCTTGCCGGCGTCGATGTGCGCCATGATACCGAAATTGCGATAGCGCTCGAGCGGATGGCTGCGGGCCATGTCGTTTGTTCCTTAGCGATATCGAGAGCCGGACAACCCGGCTCTCCATATATAGGTGTCTTTGTTACCAGCGGTAGTGGCTGAAGGCGCGGTTCGCCTCGGCCATGCGATGCGTGTCCTCGCGCTTCTTGACCGCGTTGCCGCGATTGCTGGACGCGTCGAGCAGTTCGCCTGACAGCCGGCCCGCCATGGTCTTCTCGCTGCGCGCACGCGCCGCGGAGATGAGCCAGCGGATGGCCAGCGCCTGGGCGCGCTCGGGACGGACTTCGACCGGCACCTGATAGGTCGCGCCGCCGACCCGGCGGGAGCGGACCTCGATGCCCGGCTTCACATTGTTGAGCGCCTCATGGAACACGCCGATCGGATCCTTCTTGGCGCGCGATTCGACATTGTCGAGCGCGCCATAGACGATGCCTTCGGCGGTGGATTTCTTGCCGTCGAGCATGATGTTGTTCATGAACTTCGACAGGACGATGTCCCCGAACTTCGGATCGGGGAGGATTTCGCGCTTCTCGGGGCGACGACGACGGGACATGGTTCTGGTCTCCCCTTACTTCGGACGCTTGGCGCCGTATTTGGAACGGCTCTGCTTGCGGTCCTTGACACCCTGCGTATCAAGCACGCCGCGCAGCACGTGATAACGCACGCCCGGAAGGTCACGCACACGGCCGCCGCGGATCAGCACGACGCTGTGCTCCTGAAGGTTGTGGCCCTCGCCCGGAATGTAGCTGATGACCTCGCGCTGGTTGGTCAGGCGCACCTTGGCGACCTTACGCAGCGCCGAGTTCGGCTTCTTCGGGGTGGTGGTATAGACTCGGGTGCAGACGCCGCGCTTCTGCGGATTCTGCTCCATCGCAGGAACCTTGGATTTGGCCTTCTGCGGCTCGCGACCCTTGCGGATCAGCTGGTTGATCGTAGGCATTGAAACCCTTCACCTAAGTTACTCTACTGCAACGCAAAATGCGCAAGAAGTCTGGCGGCCCTAACCGGCCCCCCAGGCCCTTGCTTCACAGTGCAGCAGTGTTCAGCTCTAAAAGCACTCCCGCGAACGGCTTGCGGCCCAAGGGCCACGACCAGGTGCGCGAGCGACGCGGCCTATAGCGGCGAGGGCGATAACGGTCAACGGGGTAGGTGCGCCGGCGAGACGGCCAGAGGCACGGCGCCGGCCCGTGTCATTTGATCGGATCGTGACCCCAGTTCATCAGGCTGTACCGCCAGCGCGACGTGACCTGATTCTCCGGCCGCTGGGCGAGATGACGGCGGATATAGCCGACGACCTTGCGCATATGGGCATAGTCTTCGTCGGTCAGATCAGCCCGGGACATGCCGAGGATCGCGACGATCCGCCGGCCGGAAGCGTGGCCCACGCTTTCGGTCTCGCCCGGCCGCCTGAAGCCGACCCGTTTGCTCTGCTCGGTTTCCAGCCACGCCGCCAGTTCCACCGGCGTCATGTTCACGGCCTCACAAAAGTCCTTCCAGACCTTGTCGGTATCGAAAGCAGGCATGGTGGCGAAACGCGCGGGGCCGGTTCTGGTTCGGCATTCAGATATGCAGCGGCCGTCCATAAGCCGCGAGCACACTTTCGTGCATCATCTCGCTGAGCGTCGGATGCGGGAAGGTGGTGCCCATCAGCTCCAGCTCGGTCGTCTCCAGCTCGCGCGCGATGGTGTAGCCCTGGATCAGTTCGGTGACTTCCGCGCCGACCATGTGGGCACCGAGCAGCTCGCCGGTCGCCTCGTCGAACACGGTCTTGATGAAGCCTTCCGCCTCACCGAGCGCGATCGCCTTGCCGTTGCCGATGAAGGGGAACTTGCCGGCCTTGACCTTGTAGCCGGCCTCCTTCGCCTTCGCCTCGGTCAGGCCGACACTGGCGACTTGCGGACGCGAATAGGTGCAGCCGGGGATGTTACCATTGGTGAAGGCGTGGACGTCCTTCACGCCGGCCAGCTTCTCGACGCAGACGACCGCCTCGTGCATCGCCTTGTGGGCGAGCCAGGGCGGGCCGGTCACGTCGCCGAAGGCGAGCACGCCGTCCACATTGGTGCGGCCATAGCCGTCGACGACGATATGGCCGCGATCGGTCTTCACGCCGAGCGCCTCCAGCCCGATATTCTCGGTATTCGGCACGATGCCGACGGCGACGATGACGTGGCTGAACTCGATGGTTTCGGACTTGCCGTCCTTGCTCTTGATCGTGGCCTTCACGCCAGTCTTGGACGTCTCCAGCTTCTCGACGCCGGCGCCGACCTGGATCTTCATCCCCTGCTTCTCGAACGCCTTGTGGACGAAGGCGGAGACCTCCTCGTCCTCAACGGGGAGGATACGCGGCAGCATCTCGACGATCGTCACCTCCGCGCCGAGATCGGCATAGAAGCTGGCGAACTCGACCCCGATCGCGCCGGAGCCGATGACGAGCAGCTTCTTCGGCATCTCCTTGGGCACCAGCGCATGGCGGTAGGTCCAGATGCGCTCCCCGTCCGCCTTGGCGAAAGGCAGGTCGCGGGCGCGCGCGCCGGTCGCGACGATGATGTTCCTGGCGGCGAGTTCGGTCGTCTTGTCGTCCTTGGTGACGGTCAGCTTGCCCTTCCCCGCCAGCGCGCCGTCGCCCTCGTAAACCGTGATCTTGTGCTTCTTCATCAGCCCCTTGACGCCGGCATTGAGCTGATCGGCAACCTTGCGGCTGCGCTGCACCACGGCGGGGAGATCGAAGCCGGGCTTCTCGACGGTGAGGCCGTAAGCGGCGGCGTGCGTCATGTAATGGTAGATTTCGCTCGTGCGCAGCAGCGCCTTGGTCGGAATGCACCCCCAGTTGAGGCAGATGCCGCCCAGCCGCTCCCGCTCGACGATCGCGACCTTGAGCCCGAGCTGGCTGGCGCGGATGGCCCCGACATAACCACCGGGTCCGGAGCCGAGGACGATGAGATCGAAAGTGTCAGCCATGATAAACTCCAGTCAGTCCCGCACTCGCAATGTGGGCACGGTCGTTCTCGCAAGCATAAGTCACGCCGTCTCCGCCGCCTCGGCCCGCATCTTGAACACCGGCAGCAACCTGAGGCTCACCGCCCAACAGACTGCCGCGAGGATGCCGTAGGTCATGCCGAATATATTTTCGTAATCGAAGGCACCGTCCAGCGTCCGCTGCCCAAGCAGCGGCAACCCGGCCAGCAGCAAGACGTCGCGCACCACCCCCGACACCCGCAGCAGATGCAGGATGATCGTTACGGGAAGCGCGATGACGGCGAGCGCGGCGAGAATCGCCGGCGCGCTGACGATGGTGAACAGGATGAAGGCCAAGACCATCGTGTCGAACGGGCTATAGGCATCGCCCGGTGACGGCTGGGAACCGATCATATCGAGAACGACGATCGTGCCCGTGCCGATCAGGCTTGCCGCCAGCCCCGCGACGACGACCGCGAGGATGAGATAGCCGGGCCTCAAGCCAGCATTCCCATCGGGTCTTCGACGAGTTTCTTGAACGTCTGCATCAGGCGTGCGCCATCCGCGCCGTCGATGGCGCGGTGGTCGAAGCTGCCGGTGGCGCTCATGATCGTGGCGATCTGCAGGCTGTCGTCGATCACGGTCGGGCGCTTCTCGCCCGCGCCGATCGCCATGATCATCGCTTGGGGCGGATTGATGACCGCGTCGAACTGGGTGATGCCATACATGCCCATGTTGGAGATGGACGCGGTGCCGCCCTGATATTCGTGCGGCTGGAGCTTGCCCTCGCGGGCGCGGGCGGCGAGATCCTTCATCTCGGTCGCGATGGCGCTCAATGCCTTGCTGTCGGCGCCCTGGATGATCGGGGTGATCAGCCCGCCGGGGATCGAGACCGCGACCGAGATGTCGGCGCGGCTATATTTGAACAGCTGGTCGCCGGAGATCGAGACATTGCATTCCGGCACCTCGATCAGCGCGACCGCCAGCGCCTTGATCAGCATGTCGTTGACGCTGAGCTTGACGCCGCGCGCCTCCAGGCTGGCGTTGAGCTGGCCGCGCAGCTTCAACAGCGCGTCGAGCCGCACGTCCACTGTGAGGTAGATATGCGGGATCGTCTGCTTCGCCTCGGTCAGACGGCGCGCGATCGTCTTGCGCATGTTGGAGAGCTTGACCGACTCGTGCGGAATTTCGGTGTCGAATGCGGCCGGGGCTGCGGACACCGGCGCGGCTGACGGCGCTGAGACAGGCGCAGCGTCCGACGACTTGGCCGGCGCCTTGCCGGAAGCCGATTCGATGTCCGCCTTAACGATCCGGCCGCCGGGGCCGCTGCCGCTGAGGCCGGACAGGTCGATGCCTTGGACCTCGGCGAGACGGCGGGCCAGCGGGCTCGCCTTCACCCGATCGCCATCGGCGGACTTGGCCGGGGCGGGAGCCGGAGATTCGGCCTTCGGCTCTTCCTTGGGCGCAGGTGCTGGTGCAGGCGCTTCGGCCTTGGGCTGCGCCTTGTTCGCCTCGGCCCTCGGCGCCGCGGCGGCGGAGGCGTCCTCGCCCTCTTCGGCGATCAGGGCGATCACCTCGCCGACCTTCACCCCGTCCGTGCCCTCGGCGATCACGATCTTGGCGATCGTGCCCTCGTCCACCGCTTCGAACTCCATCGTCGCCTTGTCGGTCTCGATCTCCGCCAGCACATCGCCGGAGGCGACCGTATCGCCCTCCTTCACCAGCCATTTGGCGAGCGTCCCCTCCTCCATCGTCGGAGACAAAGCGGGCATCTTCAGTTCAATCGGCATGAGAAGAGGCTTTCCTGTTCGGGTGCGGCCACAAAGTCCGTCCAAACAGCATTGCACGGCTTGCGGTCAAGGCCTGACCGCAACTTGCGGAGGGAGGCTTGTGCCTGAACCGGTTCTGACGCACCGTCTGCGCGACATGCGCGACACAAACGCACGGAGGCGATCATGCGCTCCTATCTGGTGGTGATGGACGGTACGGACGAATCCCGCGCGGCCTTGCGCTTCGCCGCGCGCAAGGCGGCGCGGACCGGCGGCACGGTGGAAATCCTGGCTCTGATCGAACAAGCCGAATTCTCGCAATGGGGCGCGGTTCAAGCCGCGATGGAGGAGGAGGCGAAGCTGCGCGCCGAAGCAATGCTGGCGGAAGCCTCCGGCACGATCGTCGAGGAAGCGGGGATCAAGCCGGCCATCACCGTGAAGCAGGGCGATCCCGCCAAGGCGATCACCGAATTGCTGAAGGAGTCGAACAATATCGTCGCGCTCGTGCTGGCCGCAGCGGATGGCCCGCCCGGGCCGCTGATCTCCCATTTCGCCGGGTCGGCTGCCGCCAACCTTCCCTGCCCGTTGATCATCATTCCCGCCGCCCTGGACGACGCGACGCTGGACCGGTTGGCCTGAGCCTCAGCCCCGCTCGCCGGCCGGGACGGGCGGCGGAGGCGGGGCGGCCGGAGGCGCTGGCGGCGCCTGGCGCGGTGCGACGGCCGGCGCCGAACAATTGCACGCCGGACGCGGCGCGGGCGCGGCGGCGCGGCGCGGCGCCCGACGGCGCGGACGCTGGCGGACCTCCACCACTTCCTCGACGATCTCGGTCGTGTAGGTCTGCACCGGCCGGGTTACCGTCGTTTCGATGATGATCGGATAGGCGTAGCCGTAGCCGCCATAACCATAGTTGCCATAGGGCTGACCCTGGTAGCCATAGGCGTAACCCTGCGGCCCCGGCCCATGCTCCCACGCGCCATTCTCGCGCGCCCAAGCATAATCGACATCGCCCGGATGCCATTCATTGCTACCGTGATAGGCGGGAATGCCGTCGCGATCGGCCCAGCGCTCGCCATATTGATCCCAGTCGAGTCCGTGGCGCGTATCCATGATTCGTCCGCCCCGATCGATCAGATAAGCATCGTCATAATAGCGCACCCAGCGCCGCTGCGCGCCCGGATCGGGGAAATCGTAGAGGCTCCAGTTGGCAATATGGAATTGCGGGCCGAACCAGAAGGGCGGCACGACATGGCCGCGCTGGAGCCGGTGATGCCGGACATCGATGCGATGATGCTCGCCGCCGCCCCGATGGATCATCGTGCGCGCGCCCGGCGCCTGACCCTGCCAGGTCACGCCCGGCGGCGGCCCCGCTTGCGCCAGCGCGGCGGCGGGCGCCAGCAGAAGGGTGGAGACGATGGTGAGGCGCGGCAACACAGACATGGCGGATTCCCCGTTTCGCAACCGGGAATCTCTAGCCCCGCACCGCCCTCTCCGCCATGCCGGCCAGACGCGCGCCGAGCCTGTGTACCAGTTCGGCACAGCCCGCCGCATCCTCCGCATCGAACCTACTTTGCAAGGGGCTGTCTAGGTCGAGCACGCCGATCAGCGCATTATCGACGACGATCGGCACGACAAGCTCCGAACGGCTGGCCGCATCGCAGGCGATGTGGCCGGGAAAGGCGTGGACATCCGCCACAAGTTGCACGTCGCGCGTCGTCGCCGCCGCGCCGCACACGCCTTTGCCGAACGGGATGCGGATGCAGGCCGGGCGTCCCTGAAACGGCCCCAGCACCAGCTCGCCGCCGACATTGCGGTAGAAGCCCGCCCAGTTCAGATCGGGCAGGCTTTCCCACAGCAAGGCCGCGACATTGGCCATGTTGGCAATGCCGTCCGGCTCGCCGACTGTGAGCGCCTCGGCGGCCTCGATCAGTTCGCTGTAGAGCGCCGGCTTGTCGGCGGACTCGATCTTGAACTCGTACATTCTAGTCCAGTCTTACCTTGCCGCGTCCCTGCTTGACCGATCCGCGCGCCTTCTTCGTGTCGACGCGCTTCGCCTTGGCCGCCTTGCTCGGCTTGGTCTTCACCCGTCGTTGCGGGCGGATATGGGCCTTCGCGATCAGTTCCGCCAGCCGGGCGCGAGCATCCGCCCGATTGGCCTCGCGGGTGCGATGGCTGCGTGCGGTGATGACGATCTCGTCGCTCTCCGTCATCCGGCTGCCCGCCAGCACCTTCAGGCGCCTGTAAACATCGGGCGCGAGACCGAGGCGGAAGACATCGCAGCGCAGTTGCACCGCCGTCGCTACCTTATTGACATTCTGCCCGCCCGGCCCGGTGGCGGCAAGAAAGGTCTCGCTCAACGCGTCTTCGGATAACTCATAGTCCGGCATCGTCGAAGCCCGCATTGACGAAGGTCGGCGGCAGCGGCGCGCTGGCCTCGATCGGCGACTTGGCGCCACGTTCGACACGCAAAGACAAGGCATGGAGCAGCATCGGCCCCTTGCCTGCGCCATAGACCGGATCACCGGAAATGGGCAGGCCGATGCCGGAGGCGGCGTGGACGCGGATCTGGTGGGTCCGCCCGGTTTCCGGCGTGAAGACGACGACCGCGCGTCCGTCCCGCACATGCGCGACGCGCCAGTGCGTCACCGCCGCCTTACCCGCTGCGTCCGGCACCATCCGCCAGCCCGCCTCGGCTGTCGAGGTCTTGCCGAGCGCCAGGTCGACCGTCCCGCCTTGCACGTCCGGCACGCCGTCCAGCACGGCGACATAGGTCTTGCCGACGCGCTTCTCTTCGAACGCGCGCTGAAACACCTTGTGCGCCTTGGGATTGCGGGCCAGCAGCAGACAGCCGGACGTGTCGCGATCCAGTCGATGGACCGGCAGCGGCTCTCGCCGGAAGCCGAAGCGCAAATGACGCAGATAATCCTCCAGACTCTCCGGCGTGCGCGTGCCCGGATGGACGGCGAGGCCAGCCGGTTTGTCGAGGACGATCGCTTCGCCGTCGATGAAAAGCACACTGTTTGCGATCAAAGAACCGCCTCCCCCGAATCGCGAACCGGTGAGTCCGCCCTGCAACGCTTACGCTTTTTCAACGATTCCATCGCATTAACATCAAATTAACCTTTTGCGTTCACATCTCGAAAGGTTAATGGAATTCGTGGGGCGATGAAGGGGCCGCTGGTCCGTCCCGACGACAGGAGGCATTTTTCATGCGCGTACTGCTGATCGAAGACGAGCCGACAACGGCGAAAGCCATCGAGCTCATGCTGGGAACCGAAGGGTTCAACGTCTACACGACGGATCTCGGCGAGGAGGGCTTGGATCTCGGCAAGCTCTATGATTACGACATCATTTGTCTGGACCTCAATCTGCCGGACATGCACGGCTATGACGTGCTGAAGAAGCTGCGCACGGCCAAAGTCGGCACGCCGGTGCTGATCCTCTCCGGCGTCAGCGAACTGGATTCGAAGGTCCGGGCATTGGGCTTCGGTGCCGACGATTATGTCACCAAGCCGTTCCACCGCGACGAACTGATCGCACGCATCCACGCCATCGTCCGCCGTTCGAAGGGCCACAGCCAGTCGGTCATCAAAACCGGCAAGCTTTCGGTCAATCTCGACGCCAAGACGGTCGAGGTGGACGGCGCGCGCGTGCATCTGACCGGCAAGGAATATGCGATGCTGGAGTTGCTCTCGCTCCGCAAGGGCACGACGCTGACCAAGGAAATGTTCCTCAACCACCTCTATGGTGGGATGGACGAGCCGGAACTGAAGATCATCGACGTCTTCATCTGCAAGCTCAGGAAGAAGCTTTCCCTCGCCTGCGGCGGCGAGAATTATATCGAGACGGTGTGGGGCCGCGGCTATGTGCTGCGCGAACCCGACGATGTCGAGGCGGCCGCGGTCGCCTGAACCCGATAGGCGCAAGCGCTTGGCAAGGCCGGCGTCCGTGGAAACACGGGCGCCGGTTTCTTTGTGGGTCTCCCGTCATTACGAGCGGAGCGAAGCAATCCAGCGCGACCATCCAGACCCGCTGGATTGTGCGTCGCTGCGCGCCTCGCAATGACGTTCAAATGAGAGTCCGGAACCCCGTTGTCAGCGCCGGCCAGAGCACCATGCCGATCCCGAGCATGCTCACGAAGAAGGCCAGCGTCCGCACCACCGGCACGCCGATCGCGTAAAGCGGCAGATAGACTATGCGAGCGCCAAGCCAAAGCCAGGCGCCGATCGCCGTCCACGGGCTCGTCAGCCCGGCGAGCGTGACGATCAGCACCGCCGCGATCATCAGCGGGAAGGTTTCAAAATAGTTCGCTTGGGCACGGGCCAGGCGTCCGACCAGTGGCTCGGGCGGGGCGAGATCCTCGTCGCGTGCGCCGACATTCCATTTCGTGCCATATTGCCGCGTCTTGACCCGGATTGCGGCAAAGACGTGCACGAGCGCGAGCACGCAGCCCCAGGCCAGTACGGCAAGCTCAGTCGTCATGGCCGCCAGGCTAGACCGGGTCCCATATCGAGTCCATCCTGCCACTTCCGTTTGCTGCATCGCAAAAAACCTGCTTGCGGGCAGGCCGAATTGGTGCATGTTTCCATGCAGTCGGCATTCGGGCTGCGAGGTGCATGGCGAAACGGACTGCTTTCGATGAATTGTGGGGTGCGAGCCGGCGCAGGACGGCGCGCGTCGGGTTCGAGCGATTGGCCGACTGGCTGGCCGAAACGCCAACCTCCGAACTGGAGCGCCGCCAGCAGGCCGCCGAAGCCGCCTTCCGCAGCCTCGGCATCACTTTCGCCGTCTATGGCGAGGAGGAAGCGGCCGAGCGGATCATCCCGTTCGATATCGTACCGCGAATCTTCTCCGCCGCCGAATGGGCACAGCTCGCCGAAGGGCTGGAACAGCGCGTCCGGGCGATCAACGCCTTCATCGACGATGTCTATGGCGCGCGGCGCATCATCAATGACGGGACGATTCCGGCCGACATCGTGCTCGCCAATCCGCAATTCCTGCCGGAGATGATCGGCGTGCGCCCGCCCGCCGGCGTCTACACCCACATCATCGGCGTCGACATCGTGCGCACGGGAGAAAGCGACTTCTTCGTGCTGGAGGACAATGCCCGCACGCCGTCCGGCGTCTCCTACATGCTGGAGAACCGGGACGCGATGCTGCGGCTTTGCCCGGAACTGTTCGACGCGCTGCCGGTCGCACCCGTGGACTCCTATCCGGAGCTGCTGCGCGAGACGCTCTATTCGGTAGCACCTGGTCGGACGCGCGATCCGACCTGTGTGCTGCTGACGCCCGGCCATTACAATTCGGCCTTCTACGAACACAGCTTCCTGGCCGACAATATGGGGATCGAACTGGTCGAGGGCGGCGACCTGGAGGTCGATGATGACGTGGTGTGGATGCGCACGATCGATGGGCGCGTGCGCGTTGATGTCATCTACCGGCGGATCGACGATGCATTTCTAGACCCGCTCGTCTTCAATCCCGATTCCATGCTGGGCGTGCCGGGGTTGATGGCCGCCTATCTGGCCGGCAACGTCACCCTGGCCAACGCTCCGGGCACCGGCATCGCCGACGACAAGGCGATCTATTCTTACATGCCGGAAATCGTGCGTTACTACACAGGCGAGGAGGCGAAACTCCCCAATGTCGAGACCTGGCGCTGCCGCGAACCGCAGGCACTGAAATACACGCTGGATCATCTGGACGAGCTTGTCGTGAAGCTGGTCGACGGGTCGGGCGGATACGGCATGCTGGTCGGACCGACCGCAAGCGCGGCGGAGATCGAGGCGTTCCGCGCCGCGCTGAAAGCGGAGCCACACCGCTATATCGCCCAGCCGACGCTGGCACTGTCCACCGTGCCGACCTTCACCGACAAGGGGCTTGCACCACGCCATGTCGATTTCCGTCCCTTCGTGCTGACCGGAGCGAATGGGGTCTCGATCGTGCCCGGCGGCCTGACCCGCGTCGCGCTGCGCAAGGGCTCGCTTGTGGTCAATTCCAGCCAAGGCGGCGGCACCAAGGACAGCTTCGTCCTCGAGGCGGAGGGCGGCTGATGCTCGCCCGCACCGCATCCAGCCTCTACTGGATCGGCCGCTATATGGAGCGGGCCGAATTCATCACCCGGCTCGTCGAGGCGACGCTGCGGCTCAGTGCCCTGGGCAACCAGGACGAGGGCCAGCAGGCCTGGGCGAGCGCGCTGCGTGTCGTCGGCGCCTATGATTCGTTCACCGCGACCGGGGAAAGCCTCAGCCCGCTGAGCGCGCGGCGCTACCTGACTTTGAGCGAGGACAATCCGAGCGCGATCCGCGCCTGCCTTGCAGCCGCACGCGACAATGCGAAGGCGGCACGCACCGCGCTCACCGTGGAAGCCTGGGAGGCGATCAACCGCGCCTGGCTGCTGATCCGCGACCGCGCCAGCCCCGGCGGTGCGCAGGCGACGCTCAACCTCGTCGACGCGCTGAAGGCGGAGATCCGCGGTTTCGAAGGTGCGGTGGCGCGGATGCTCCGCAGTGAGGGACTGTGGTTCCTCCATCTGGGCGCGGCGATCGAGCGCGGCGACAACACGGCGCGCCTGCTCGACGTCAAATATTACCTGCTGTTGCCGCCGGGCCAGGAAGTGGGTGGCGCGCTCGACCGCGACCAGTGGACGACGATCCTCCAGATCGTGTCCGCCAAGACTGCTTATCGCCACATCTATCGCGAAGCGCTCCAGCCCTGGCTGGTCGCCGACTTCCTGATCTTCCGCGACGAGATGCCGCGCTCGCTCGCTGCCTCGGCGGCCGAGACGGTGGATCTTCTGAGCGAACTCGCCAAACGCTCGGGCCGGCAGGGGCCAGCCGACCGGCTAGCGCGGCAGCGGCTGGGACGTATCCGCGACATCGACATCACGAAAGTGATCCAAGACGGGCTGCACGAATGGCTGCAACTCTATATCGGTGAAAACAGCGCGCTCGATCACGCCATCGCCCAGCAATTCCGGTTCGCCTGATGCAGCTCAAGATTCGTTACACCACGGCCTATCATTATGCCGAACCCGTCCGGCGGGTCATTCAGCTGCTGCGGGTAACTCCGGACAGCTTCGTCGGGCAGACGGTGCTGGATTGGGGTATCGAGGCGGATTGCGACGTGAAGCTGCGCGAGGGGCGCGACGGATTCGGCAACATCACGCACATGCTTTATGTTGACCGGCCAGTGCAGACGCTGCGCCTGACCGTCGCCGGACGCGTACTGACCGAGGACCGGGCCGGCGTCGTCCAGGGCCTCGCCCACGATCTGCCGCCGCAGGTATTCACGCGCGCCACGCCGCTGACCACGCCTGGCCCGGCCATCGCCACGCTGGCCGACGCGGTCGCGGCCGGCGGGTCCAACGTGCTGGATCGGCTCCACCATCTGGCCGGACGGATTTATGACAGCCTGCGCTTCGACACCGAGGCGACCGCCGTGGACACGACCGCCGAGCAGGCCTGCGCCGAAGGGCACGGCGTGTGCCAGGACTTCACCCACGTCTTCATCGCCGCCGCCCGTGCGCTCGGCATTCCGGCACGCTATGTCTCCGGCCACCTGTTCCGGCGCGACGGCGCACATTTCCAGCCGGCCGGCCATGCCTGGGCCGAAGCGTGGGTCGAGGATCTCGGCTGGGTCGCCTTCGATCCGGTGAACGGCATCTGCACCGACGATGCCTATGTCCGCGTCGCTAGCGGACTCGATTATCTTACGGCGGCACCGGTCGCCGGGGCACGTTCGGGTGGCGGTGCGGAAGATATGGCCGTAGAAGTGCGCGTCAGCGACGCGGCCGCGCAGGCGCAGCTCCAGACACAGGCCTGAACGGCCGCAAGGGGATGTTCGAAGACCGATGACCTATTGCCTTGGCATGCTGCTCGACGCCGGGCTGATCCTGATCGCCGACACGCG
>CAYTMM010000081.1:12699-13312 GCA_964438875.1 uncultured Sphingosinicella sp. | reverse complement strand
GATGCGGTGATCGCGGTCGATGACGATCTCGATGTGCAGGCCGTTCTTCCTGAGCAACACCACCTCGGGCGCCGCCGGATCGCCGCGCCAGCCGGCGAGCTGCGCCGGATCGGCCAGCGCCGGGACGAGCGCGCCGTCCGCGATCGCATAGCCGGTCGCGTCGGCATGGCTGCCCTCGGCCAGCGGCGCGGCGTGGTTGAGCAGCGCCTTGGCCCGCGCGATCACCCGTGCGCCGCGCTGCGGATCATAGCCGCCGCCCGCTGGCGCATCGCCCAGCGCGTCCGTGCCGTAAAGCGCGTCGTAGAGGCTGCCCCAGCGCGCATTGGCGGCGTTCAGCGCATAGCGGGCGTTGGTGACGGGAACGACGAGCTGCGGCCCCGGGATCGTGGCCAGTTCGTCGTCGACATTGGCGGTCTCGATCGCGAACGACGACGGTTCCGGCACCAGATAGCCGATGTCTTCCAGAAACGCCTTATGCGCGGCGATGTCGAACGGCTGATCGGCGCGCGCGCGATACCAATCGTCGATCCGGGCCTGGAGCGCATCGCGCCTGTCCAGCAGCGCGCGGTTGCGCGGGGCGAGATCGGCGAGCAAAGCGGCCAGGCCCTGCCAG
>CAYTMM010000081.1:2000-12689 GCA_964438875.1 uncultured Sphingosinicella sp. | reverse complement strand
CTGCCAGAAGCCCGCCGCCTCAATGCCTGTGCCGGGCAATGCTTCGGTCTCGATGAAGGCGGCGAGGCCGTCATCGATCGTCAGGCCGTATCTCTCCACGCTCAACTCCCTGTCTGGATCAGTTCCTTGAGCGGCACGCCGGCATCGGCCAGCGCGTCGCGCGCGGGCGACATCCCCTCGGCCACCAGTTTGCGGCCCTGCACATAATCTTTCACCGCGTTCACGCAGTCGAGCGCGACGACTTTGCCGGCCTTCAGGTAGATCACCGAAAAACTGCGTGCGGCCGGGTCGCCGCGCAGCACCGTCTCGTCATGCCCGGCCGAGATGCCGACGGTCTGGAGCCGGAGATCATATTGGTTGGACCAGAACCACGGGATGGCCGCATAGGGCTCGGCGGTGCCGATGATATGCTTCGCCGCCGTCGTCGCTTGATCGTTGGCGTTCTGGACCGATTCCACCCGCACCCGCGCGCCGCCGACGAAGCGGTTCTCGTGCGCCGCGCAATCGCCCACCGCATAGATGTCGGGCAGGCTGGTGCGGCAAAATTCGTCCACCTCGACCCCGTTGGACGTGACCGCCCCGGCCGTCGCCAGCGGTTCGACCGACGGAATGATGCCGACGCCGACGATCACCATGTCGGCGGCGATCGTCTCGCCATCCGCCAGCCGCACGCCGGTCGCCTGCGTGTCGCCGGTGATGCAATCGACCGCCACGCCGGTGCGCAGGTCCACGCCATGCGCGCGATGATCGGCCTCGTAGAAGCGCGAGATGTCCGCGCCCGCCACGCGCGCCAGCACCCGGTCGAGCGCCTCGAGCAGCACGACCTCTTTGCCCAGCTTGGCGAGCACGGCCGCCGCCTCCAGCCCGATATAGCCGCCGCCGATGACGACGACGCGGTTCACGTCCGGCAGTTCCGCCATCATCCGGTCGACGTCGGCGCGGCTGCGCACCGCATGGACGCGGGCCAGATCGTGACCGGCGCAGACGAGCCGGCGCGGCGCGCCGCCCGCCGCCCAGATCAGCTTGCCGTAGGACAGCGCGTCGCCGTCCGCGAGCGTCACCCGATGCGCCGCCGCGTCCACCGCGTCGACCCGGCGACCCAGCAGCATCTCCACCTGCCGCTCTGTCCAGAACGTCGCGGGCCGGATCAGCAGTCGTTCGAATTCCTTCTCGCCCGCGAAATATTCCTTCGAGAGCGGCGGCCGCTCATAGGGCAGTTCCGGCTCGTCGCCCACGATCGCGACTTTCCCCTCGAACCCGTTCTGGCGCAGCGCGATTGCCGCCTGCGCGCCGGCATGGCCGCCGCCGACGACCAGGACGTCGTAATGGTTCACCCCGTCCCCTGCCATCAGTTCGCCGCCGGCCGGTGGATGGCGCACAGCTTGTGGCCGTCCGGATCGCGAACATAGGAAAGGTCCATCGGTCCCATCGGGCCTTCGCGCCGGCCCGGCGGATCCTCGATCGACGTGCCGCCATGCGCCACGGCGATGTCGTGAAACGCCTGCACCTGCTCGGGCGAATCGCACTTGAAGCCAAGTGTCGCGCCATTGGCGCAGGTCGCTGGTTCATCGTTGATCGGTTCCGAGATGCACAGCACGCCACCGCCGTGCACGAAGAACAGCCGTGTGTGGCCGGTCTTCGTCACGTCTTTGTGCGGCTCTCCGGCAAATCCCAGTGTGCCGAGTACTGCCTTGTAGAATGCCCCGGACCGTTCAAGGTCGTTGGAGCCGATCATGATGTGGTTGAACATGGCGCTGCTTCCTCCGCCGGTTAGAACAGCACGACGCTGCGAATGCTCTTGCCCTCGTGCATCAGATCGAAGGCGCTGTTGATCTGGTCGAGCGGCATGGTGTGGGTGATCAGGCTGTCGATGTCGATCTTGCCGTCCATGTACCAGTCGACGATCTTCGGTACGTCGGTTCGCCCGCGCGCGCCGCCGAAGGCGCTGCCTTTCCAGACCCGTCCGGTGACGAGCTGGAACGGGCGGGTGGCAATCTCCTTGCCCGCCTCGGCCACGCCGATGATGACGCTCTCGCCCCAGCCGCGATGGCAGCATTCCAGCGCCTGACGCATCACGTCGGTATTGCCGGTGCAGTCGAAGCTGTAGTCCGCGCCGCCGTCGGTCGCATCGAGCACGGCGGGGACAACCTGGTCGAAGCCGATTTCGGCCGGGTTGATGAAATGGGTCATGCCGAACTGTTCGGCCATGGTGCGCTTGGACGAATTGATGTCGACGCCGATGATCTTGTCCGCGCCGACCAGCCGGGCGCCCTGGATCACGTTGAGGCCGATGCCGCCCAGCCCGAAGACGACGACGTTGCTGCCCGGCTCCACGCCCGCCGTCCAGATCACCGCGCCGACGCCGGTGGTGACGCCGCAGCCGATATAGCAGATCTTGTCGAACGGCGCGTCCGGCCGGACCTTCGCGACGGCGATTTCCGGCATCACGGTGAAGTTCGAGAAGGTCGAACAACCCATATAATGGTAGATGGTGTCGTTCCCCAGCTTGAAGCGACTGGTGCCGTCCGGCATCACGCCTTTGCCCTGGGTCGCGCGGATCGACGTGCACAGGTTTGTCTTCTGGCTGAGGCAGGACTTACACTGGCGGCATTCCGGTGTGTAGAGCGGGATCACATGATCGCCCACCGCGACAGAGGTGACGCCCGGCCCTACCTCGCGCACGATGCCCGCGCCTTCATGGCCCAGGATCGAGGGGAAGATGCCCTCGCTGTCCTTGCCCTCCAGCGTATAGGCATCGGTGTGGCACACGCCCGTTGCGATGATCTCGACCAGCACCTCGCCGGCCTTGGGCCCCTCCAGATCGACCTCATGGATTTCCAGCGGCTGATTGGGGGCGACAGCGATGGCGGCGCGAGTCTTCATGCGGATTCTCCTCGGGCGGACGGGGCATCCCTTAGGAGAGCGCAGGGCTGTCAGGCAACAGGGAGGGCGGCCTCCTGGACGAATTCCGCATATTCGGCGACCTGTGCGGCCGGTATCGGCGCCAGCGCGGTCTCGAACAGCGCGCGCAGCCTGACGAGGATTTCGGGTGGCGGCCCGGCGGCGCAGGCCGGCTCGACGCTCATGATCGTGCGCATAACGGTACTGCCGAGCATGATCGAAAGGATCATGCCGGCCTGCATCTCCGCATCCTCGCCACCACCCAGAATGCGGGCAATCGGATCCAGGACGTCATTGCGAATGGCATCATGGACGATTACCGCAGCTTGTGGCGAGGAGGCGGAGCGCAAAGCGATCAGGAGATTTTCAGTATGCTTGCGTGTGTCCTCGCAGTCCGTGCCCTGGAACAATGAGACCAGATAGTCGGGCAATTCCTCCACGCTAACCGCGATCCGGAACTTATCCGCCTTGTCGCCGTCCCCGTGCAGGACCTCCCGGAACAGCTCTTCCTTGCTGCCGAAATAGCGGCTGACGAGCGCGACATCGACGCCCACGTCCCGCGCGATGTCGCGCAGGCCGACATTTTCGTAGCTTTCGCGCAGAAAATGCGCGCGGGCGGATTCCAGCATTTTCGCACGCGTGGTTTCGGCGCTCTTCCGCCGCCGCGCGACAATCTCTCCCAGGCTCATGGCCTAAAATCCTAACGCTTAGGGACATTTAATCAACACCCGTTGACTTTTTATATCAACAGCCGTTGACATGACATGAACGAACGCTAGATGGCGCTTCCCGGGCGGGGGCTCAAGCAGCGGTTCGTTCGGTAAGATTCCGCACGACCAAGCGAAAGAAGTCATTGATGTATATCAAGGGATTGGGCCTTTTCCCCCTCGCCGCCGCTTTGCTTCTTTCCGCCTGCGCGGCTGGCGAGCCGGAAGCGCCGCCGCCCCCGCCGGTCACGGTCGCGCAGCCGCTCGCTCAGGAGGTGGTGGACTGGGACGACTATGTCGGTCGCTTCGAGGCGGTCGAATCGGTCGAGGTGAAACCGCGCGCGTCGGGCTATCTCCAGGCCACCCATTTCCGCGACGGGGACATGGTCCGCGCCGGCCAGCTTCTCTTCACCATCGATGCGCGCCCTTCGCAGGCGCAGCTCGATCAGGCGCGTGCCCAGCTCGCTCGCGCCGAGGCCGCACTCGCCAATGCCCGCACCGAGCTGGCCCGCTCGCGCACGCTCGCCGAATCGCAGGCGGCGAGCACCGAGGAGGTCGAGCAGCGCCAGGCCGCGTTCCGTTCGGCCGAGGCGGATGTCGCCGCCGCCCGCGCCAATGTGCGTGCGGCGAGCCTCAATGTCGGCTTTACCCGCGTCGTCGCCCCGATCTCCGGTCGTATTTCCCAGCGCCTGGTCGATCCCGGCAATGCCGTGACCGCCGACCAGACGGTGCTGACCACGATTGTTTCCACCTCGCCGCTTCACTTCACCTTCGAAGGGTCCGAGGCCTTGCTGCTGCGCTATCAGCGCCAGGGTGGTGGCCGGATGGGCAGTCCGGTGCGCATCAGGCTTCAGGATGAAGGGGAGTTCGCCCATTCCGGCCGGCTCGATTTCGTCGACAATGCGATCGATCCTGCATCTGGCACGATCCGCGCGCGCGCGATCGTTTCCAATCCCGACGGCTTTCTCCGTCCGGGCATGATCGGCCGTCTGCGCCTTGCCGGCGCGGCGCCCTATGGCGCCCTTCTGGTGCCCGACACGGCGATCGCCACCGAAGGCGTGCGGCGGATCCTCTATGTCGCCGATGGCGAAGGCAATGTCGCCGGCAAACCCGTCGAGCTCGGTCCGCTGGTCGGCAATCTGCGGGTCATCCGCAGCGGCATCGAGCCGACCGATCTGGTGGTGATCGACGGGTTGCAGCGGATCATGCCGGGCCAGCAGGTCAGCCCGCAGCGCGGACGGATCGAGCCGCCGGGCGATGTCCAGCCGGACACCTCCGCGCCGCAGGCCGCTCCGGCCTCGGTTGCGACCCCCGTCGGGCCGGTGGTGGCGCCCGCGGCGGCTCCTGCCGCACCGGCGGCGCCCGCGCCCGCCGGCCGCTGACGAAAAGGGACGCGCGCCGTGAACATTTCCAGCTTCTTCATCGATCGGCCGATCTTCGCGTCGGTGATCGCGGTGTTCATCACCTTGTTCGGCGCGTTCGCATATCCGAACCTGCCCCTGGCCCAGTATCCGGAGATAGCGCCGCCTTCGGTGGTCGTGGTCGCGGCCTTTCCTGGCGCTTCGGCGGAAACGATGGCGGAGACGATCGCCGCGCCGATCGAACAGGAGATCAACGGTGTCGAAGGCATGCTCTACATGCGCTCGACTTCGGGGCAGGGGCTCAGCCAGATCACCGTCACGTTCCAGCCCGGCACCGATGTCGATACCGCGCAGGTTCTGGTCCAGAATCGGGTCGCGCTCGCCGAGCCCCGCTTGCCGGAGCAGGTCCGCCAGATCGGTGTCACCGTCACCAAGCAGGCATCGGACTTCCTGCTGATCGCCGCGCTCACCAGCACCAGCACGGGAACCGTCGACAGCTCAGAGATCGATTTCATCGGCAATTACGCCAATTCACGGTTGCGCGACCGGTTGCTGCGGGTGCCCGGAGTAGGCGCCGTGCAGGTGTTCGGCGGCGGCAATTATTCGATGCGCGTCTGGATCGATCCGGATCGTGCGGCGGCGCGCGGCCTCACCGCCGACGAGATTGTCGGCGCGCTGCGCGGGCAGAATGTCCAGGTGGCGGGCGGCTCGCTCGGCCAGGCGCCGTTCGATCGTGACAATCCGGCCTTCGAGCTGCCAGTGCAGGTGCAGGGCCGCCTCACCGAGCCCGAAGCCTTTGCCGATGTGGTGCTGCGGACCGATCAGGCCACCGGCGCGATCACCCGGCTGCGCGATGTCGCGCGCGTCGAGCTGGGCAGCCAGGATTATGGCATTCGCGGCTATTTCAGCGGCCGGCGCGGCGTTGCCATCGCTATCCAGCAGCTCCCCGGTTCCAATGCGCTGTCCACGGCGCAAGCCGTTCTGGCCGAGCTGGAGACCGCCTCGCAGGATTTCCCGGAAGGAATCCAATATTCGATTCCCTACAATCCGACCGAATATGTGCAGGCCTCGGTCGAAGCGGTGCAGAGCACGCTGATCGAGGCGGTGTTCCTCGTCGTCCTCGTCATCGTCGTCTTCCTGCAGACCTGGCGGGCAGCGATCATTCCGATCATCGCGATACCGGTCAGTCTGATCGGCACTTTCGCGGTGCTGCTCGCACTCGGCTTTTCGATTAACACGTTGACCCTGTTTGCGCTGGTGCTCGCCGTCGGCATCGTCGTCGACGACGCGATCGTGGTCGTCGAGGCGGTGGAGAAGCATGTCAGTGAAGGCATGAGTCCGCGCGATGCCGCGCACCGGACGATGCAGGAGATTTCCGGCGCGATCATCGCGATCGGGCTGGTGCTGGTAGCGGTGTTCGTTCCCGCCGCGCTCATCTCCGGCATTCCCGGCATCTTCTATCGCCAGTTTGCAGTCACCATCGCCGCTGCCACGGTCATCTCGACCTTGGTCTCGCTCACGCTGTCGCCGGCGCTCGCCGCGATTCTGCTCAAGGGGCACAAGAACGGAGAAAGCGAGGCGCATGAGGGCAGTCGCTGGACTCGTCCCGTGCGCCGGGCGCTCGGCGCCTTCAACCGGGGCTTCGAATGGCTGTCGACCCGCTACGGCACGTTCACGGCCAAGGCGGTACGCATGTCGTCGATCATGCTGATCGTATATGCCGGCCTCCTCGGCCTCACCGCGTGGCGGCTGACCGCGACGCCGACGGGCTTCATCCCCGATCAGGATCAGGGTTTCCTGATCGGCGTTGTCCAGCTCCCGCCGGGTGCGTCGCTGGAGCGCACCGACATGCTGATGAACCGCGTGATTCAGACGGCCTCGCAAAACGATCTGGTGGTCGATTCCGGTGCCTTTGCGGGCCTTGATGGCTCGACCTTCAGCCCCGCTTCCAATGCCGGCGTGATCTTCGTGCGGCTGGCGGAGCATGCGGATCGGCGCGGCGACGGGCAGGACGCGGCCGCGCTCGCCGGCCAGCTCACCGGCGCGATCGCCGGTGCTGAGCCCGGCGCGCAGGTCTTCTTCCTGTCGCCGCCGCCTGTGCCGGGTCTCGGCAATGGCAGCGGCTTCGCGATGATGATCCAGGATCGCGAGGGTGCGGGCTATGATGCGCTGCAGGGCGCGACCTTCGCGATGATGGGCGCCGCCCAGCAGAACGAAAGCGTTTCGCAAGTCTTCTCGCTGTTCAACACCGGAAGCCCGCGGATCGAGGCGGACGTGGACCGCGACAGGGCGCAGTTGCTCGGCGTCCAGCCGACGCAGGTCTATGCCGCGCTCGGCACCTATCTCGGTTCGACCTATGTGAACGATTTCAACATGCTCGGCCGCACGTTCCGGGTGACTGCACAGGCCGAAGCGCCGGCGCGCGCGACGATTGCCGATGTCGGCCGGCTGCAGGTCCGATCGTCGACCGGCCAGATGGTGCCGCTCTCCGCGGTCGCGACCTTCCGCTATGGCGCCGGTCCGGTCCAGGTGACGCGCTACAACAATTATCCTGCCGCCGAATTGCAGGGACAGACGCCGGTCGGCGTGGCGTCCGGCGACTCGCTGCGCGCGATGGAGGAACTGGCGGCGCAGACTCTGCCCCCCGGCTTCGGCTTCGAATGGACCGGTCTCGCCTTCGAGCAGCAGTCTGCGGGCAATACAGCGCCGCTCGTCTTTGCGGTGGCCGTGCTGTGCGTGTTCATGGTGCTGGCGGCGCAATATGAATCGCTGGCTCTGCCGCTTGCCGTCATCCTGATCGTGCCGATGTGCATCCTGGCGGCGATGACCGGCATCAACCTGCGCGGGCTGGACAACAACATCCTGACTCAGGTCGGCCTTATCGTGCTGGTGGGCCTCGCCGCCAAGAACGCGATCCTGATCGTCGAGTTCGCGCGCCAGGGCGAGGAAGAGCATGGCATGAACCGCTGGGAGGCCGCCGTCCATGCCGCCCGCACCCGCCTGCGCCCGATCCTGATGACCAGCTTTGCCTTTATCTTCGGCGTGATCCCGCTCGCCATCGCGGTCGGTCCGGGTGCGGAGATGCGGCAGGCGATGGGCACGGCGGTCGTGTTCGGCATGTTCGGCGTGACCGTTTTCGGCCTGATCTTCACGCCAGTCTTCTATGTCGTCACTCGCGCCCTTGGCCGCTACCTGCCGAACAAGCCGGAGCGCGAGATGCACTATCCGACCACTTATGGTCCGCCTGCCCCGCAAAATGGAGACAGCGAATGAACCGCGCCGTCCTTGCCGCCTTCACGGCGCTCGCGCTCGGCGGCTGCATGGTCGGGCCGAATCACATCGATCCGATGCCGGCCGCGCCCGCGCAGGATCCGCTTGTCGGCGCTGAGTCTCCCGTCTTTACTGGCGACGAACCGGCGGGGCGGTGGTGGAGCCTGTTCAACGATCCGCAGCTCGATGCGCTGGTCGAACAGGCGCTGACCCACAATACCGACTTGCGTGTCGCTGCCGCCAATTTGCGCCAGGCCCGCGCTGCGTTGCGCGAATCCCGCACGGGCCTGTTCCCGACCACCAGCATGTCCGGCAGCGCGACTTACGGTCAGCAATCGGCGGCCGCCCTTGGCGGCGTGCCGGGCGCGGGCGATGCGGGGGAGAGCTACGATCTCGGCATTGATGTCGGTTACCAGATCGATCTGTTCGGCCGCATCCGGCGCGGCGTGGAAGCCAGCCGGGCGGATGCGGACGCCGTGCAGGCAGCCTTCGATCTCGCCCGCGTCACGGTGGCGGCGGAGACGACCCGCGCCTATGCCGACGCCTGCAGCGCCGGTCGCCAGCTTGTCGTCGCCAACGAAACCCTGCGCATCCAGTCGCAGACTTTCGATCTGACACGGCGCCTGCTCGAAGGCGGCAGGGCCACCGCGCTGGACACCAGCCAGGCGGGTGCGCTGCTCGAACAGACCCGGGCGGCCATTCCAACGCTGGAAGCGTCGCGCGACACCGCCTTGTTCCGGCTTGCTGTACTCACCGGCCGGCCCCCGGCGGAATTTCCGCGCGCGGTCGCCACCTGCACGTCGGCGCCGGCATTGGCCGATCCGATCCCGGTCGGGGACGGTGCGAGCCTGCTCGCCCGGCGGCCGGACATCCGGGCTGCCGAGCGGGAACTTGCCGCGGCCACGGCCCGTGTCGGTGTCGCCACGGCCGATCTTTATCCCAGCATCAGCATCGGCGGTTCGATCGGTACGGCGGCGATGTCGACAGGCGATCTTTTCTCGTCCGATTCGCTGCGTTTCGGCATTGGTCCGCTGATCTCGTGGAGTTTCCCCAATATCGCCGTGGCGCGTGCGCGGATCGCGCAGGCGGAAGCTTCGGCCGATGCCGCACTGGCCCGGTTCGACGGTGCCTGGCTGAATGCGCTGCGCGAGACGGAAAGCGCGCTCGTCTATTATGCGCGGGAGCTGGATCGCGCGGCCGCGCTCACCCGCGCGCGGGATCAGAGCGCGGCAGCCGCCCGTATCGCGCGGCTGCGCTATCAGGCCGGGCGCGAAGGCTTCCAGACCGTGCTCGATGCCGAGCGCGTGCTGGCACAGACGGATGCCGCGCTTGCCCAGTCGGAGGCGCAGCGCTCGGACAATCTCGTCAGCCTGTTCCTCGCTCTGGGCGGCGGCTGGCAGGATGCACCGGCCGTCGCCGAACGATCGATCCGCAATCCGTGAATTTTCGGACGAAAGCCTTCATTTCCAGGGCTAAAATATAATTTCCATCAAGCCATCATTAGGGCAAATTAATGCTATTATCTAGCATGAATTAAGCAGATTATTGCTCTGTGTTTTCGGAGCTTGCGCTCGTTCGCTGGCTGCGACACTCTGTTGCAGCGCAGCATGCGGAGATGTTCGCTGGACGGGGAGAGTCTGAGTTGGCGATGGCGCCGGAATTGCAGGGTCTATATGACCCCCGCAACGAGCATGACTCGTGCGGGATGGGCTTTGTCGCGCATGTAAGGAACGAGGCGTCCAACGCGATCATCGCGCAGGGCCTCCGCATTCTCGCCAATCTCGATCATCGCGGCGGTGTCGGCGCCGATCCGCTGATGGGCGACGGCGCCGGCTGTCTTATCCAGATTCCCGATGCCCTGTTCCGCGACTGGGCGGATCAGACGCGCGTCAGTCTGCCCAGGCCTGGCGATTATGCGGTGGCGATGTGCTTCCTGCCGCGCGACGAGGCGAGCCGACAGGCGGCGATCGCCCGGTTCGAGCGGTTCATCCGGATCGAGGGGCAGGTGCTGGTCGGCTGGCGCGACGTGCCCGTGGACACGTCCGGGCTGGGCGTGGCGGTGCTCGAATCGATGCCCGTCATCGCGCAGGCGGTCGTCGCGCGCGGACCGAATGTGAAGGATCAGGATGCGTTCGAGCGCAAGCTGCTCGCGATCCGGAAGCAGACCCAGAACCCGCTGGAAGCCGAGGCGCTGAAGCGCGATCTGCCGGGTCTGCCCGATTTCTACATGGCATCGTTTTCCAGCCGGACGCTTGTCTACAAGGGCATGCTGCTGGCGACGCAGGTGGGCAGCTTCTACACCGATCTGGCCAATCCGCTGACCCGCTCGGCGCTGGCGATGGTCCATCAGCGTTTCTCGACCAACACCTTCCCGTCCTGGCGGCTTGCCCATCCCTATCGGCTGATCGCGCATAATGGCGAGATCAACACGGTGCGCGGCAATGTGAACC
>CAYTMM010000081.1:0-1990 GCA_964438875.1 uncultured Sphingosinicella sp. | reverse complement strand
ATGTGAACTGGATGAACGCGCGCCGCCGCACGCTCGAATCGCCGCTGCTGGGCGCCGATCTCGACAAGATGTGGCCGATCATCCCGCACGGCCAGTCGGACACGGCCTGTCTCGACAATGCGCTGGAACTGCTGATCGCCGGCGGCTATTCGCTGCCCCATGCGATGATGCTGCTCATCCCGGAGGCCTGGTCCGGGGATGCGCAGATGGAGCCAAAGCGCCGCGCCTTCTACGAATATCATGCCGCTTTGATGGAGCCGTGGGACGGCCCGGCGGCGATCGCCTTCACCGACGGCCGCCAGATCGGCGCGACGCTGGACCGCAACGGCCTGCGTCCCGCCCGCTTCGTTGTCACCGACGACGATCTTGTCGTCATGGCCTCCGAATCCGGTGTGCTGCCGATTCCGGAGGACAGGATCGTCCGCAAATGGCGGCTCCAGCCCGGCAAGATGCTGCTCATCGATCTCGAAGAGGGCCGGATCGTCGAGGATGAAGAGGTCAAGGCGAAGCTTGCGGACGAGGAGCCGTATGGCGAATGGTTGGCCGCGACCCAGTTCGATCTCAAGGATCTGCCGCCGGGAACCAACGCGATCCGTCGCGCGCCGGACGACAATGTGTTCCGTCGCACCCAGAAGGGCTTCGGCTATACCGAAGAGGATCTGAAACTCTTCCTCGCGCCGATGGGTGCGCTGGCCGACGATCCGATCGGCTCGATGGGCACGGACACCCCGCCCGCCGTCCTTTCGGACAAGCCGCGCCTGCTCTACGATTATTTCAAGCAGAATTTCGCGCAGGTCACGAATCCGGCGATCGATCCGATCCGCGAGAGCCTGGTGATGAGCCTGGTCACGATGATCGGCCCGCGCCCGAACCTGCTCGGCCATCAGGCCGGTTCGCACAAAAGGCTGGAGGCATCGCAGCCGATCCTCACCAACGAGGATCTGGAGAAGATCCGCTCGATCCATGAGACGCTGGACGGCGCCTTCCGCACGCAGACGCTCGATGCCACCTGGCCCAAGGGCGGTGACGCCCAGTCGCTCGAGGCCGCCTTGCAACGGCTGTGCTGGGAAGCGACCGAGGCGGTGCTTGCCGACGTTAACATGCTGATCCTGTCGGATCGTGCGGCGGCGGAAGATCGCATCCCGATCCCGGCGGCGCTCGCCACCGGCGCGGTCCATCATCACCTGATCCGCCAGGGCCTCCGGATGCAGACCGGCCTCGTCGTCGAGACGGGCGAGGCGCGCGAGGTCCATCATATGTGCGTCCTCGCCGGCTATGGCGCGGAAGCGATCAATCCCTGGCTGGCCTTCGACACGATCGAGGATCTGTGCGCGCGTGGCCGGATTTCCACTGCGTCGGAACAGGCGAAGGCCAATTATATCAAGGCTCTGGGAAAAGGCATGCTGAAGGTGATGTCCAAGATGGGCATCTCCACCTTCCAGTCCTATTGCGGCGCGCAGATCTTCGATTCCATCGGTCTCGCGGCCGATCTGGTCGATCGCTATTTCACCGGCACCGCCACGGTGGTCGAGGGGATCGGTCTGGCCGAACTGGCGGAGGAAACGGCGCGCCGTCATCGCCTCGCCTGGGGTGACGATATGGCGCTGCTCGGCATGGGCGGGCTTTACGGTCAGCGCTTCGATGGCGAGGCGCATGCCTGGACGTTCGATAGCATCGCCAATCTCCAGCATGCGGTGCGCGGCAATCTGCCGGACAAGTACCGGGCCTTCGCGGATGAGATCAACGCGCGCGACCGCCGCCTGCTCACCTTGCGCGGCCTGCTCGATTTCCGCCCTGCCGGCCCGGCCGTCCCGCTGGACGAGGTCGAGCCCGCGAGCGAGATCGTGAAGCGCTTCGCCACCGGCGCCATGAGCTTCGGCTCGATCAGCCGCGAGGCGCACACCAATCTCGCCGTCGCGATGAACCGCATCGGCGGCAAGTCCAACACCGGCGAGGGCGGCGAGGAGCCGGACCGTTTCCGCCCGCTCCC
>CAYTMM010000080.1:0-13728 GCA_964438875.1 uncultured Sphingosinicella sp. | reverse complement strand
GCCGCGCAGACCACGGCGACCACCGCTCTGGCCGATGCGGCGAGCGCGCAGTCCGCGGCGGATGCGGCGCAGGCGCGGGCGGACGCGGCCTTCGCCAATGCCGCGAGCGCACAGGCGACGGCCGATCAGGCGCGGGTGGAGGCGGCCGATGCGATGGCGGCGGCGGCGAGCGGCATCGGCGATGCCGCAACCGCCCAGGCCCGGGCCGATGCCGCCTTCACCGAGGCGGTGCAGGCGCAGGCCACCGCCAATGCGGCGCGCATCGAGGCGCAGCAGGCCCAGGCCGATGCCATCGCCGCCCAGGCGACCGCGAACACCGCCCTTGCCCGCACCGACTATGTCGAGGTGAACGCCGCCCCCGGCGCGGCCCGCCCGCAGGCGACCGGCGCGAACGCGGTGGCGCTGGGCACGGGCGCGTCGGCCAGCGGCAATGACGCCATCGCCATCGGCACCGGCGCGCGGGCCGAGAACGGCGCCGCCGTCGCCATCGGCCTCGGCAATGTCGCCAGCGGCAATGGCGCGGTCGCCATCGGCGATCCGAACTTCGCCACCGGCACCGGGGCGGTCGCGCTGGGTGCCGACAACAATGCCACCGGCGACGGCGCGGTCGCATTGGGCAATCTCAACAGCGCAACCGGCAATGGCGCGGTCGCCATCGGCAATGGCAGCAGCGCCAGCGGGGCCGGTTCCGTCGCGATCGGCAATGGCGCGCAGGCGACCCGTGCCGGGCAAGTGGCGCTCGGCACATCGTCGTCCACCTACACCATACCGGGCCTGCCCTCCGACGCCAGCAACGCCGCCCAGAGCGGCGCCGTCCGCCTCGTCACCACCGACCTTGCCGGCAATCTCGGCACCGTCGATCTCGACTTCGGCGATGTCGCGGGGCTCTCCGGACGGGTCGCCACGGTCGAGGGACGGCTCGCCGTCATCGACAACGCCCTCGCCGTCCAGTCCGCCGCGATCGAGCAGGTCCAGCGCCGCGCCGACGGCGGCATCGCCGCCGCCATGGCGCTGGGCGGCACAATCATGCCTCCCAACACCCGCTTCGCCCTCTCGTTCAACCTCGCCACCTATCGCGGCGAACAGGGCTTCTCCACCTCCGCCGTCGCAAGGCTCACGGACCGCGTCTGGGTCTCCGGCGGCATCGCCGGTTCCACAGTCCGTGGATCAACAGGCGGCAGGGCCGGCATCACCTTCGGATGGTGACACCAGCCGCTCGATGACGCCCTGAGATACATCGGAAATGACCGGCCTCTGCGGCGGCCAGCGCGTATAATGATCAGCGGGCTTCCAGCGTCTCGACATCGCCATCTTCCGCGATCTCCGCGCGAATGTTCGCCTCGGCCGCTTGGAGGCGCGGATGCGGGCTGGCGAAGCGCAGCACCAGATAGCCCGCCACCGCCGAGAGGAGCGAGCCGAGCAGGATACCAATCTTCGCTTCTTCGGCCAGCTCCGGCCGCCCGGGGAAAGCGAGGCCGCCGATGAACAGGCTCATCGTGAAACCGATGCCGCAGATCAGCGACACCCCGTAAATCTGCACCCAGGTCGCGCCGCGCAGCCGGGCGGCGAGGCCGAAGCGCACCGAGAGCCAGACCGCGCCGAAAATGCCGATCTGCTTGCCGAGAAACAGGCCGGCGGCGATGCCGAGCGGCAGCGGCGCCAGTAGATCGCCAAGCCCGATGCCGGCGAGCGATACGCCCGCATTGGCGAAACCGAACAGGGGCACGATGCCGAACGCGACCCAGTGGGCGAGGCCATGCTCCAGCCGGTGCAACGGCGAATGCGGCGCGTCCGGCGAGCCGGGCGTTTTTATGATGGGAATGGCGGCGGCGGCCAGCACGCCGGCCACCGTCGCATGGACGCCGGAGAGCAGCACCGCGTACCACAAGCCCACGGCGAGCAGCAGGAACGGCCAGAGCCGGCGCACGCCGCTCTTGCCCAGCGCGTACATCGCGAACCAGAGTCCCGCCGCCACGCCGAGCGCGAGCGTGTCGAGGCTTTCGGTATAGGCGAGCGCGATGATCGCGACCGCACCGAGATCGTCGACAATGGCCACTGTGGTGAGGAAGAGCTTCAGCGAGGTCGGCGCGCGGCTGCCGAGCAAGGCCAGCACGCCGATCGCGAAGGCGATATCTGTCGCCGCCGGGATCGCCCAGCCATTGGCCAGGCCAGGCGCGCGCGCCGCGATCAGCAGATAGACGATCGCCGGCACTGCCATGCCGGACGCGGCGGCGACCATCGGCAGTCGCCTCTGGCTCCAGGTCGCGAGCCGCCCGTCGACGAACTCGCGCTTGATCTCCAGCCCGACGAGAAGGAAGAACAGCGCCATCAACCCATCGTTGATCCACAGATGCACCGTCATCGGCCCAAGCTTGGGCGTCAGCACAGGTCCGATTTCGGCATGGAGGATGTGATGGTAGGCGGCGCCGAGCGGGCTGTTCGCCACGATCAGCGCCAGCGCCGCCGCCGCCATCAGCAGGATACCGCCTGCCGCCTCGCTGTCGAGGAAACGGCGCAGCGCGGAAGGATTTCGCGAATCGCGCAGGGAAATTTCGGATGGAGTCGATGACATGCCGCGCCTCTTCGAAAACGATTGCGAACCGTTCTCCGTATTCGGGCGGACAGCCCGGGCGCACGCAGCACACGCCGTTGCGGAACATTAGGTCAAGGCGCGGGAATTCTCAAGCAGAACAGGCGCGCTTCGCGCCTAGTGGTCGCTCGCGCCATAGGCGCCGATGCCGGTTTCGGAGCGGATCTGCTGTGCTTCGAAGCCGGCCCGATCAACCGCCGCGCGCGGCGAGCGATCGAGCACCGAAAAGAGCCAGATGCCGATAAAGGCGACCGGCACCGAGAAGATGGCCGGCGAGGAATAAGGGAAGATCGGCTCCGCATGGCCGAGCACGGCCACCCAGACGGTCGGCGACAGCAGGGTCAGCACCAAGGCAGTCGCGACGCCAAGCAAGCCGCCCACCACCGCGCCGCGCGTCGTCATACCCGGCCACATCAGCGAGAGGATCAGCACCGGGAAATTGCCGGACGCGGCGATCGCGAACGCAAGGCTGACCATGAACGCCACGTTCTGCGATTCGAACAGGATGCCGAGCAAGACCGCAATCACCCCGAGCGCCAGCGTCGCGCCCCGCGACACCCGCAATTCAGTGCGGGGATCGGCGTCCTCCCGCTTGAACAAGGTAGCGTAGAGATCGTGCGAAATGGCGGAAGCGCCCGACAAGGTGAGACCCGCGACCACCGCCAGGATCGTCGCGAAGGCGACCGCCGAGATGAAGCCGAGGAAGAGATCGCCGCCCACCGCATTGGCGAGATGGACCGCCGCCATGTTGCCGCCGCCGATCAGCCCGCCCTCCGCATCGAGAAAAGCGGGGTTGGTCGCAACCAGCACGATCGCGCCGAAGCCGATAATGAAGGTCAGCATATAGAAATAGCCAATCCAGGTCGTCGCCCAGAAGACCGACTTGCGTGCCTCTTTCGCGTTGGGGACGGTGAAGAAACGCATCAGGATATGCGGCAGGCCGGCGGTGCCGAGCATCAGGGCGAGGCCGAGCGAGATGGCCGACACGGGATCGCGGATGAAATTGCCTGGCCCCATGATCGATCGCCCGCGTTCTGCCGCTTCGGCCGGTGGTGCGCCAGACGCGGCGGCAAGGTCCGTCTTCACCTCGACCGCGCGGGCGAACAAGGCCTCCAGCGAGAAGTTGAACTGTGCCATCACCATGAAGGCCATGAAGGTCGCGCCGGACAGCAGCAGCACCGCCTTGATGATCTGCACCCAGGTCGTTGCCGTCATCCCGCCGAACAAAACGTAGATGATCATCAGCGCGCCGACGATCATCACCGCATAGGTATAGGGCAGGCCGAAAAGCAGCCGGATGAGCTGCCCCGCGCCGACCATCTGCGCGATCAGGTAGAAAGCGACGACGACCAGCGTGCTCAGCGCCGCGAAACTGCGCACCGGCGCCTGGGCGAAACGGTAGGAGGCGACATCGGCGAAGGTGAACCGGCCGAGATTGCGCAGCTTCTCCGCTATCAGGAACAGGATGACCGGCCAACCCACCAGGAATCCGATCGAGTAGATCAGCCCGTCATAGCCATCGACGAAAATCTGTGCGGAAATGCCGAGGAAGGAGGCGGCGGACATATAGTCGCCGGCAATGGCCAGCCCGTTCTGGAAACCCGTGATGCCGCCGCCGGCATTGTAGAAGGTCGCGGCGTTGCGGGTGCGGATCGCCGCCCAACGCGTCACCCACAAGGTCAGCGCGACAAACGCGCCGAACATCGCGATCGCCGTCCAGTTCATTCGGGTACGTCTTCCAGTAGAGCGTCCAGCCGCGCATCGAATTCGCGATTGGCGCGGCGTACATATATGGCGGTGAGAGCGACGCCGAGCAGGATGATCCCGAAGCCGATCGGTATGCCGATCGACATGACACCGGCGCCGATCGGCCGCGCGAGCAGTGCCTTGTCGAACGCAATCATCAGGATATAGCCGAAATAGACGGTCAGCATGATCGCGGACAGCGTCCAGGCGAGCCGTCGACGACTGCGGACGAGCTGCTGATATTCGGGTCGGTCCGCGATCTTCTTGAGACGATCCATGCCACCTCCGTGACACGGCATAAACTCGTTTCAGCCGCCAATGCCAGCAGGAACAGGCATTGCCGCGCTGGCGGGCCATGCGCGCCCCGCCAGCGTCTTCATCAGAACTTGCCGATGATGTTCAGGAACCAGCCCCGCTCGTCGTAGCTGAGATCGGTGAGATCGTCGGAATAATCGGTGAAATTGTAGCCGACACCGATCTTCAGATTGTTGCCCACATGCCGGTAGATGCCGGCCAATGCGCCGAGGCGGCTGTCCTGCGCTTCCCGCACCGAAAGCTGCCGCACCTCGATCAAGGCATCCCAGCGGGCGACGATCCGGTAATCAGCGCGCAGCGCCCAGAATGTCGCCGCGCTTGAGAACCAGGGTGCGCTGGCGTCGCGCGACGGGCGTAGCGAGCCGACGCGGTAGGCAATCTTGCCACCGACCGCGAGACGCGGAGTCAGTTGATAGATCGCATCGACTGCCACCACATGGCTGCGCTGGGCAAAATCCAGATTGAGCCCAAGGCTGTCAATCTGCCCCGGCGAGGGCAGATCGTACAGATAGGTGTACTTGGCCAGCACGTTCAGCCGATCGTTGCGGGTCGGACGATAGGCGCCGGCCAGCACCAGCTCATAATAGTCGGCGTCGAGCGAGGTCGTCGCATTGCCGCCGCTGGACAGCGAAAGATTGGCGCGGCCGAACAGGCGCAGCGCATCGTTCACCCGGTAAGTGACCTGATTGCGCGTCGCCCAGGTTTCGCGGTCGCCCAACTGGGCGCTGCCGTCGCGGCGATATTCGACCGCACTGCTCCAGCGCAGGCGATCGTCGCCATAATCGGCCGTGCCGCCCACCACTTCGCGGCGGATGTTGTTGCCGAGCGCATCGGCAAGCGAGCCGCGCTCGTAACGCACCCCGAAGGTCCAGCCCTGGATCGGGCTGAAATCGACGCCATAGGCCTGGGTCAGGCCGGTCGGGCCGGCGCCATGCTCATAGCGCCCTTCCGCGAAAACCGACGTGCTTTCGCCGATCCGGCGGCGTCCACCCAGAGTCATCCGGCCGAGGCGGCCGGAATTGAACGCGTCGGGGTTTTCGGCGGCAAGCGCGTAGCCGAGATAGAGCGAACCGCGATCACCCATCGCATAGGTGGCGCGCGCGTCGGCACCGAAACCGAGATCGCCGTCCGAGACTTCGGCGCGCAGGCCGAGCCGGTCGGTGATTTCCGTGGAGCCGGCGACGCCGAACCGGTCGTTCGCCTGCCGCCCGCCGCTGCGGTCCACCGTCATCTGGCCGAAAACGGAGAGCGACCAGGGCCGATCGCGTCGCGCGGGCTCCCCCGCATCGTCCTGCGTTTCCTGCACGGGCTGCGGGACATGGCGATAGCCGATGCTGGCCGCCACATCGGTGCGCGATCCGGTCAGTTCCGGGGAGGACGGGAACGGCGTCTGCGCCGTCGCCTGCCCGCGCTGATTTTCCGAGCGGACGCCGACCGTGCCGAACCAGCCGTCTGTCCGCTCGTGGCGAATACCGGCCTCGATCGCGTGGCGCTGGGTGATCGTGCCGTCGGTCACGTCCGCCTTGGCCTGCAGCCGTGTCCCCTCGGCGATCTCGACATCGGCGGTGCCGCCATATTGATCGAGCGTCTCGTTGAAGGTCAACTCGCCGGGGCCGGAGAAGCCAGCCTCGCGCCGCCGCCAATAGCCGCTGATCCGGCCATTGCCTTCGCCCAGCACCTCGGCGACGTCGAGCGCGCCTTCGACCGTGAAGGCGTTGGCCGGCCGGTCGATCGTGGCGAGCTGCGTGAAATCATAGCCGCCGGTGGAGGAGAAGAGCGCGCCTGCGCCCGCCCCGTCCGAACGGGCGAATTCGCCGCGCAGATAGGTGCCGGGGCGATAGCGGATGAGGACATCGGCGCCGTAGAGATCCTGCGACGCCTGATCCTCGCCCTGATGATAGCCGGTGACGCCGACACGCACCGTATCGGTCAGCCAGTGCTGGACGCGCCCGCCGATGGTGAGCGCGTCCGGACGGGTGAGGCCCGGCACATATTCGTAGGTCGCGACCAGCCAGACCGGATTGCCGGCCAGCGAGGAATTACGCACGAACAGACTGCTGTCCGCGACGATCGGCAGCGCATCGCGCAGCAGCACGCGGCCCTGGATGTAGTTTACTTCATAGTCGCGCGCTGCGATCAGCTCGCGCCGCTCCAGCACCAGGCCGGAATCGCGGTCGCGCACTTCGACGAACAGGCGTTCGGAGCCGGGCGCGAGATCCTGGTTGCGCAGATAATAGACCGAGCCGCCGGTCGAGGCGAAATCCTCGCGGCTGCCGATCGTGCCCGGATCGGCGGCGAAGCCGGTCACTTCCGTGCGCCGTTCGCCGAAGCTGGTCATGGCCGGATTGCGCCAGGCGACCTGCGCGCCATAGAGGCCGCGCTGATAGCGGATCAGCTCCGTGCCGGTCAGCCGGGTCTGGAAATTGCCCCACATGGCCAGCGCGTCGTCCGTCTCGGCGCGGATGTAGAAACGACCATAGGTCGGCGCATCCTCGACCGTGATCGAATCGTCGCCATAGGTCGGATAATGCCGCTCCGGATCGAGCCGGCGCAGCAGCGAGCGCGGATCGCGGCGCAGGAAGCCGTCGAACAGATCGGACAGAGGCTGCTCGCCCGTATCGGCCGACGCGGTCAGCCGCCATTGATCGGACAGGCGGCCGCGATAGTAGAAGGCGAGCCGGCCATCGACGAAGTCGCCGCGCGCATCGCTGCGGTCCCGGCCCTGCAGCTCGAGCCTCGCCGGGTCGACGCTGCGATGGCCCGCCGTGATGTCCGCGATCGCGACCAGGAAGTGATCGCGGTTGGGTACGATGATCGCGCGGCTGAACTCCCGCGCTTCGCCCCCCGGCGTTTCGAGCCGGACCACGACCTCGCTGACGCCGGCGGGCACAATCTGCCGTCCCACGAAGCGGCGGCCGGGATCGACCGGGATGCGCGATCCGAAGGCCAGCACGCGCGTAGCCGGATCCTCGACGCCGCCGCTGACCGTCACTTCGGTGCCTGCCACGGGAATGTTGGCCGTGGTGCGCATATTCTCGAAGGTCGGACCGCTGCGCGTGTCGGTAAAGGAATCGCGCGGCGCGGCGGTCACGCGGACCTCGACCGGCGCGGTCTCGTCAAACCGCCCCTGCGCATCATAGACCCGCAGCACGACGCGATAGGGACGCACATCGACCTCGTCCGGCGTCCACAGGCCGGGCTCACCGGCGCGGACGGGGATGACAGTCAGCGGCGCGCCCTCGACCGACTGGTCCGGCGCGAAGACGCGCAGTTCGCCGCGATCGATGAAGGCGGCATAGTTGGTCATCGTCTCGAACCGGAGCGGACGCCCCGGCGCCGTCGCCGGCTCGACCGACGCGAGGCTCAGCATCGCCTCGCCGTCGAGCCGCGTGACCTGCACGTTTATGCCGGCTTCGGCCAGAGCGACATCGGTGGCGCGCTGCGCATCGGCGGCATTCGTCGCCGGCCCCTGTCCGTCCACAGTCACCCGGAACGCTCCTTCGGGCACACCGCGTTCGAGGTTTGGACCAATGCCGCGCCGCTGGACCGAGCTGTCATCGGTCCGCGGGCCGCAGGGGCGTGCCTCGTCGCCGCAATAGTCGTCGTCCGGTTGCTGGGCGGCCAGCGCCGCCGAACAGGCGAGCGAGGAAATGCCGAGGGCGAGAGCCGCCAACGGGCGGGCCAGACGCGGGCTCATTGATCGTCTCCCTGGGGCACGGCGGCCGGAATGGTGGTTTCCTCCTCGATGATCAGCCGGTAGCGCCGTTCGACCGACCGCCACCTCTCCTCGATCATCCTGCGCAGGCTCCGGGTGCGATCCCGGACCAGCGCGCGATCCTCGCCGCGCACACCGTAGCCGAGGCGCAGGACCGACGGCGTTTCGGCCAGCGTCGCGACCAGTGCATCGACCTGGGCCGCGAAGTCCGCCCGCACTTCGGCACCGTCGAAGGCATCGCCGTTCACGTCGAGCCGGACAACCCGGCCCAGCGCCGCGCCGAAGTTCAGTTGCACCATGCGGCCGCGCGTCAGGCGCACCGTATCCGGGTTCACGGAGATCATCCGGTAGCCGGTCGGCAGCGTCCGCTCGTCCACCTTCACGATGAAGTTGGAACCGCGATCCTCATTCGGAATCATCGGGCAGGTGATGTGATAGCGCCCTTCCGCATCGGTGGTGATGAGGAGACCGCGCGCCGTCGCTAGGCGAACGCCCGGCAGGCCCGGCTCGCCCTCGTCCTGGACGCCGTTCATGTTGCGGTCGTCGAACACCTTGCCGATCACGTCGGAGCAGTCGAAGTCCGGATCGGGGATGATCCGCACCGTCGCGTCGGCGATGTTGGAGACAATCGAGCCGGCCAGCGGATTGAACGCATAGGCCTGGTTGACATGCTCGCCCTCGCCCACGCCCGCACCGACGACGAGGATCAGACGCACCGTCTTTTCCTGCCCGGCGGTGAAGCTCTGGTTCGGCCAGCTCAGCAGCCGCCCGTTCTGCTCCGGCTCGACCGGCACGCCGTCGATTGTCGCGCTGCCTTCGCGGTAGCGAAAGCCGGCTGGCACGCGATCGGTGATCGCGATCCCGGTAATCGTGCCCGACAGCGTGTTGCGGGCGGTGACCACATAGGGGACGAGGCCGCCGCGCGTGACGTTGGTCAGCGGGGTGCGCTTCGTCACCTCGATCGCGCCTTCCAGAATCGGATCGATCGGGATGTGGTTGTTCACCACATTGGCCGACAGGCCCGGCGTCAGCACGAAGCTCAGGAAATAGGCCGTGCTCTCCCCGCCCGTCGTGCAGGACTCGATCGCGCTGGTCGGCGGCGCGCCATTGTAGACGGACACCAGCAGCGGATCGGGTGCGCCTCCCACGCTCAGCGGACCCGCGCAGGGCGGAATGATGCTGGACGGCTGGACCGGATTGTAGGTGCCGTTCGGCGGCGTGACTGCCAGCGAATAGCTGCCCGCCGGGGCGCCGGGGAGGAGCAGGAACTGGTAGATCCCGTTCGCGCCCGTCACCTGGGCGGCGTTGCCCGTCCCACCGAGCAGGTGGATCGCCGGATCGAAGCCGGCCGGGCCGGTGATCCTCACGGTCGCGCCTTCGACCGGCGTACGCCGGACCGAGTCATAGACTACGCCCGAGGGATCGAGCGGCAGCGATTGCTGCGTCACATCCGCGCCCGGCGCGATCTGCAGAACGTCCAGCGTGCCGCCGGTGTTGCTCGCGCCCGCCGGATTGGTCGGCGAGACCGATCCTTGCGTGAAGGCCGCTCCCGTCTCGTTCGGCCGCGGCGTGCCATAGACCGCATTGTTGTCCGGATTGCGGAAGCGGATCTGATAGCCACTGCCCGGCGCCACACCGGTGAAGGCATAGGCGCCGTCCGCCCCGGTGGTGGTCGTCGCGATCAGCGTGTCGCCGAGCAGCAGTTCCACGACCCAGTCGGCCTGCAACGCCTCGCCGCTGTCCAGCGCGCGATCGTGATCGCTGTCGAACCAGACCCGGCCGGAAAGGCGCGCACCCTGGCCGATCTCGCCGAACAGATAGCCGGTGGCGTCGTCGGCGACCCCCAGCGCAATGCCGGAGATGGTGTCGCCGGCGGCGGTGCCACCCGCCGTGCCCGGCGTGTCGATACCATCGTCATAGCCGTCCGGCTGCGTTTCGGTGATCGCGTAGGTCCCGCCGGGCACGTCGGGGAACACATAGCTCCCGTCCGGGCCGGAAACGACTGTCAGGTTCACCGCATTGCCGCGCGCGTCCGTGCCGGTGAGCGTCAGCGTGACGCCCGGAATGGGCGGCTCGTCGCCTTCGCGGACGCCGTTATTGTTGGTGTCGTTGTAGACGAGACCCGCGATCGAACCGGCGCGTTCGCCGAAATTGACCGGGGTGGCGGGATCGCCAACGCCCACACTGATCGGCACGCGATTGGTCGGGTTCTCCGGCGCATCGCCATAGCCTTCGGGCTGAATCTCGACGATCACATAATCGCCCGCCGGGATGTCGCCGAAGCTGTAGCTGCCGTCCGGCCCGGTCACGACCGTCTGGACCAGTGTGCCGTCGGGACGGCGCAGCTCGACGGTCACATCCGGAATGCCCGGATCGCCTGGATCCTGCGTGCCGTTGCGGTCGCGATCCAGATAGACCGTGCCGCCGCGCCGCTGGCCGACTTCGCCGAAGAGATAATCGACGGCGTCGAAGCCAGTGGTCAGCGCGATCCCGCTGACCACGTCATTGCCGACGGTGCCGCCGGCCGTACCCGCCGCGTCGCGGCCGTCCGCAAAGCCCTCGGGCTGCGTTTCCGTCAGCGTATAGGTGCCCGACAGCAGCTCTTCGAAGCGGAAGGCACCGGTCGCATCGCTCGTCGCGGTGAGGGTCACCGCGGCGCCTGCGGCGTTGGTGCCGGTCAACGTGACGGTGACGCCCTCGATCCCCGCCTCGCCCGGCTGGCGCGCGCCATCATCATTGCTGTCGATATAGACCGCGCCCGCCAGCGTGGAGAGCGTGTTGCCGAAATCAATCGACTGGCTCTGGCCGGGACTGACATTGACCGAACGGCTGTCCGGCGTGGAGGAGCCATAGCCGTCTGGCTGGCTTTCCTCGATCGTGTAGTCGCCCGCCGGCAGATTCTCGAAGCGATAGCTGCCATCCGGACCCGTCACGGTCGTCGCGATGACGGTGCCGTTCTGGATCAGGTTGATCGTGACGCCCGGAATGCCCGGCTCGCCATTGTCCGCGCCATCGCGCTCCGGATCGTAATAGACCCGGCCGGAAATGGTGGTCGCACGCTCGCCGAAATCATAACCCGCGCCGTCCTGTCCGGCTGCGAGCGGAATGGCGGCGATCGTGTTGGTCGCGGCGCCAGGGCCGAAAGTGCCGTTGTTCACGGTCCCGCCCGGCGTGCCGGCGGATTCGCGGCCGTCCGCATAATCGGCGGGCTGCGTTTCGACCAGCGTATAGGTGCCGGCCGGCAGATCGTCGAAACGATAGCTGCCGTCCGCGCCGGTGGTGATTGTGCAGCTCAGCGACGGCGTCAGGCTTGCGCGTAGTGCGCAGATGTCTGCGCCATCCAATGTGGTGCCCGAAAGCGTGACGGTGACGCCCGGTAGCGGGGATTCGCCCGGCTGGCGCACCCCATCGTCATTGGCATCGATATAGACTCCGCCGGACAGCGACGCGCCACGCTCGCCAAAGGCGTAGTTGGTGCCGAGGTCGCCGGTGCCGAGCACGATCGCGCTGATCACGTCATTGCCGGCAGTGCCCCGGCTCACACCGCCGACCTCGCCCGCTGTGTCGATCCCGTCCGTATAGGCGGACAGTGGCGCGTCGGACTGGGACTGCTCGGTCAGCGTATAGCCGGCCGCATTGGATCCGGGGACGTTGAGGAACAGGTAATTACCGGCCGCATCGGTGACGATGGTGCAGGTGATGAGCGTGCAGACGTCCTGCCCGCCCGCCGTGGTGCCGGACAGCGTGATGGTGACGCCGGCGATGCCGGGCTCGTCACCCTCGCGCACGCCATTGTTGTTACGATCGACATAGACGAAGCCGCCCAGTCCCTGGCCGGTCGCGCCGAAATCGTAGCGGGTCGCGACGGTCCCGGCCGCGATGGTGATCGCGGTGACGCTGGTGTTCGCCACGCCCGGCGCAGCGACCTCCGACCCGCTCACACCGCCCGACGTGCCGCCGGCCGTGCCGATGAAGGCGCCACTCGGCGTCAGGCCGGGGGCCGGCGTCTGGACAAGAGCATAGGTGCCGGGCCGCAGGATGCGGCACACCGGATCGGCGTCACCCTCGATGGGGAAGCTGTAAAGCCCGCTCGCATCCGTCGTGATGGAGCAGCTCACCGCCTGGCCGAGATCGTTGGTGCCGGTCAGCTGGATCTGTGCGCCGGCCAGGCCGCTGGTTTCGGACGGATCGCGCGTCGCATTGGCGTTGGGATCGAGGAAGACGATGCCCGACAGCGACGATGTGGGGATTTCACCGAAATTGCGGTTGGTGAAGTTGTCACCCGGCGCGACGACACCGACGACGATGCCCTCCGGCGCGGACCGGCCGGCCGAGCCGGGGACGACATTGCCGGCGCCGTTGCTGTCGAGACCGTCCGCAAGGCCGGTGGGCTGGACGAGCTGGGTGACCGTATAGCCGGTGGCGTCGGACGGCGGCAGATTGTCGAAACTGTAATTGCCGCTGGCGTCGACGGTCCGATCGATGCTGACCGGATCGCCTAGGAAGTCTGTGCCCGTGATACGGATATGTGGCGTGGACGCAAAGCCGTCCGGACCGATGCCGGTCTCGCCAGCGTCGATCGCGCCGTCATTGTTGACGTCGCGGAAGACGGTGCCGGACAGCCGGGCCGCCCGCACCTCCTGGAAAAGATAGCCGGTGGCCTGCGTGTTGGCGCCCAGCGTGATGCCGGCGATCGTGTTCGTCGCCTCGCCGCTGCCAAACGCCGCATTGTTGACGGTGCCGCCGGCGGTTCCCGCTGTCTCGCGATAGTCGAAGAACCCCGCAGGCTGCGTCTCGACGATCGTGTAATTGCCCGGCGGCAGACCGTCGAACAGGAAGTTGCCCGACGCATCGGTATCGACGCTGCGCGGACCGATCTCGTTGCCATATTGGTCGGTGCCGGTGAGCGTCACGGTGACACCCGCCAGACGTTCGCTGGCCTGCACGGCATCGTCGAGATTGTCGTCCGCATAGACGGTGCCGGCGATGGACGAACGGGCGATGACAACTGTCGAGGTCTTTGTGTTATTGTCCGGATTGGAATCGCGGCTGAGATCCTGCCCGCCAGCGTCGCGGCCGGGCGAGATGGTCGCGGTGTTCGTGATCGGATCGCCGATCGGCCCGGTATAGGGGAAGGCCGCGCGGGCGAAGAGTGTAACGGTGACGGGCGAGCCGTCGGCCGGGAACAGCCCGTCGAGCACGCAGACCACGTTGCTCGTTCCGGTACAGGCGATCGTGCTGACGCTTGCTCCGCCCGATGCGGCCGCGGTCGGCGCGGGAGTGGCGAGGATGAAGCCGGCCGGAAGCTGATCGGTGACGCGCACCTGCGTGGTCGGCGAAATGCCGTTGTTGCGGATCAGGA
>CAYTMM010000079.1:12324-13956 GCA_964438875.1 uncultured Sphingosinicella sp. | reverse complement strand
AAGGGCAAGACCAAGCCGAGCGCCGGCAAGCAGAAATAAGCGCGGAGCGCTTATTTCTTCGCCGGAGGCGCGCGCGAGCGGCCACGGCGTCAATGCAACGAATTCAAAGGTTAGGTCAGACTAGATATGGCACGTGAACCGCAGCGCCTCCGCCGTCGCGAGCGCAAGAACATCACCGCCGGCGTCGCCCATGTGAACGCCAGCTTCAACAACACGATGATCACCATCACCGACGCCCAGGGCAACGCCATCGCGTGGAGTTCGGCCGGCATGATGGGCTTCAAGGGCAGCCGCAAGTCGACGCCCTATGCCGCCCAGGTCGCTGCCGAAGACGCCGGGAAGAAGGCCGCCGAACATGGCGTGCGTACGCTCGAAGTCGAAGTGAAGGGTCCGGGTTCGGGCCGCGAGAGCGCGCTGCGCGCCCTGCAGGCCGTGGGCTTCACGATCACGTCGATCCGCGATGTGACCCCGATCCCGCACAACGGCGTCCGCCCCTCCAAGCGCCGCCGCGTCTGATTACGGTACGCCCGCCTCGGCGGGCTGCCAGAGACATTTCGAGATACCCAGGGAAGCCCGCCCCAGGTTTCCCCAACAGCCAAGGGAACATCATGGCCGTCAACGCAAAGAACTGGCAGGAAATGAAGAAGCCCAACGCGCTGGAGAAGAAGGCCGGAGGCGATAGCCGCCGCAAGGCCACGTTCGTCGCCGAGCCGCTCGAGCGCGGTTTCGGCCTGACGCTCGGCAATTCGCTCCGCCGCGTCCTCCTCTCCTCGCTTCAGGGCGCCGCCGTTACCTCGATTAAGATCGAGGGCGTGCTGCACGAATTCAGCAGCCTCGCGGGCGTCCGCGAGGACGTGACCGACATCGTGCTCAACGTAAAGCAGGTCGCGCTCAAGATGGAGGGCGAGGGCACCAAGCGGCTCCAGCTTTCCGCCACCGGCCCCGGTGAAGTGACCGCTGGCCAGATCGCGGTGACCGGCGACATCGAGGTGATGAACCCCGATCTCGTCATCTGTCACCTCGACGACGGCGCGACGCTGAACATGGAGCTGACCGCCGAGGCCGGCAAGGGTTATGTCGCCGCCGCCGCCAACCGCCCGGCCGACGCGCCGATCGGCCTCATCCCGGTCGACGCGCTCTTCAGCCCGGTCCGCCAGGTCAGCTACAAGGTCGAGAACACCCGCGTCGGGCAGGAACTCGATTATGACAAGCTGACGCTGACCGTCGACACGGACGGTACGGTCACGCCGGACGACGCGCTCGCTTATGCCGCGCGCATCCTGCAGGATCAGCTCCAGCTCTTCGTTCATTTCGACGAAGGCATGGTCTCGGTTCCGACGATGGCCGGCGTCGCCGCGCCGAGCGCAGAGCAGAGCGAAGCCGACGCGAACCAGCTCAACCGCTATCTGCTCAAGAAGGTTGACGAGCTGGAATTGTCGGTCCGCAGCGCCAACTGCCTCAAGAACGACAACATCATCTATATCGGCGACCTGGTCCAGAAGACCGAGGCCGAGATGCTCCGCACACCGAATTTCGGCCGCAAATCGCTGAACGAGATCAAGGAAGTCCTCGCCAGCATGGGCCTGCGCCTCGGCATGGACATCCCTGGCTGGCCGCCGGAGAATATCGAGG